>NZ_JBAURZ010000209.1:0-13956 GCF_049581445.1 Paraburkholderia sp. | reverse complement strand
CCGCCGCGCCGGTAGCCGCCGCCCCGCAAGGCCATGTCGTCACCTCACCGATGGTCGGCACGTTCTACCGCGCGCCGTCGCCGGGTGCGGAAGCGTTCGTGCAGGTGGGCGATACGGTCAAGGAAGGCCAGACCATCTGCATCATCGAAGCCATGAAGCTGCTGAATGAAATCGAGTCGGACAAGTCCGGCGTGGTGAAGGAAATCCTCGTCGAAAACGGGCAAGCCGTCGAGTACGGTCAGCCGCTGTTCGTGGTCGGCTAACGCGGCACGTTTTGCGTTTGCCGTGCGCACGCCTGCCCGACCGGGGCGCGCGACCGATCCTCGCAAGAGAACGCCGGAGCGCCCAAGGTTTTCCGCTCCGCAGGAAGTCCCCCGCCCCGAAGGAAGTCCCCTCGGGGAATGGCGGGATCGCCCCTCCAGGGGGCCTCGTGCGAAGCGCCAGGTTTGGGGCGCTGTGTGGTAGCCACCGTGTTGTGGACAACCTGCAGTGCCCATTGATGAGTTGAAAAATTCGCTATGTTTGAAAAAATCCTCATTGCCAATCGCGGCGAAATCGCGCTCCGGATTCAGCGCGCCTGCCGTGAGCTTGGCGTCAAGACGGTCGTCGTCTATTCGGAAGCCGACAAGGAAGCCAAGTATGTGAAGCTCGCTGACGAGGCCGTGTGTATCGGCCCGGCGCCTTCCAACCTGAGCTACCTGAACATGCCTGCGCTGATCAGCGCGGCCGAAGTCACCGACGCCGAAGCGATTCACCCCGGCTACGGCTTCCTCTCCGAAAACGCTGACTTTGCCGAACGCGTCGAGCAATCCGGTTTTGTGTTCATCGGCCCGCGCCCAGAGACGATTCGCCTGATGGGCGACAAGGTCTCCGCCAAGCAGACCATGATCAAAACCGGCGTGCCGTGCGTGCCGGGTTCGGAAGGCGCGTTGCCGGACGATCCGAAAGAGATCGTGAAAATTGCGCGCGCGGTCGGCTATCCGGTGATCATCAAGGCCGCTGGCGGCGGCGGTGGTCGCGGCATGCGCGTGGTTCATACGGAAGCGGCGCTCGTCAACGCGGTCAACATGACGCGCGAAGAAGCTGGCCGTGCTTTCGGCAACCCGCAGGTCTACATGGAAAAATTCCTGGAGAACCCGCGGCACATCGAAATCCAGGTGCTGTCCGATTCGTTCAAGAACTCGATCTGGCTGGGCGAGCGCGACTGCTCGATGCAGCGTCGCCACCAGAAGGTGATCGAAGAAGCGCCGGCGCCGGGTATTGCGCGCCGTCTGATCGATCGCATCGGCGATCGATGCGCGGACGCCTGCAAGAAGATGGGCTACCTCGGCGCGGGCACGTTCGAATTCCTGTACGAAAACGGCGAGTTCTACTTCATTGAAATGAACACGCGCGTGCAGGTCGAACACCCGGTGACCGAACTCATCACCGGTGTCGACATCGTCCAGGAACAGATCCGCATCGCGGCCGGCGAAAAGCTCGCCTTCCGCCAGCGCGATGTCGTGTTCAAGGGACATGCGATCGAATGCCGGATCAACGCCGAAGATCCGTTCAAGTTCATTCCGTCGCCGGGACGTCTGACGTCGTGGCATATGCCGGGCGGCCCGGGCATCCGCGTCGACTCGCATGCGTACAACGGCTATTTCGTGCCGCCGAACTATGATTCGATGATCGGCAAGCTGATCGCCTATGGCGCGACCCGCGAGCAGGCCATCAAGCGGATGCGCATTGCCCTGTCGGAAATGGTGGTGGAAGGCATTCAGACCAACATCCCGTTGCACCGTGAGCTAATGCTCGACGCCAAGTTCGTCGAAGGCGGCACCAGCATTCACTACCTCGAAAACCGGCTGGCCGCGAAGCAGCAGGCCGCACCGGAAGAAGCGTAAGTCATGAGTTACCGGGAACTGATCGTTGAGCTGGCGCGCGAGCACGCGGAGGAACTCTCCGACGCGCTGCTCGAGTTGGGCGCATTGTCCGTGTCTGTTGAAGATGCGGACGCCGATACGCCCGACGAGCAACCGCTCTTCGGCGAGCCCGGTCTCACGCCTGATCGCACTGCCTGGCAGCATTCGCGTGTGATCGCGCTGCTGTCGCCTGAGCATGAACCCGCGGTTCTGCTCACCGCTGCGGCAAACGAACTGGGTTTGAGTCCCACGCCCACCTTCAACGTGCGTGAAGTCGAGGAACAGGATTGGGTGCGGCTCACGCAGTCGCAATTCGATCCGATTCCAATCGGCGAACGCATCTGGGTCGTGCCGTCATGGCACGATGCACCGGACCCTGACGCGCTAGTCCTGGAACTCGACCCGGGCCTCGCGTTCGGTACGGGCAGCCATCCCACTACGCGCCTGTGCATGGAATGGCTCGAGCAATCCGTTCAACCGAACCTGTCAGTGCTGGACTATGGTTGCGGCTCCGGTATCCTCGCGATCCTCGCGAAGAAGTGCGGCGCGAATCCGGTCTACGGTATCGACATTGATCCGCAAGCGGTGGAATCGGCACGACACAACAGCGAGCGTAACCGCGCTGAAGTCACCTATGGGCTGCCCGACGCTTGCCCGGCTGGTGAGTTCGACATCGTCGTTGCCAACATCCTGTCCAATCCGCTCAAGCTGATGGCTTCGATGCTGTCGTCGAAGGTGAAGCCTGGTGGCCGGCTGGCGCTGTCGGGCATTCTCGCGCGCCAGGCGGACGAAGTGGCGCAGGTTTATCAGCAGTGGATCGACATTGGAGTATGGCGCGAACACGAAGGCTGGGTATGCCTGAGTGGAACGCGTCGCTGAGCGCCTGGCGAATGCCATTAGAATAAGGCGTATTGTCCAACCAACGGCCTTACGGCTACCCGGCTCAATATGCTCCTGGCGACGCGCTGTCCCTTCTGCGAAACTGTCTTCCGGCTCCAACCGGCGCAGCTTGCGCTACGCCGCGGCCTTGTGCGCTGCGGACATTGCCAGGAGGTGTTCGATGCATCGAGCAGCCTGTACGAGGTAGCCGAAGGCGGCGACTTCGCTAGCGCAACACCTCTTGACGCCGAAACCGTGAGCGCGCTGATTTCTGGCAGGAACCCTAAGCAGGCGCCGAATTTCGCCGCCGACGCATGGAACCCCTGGGCCCCGGCGCCCGATGCCGCGATCGACAACCGCCTGCTGCACAACGTGGATAACCTGCCGCTCGCGCCAGTCGCGGCGAGCGTCGCGGTTACGCCCCGGCATGCTGACGAACCTGAAGCGCCGGCCGCCACGTTCGAATCCGCCGCAACGACGCATGACGAAACTGCTTTCGAAGGCGAAGCCGAGTCCGTCGCTGACGAGAAAGCCCCGCCGGTCTGGCGGCCGGTCAATCGCCCTGCTGAGGACGAACCGGCAATGCAGGACGCGCTGGCCGCTGCCGCAACGCTAAGAACCACCCCCGATTCCGAGCCGCATTTCTTCGGCGCTGCAGCAGCGGCGCCTGGCGCAGCGGCTATGCCGTTCGCCGAGAACCTGCCCGAGGACGATGCCGATCCGTTCGCCGTCGTGCGTGAAACCCGTGCGCCTCCGCCGAGCCGGCTGGGCTGGAAAATCGCCGGGACCGTGCTCGCATTGATCCTGCTGATCGTGCTGGTGGCCCAGTTGGCGTGGTGGCAGCGCGAGACCATCATGGTCGACTGGCCGGGCTCACAGCCGCTGTATGCGCAGGCCTGCCAGCAATTGAACTGCGATGTTGCGCCGCCTCACGACATCGACGGCCTGCAGGTCGAGCCATCTGATCTGCGCCAGGTCGAAGGCCCACATAAGCTCGAATTGAGGATGCCGCTGCGCAACCGCTACAACGTCGCGCTAGCCTACCCGGCGATTGAACTCACGCTGCTCGACGAGCAGAACAATGTCGCCGTGCGCCGCGTGCTGTTTCCGCAGGACTATGTAAAACCCGGCACGCCGATCGCAGCCGGCCTGCCGGCGCGCACGACGCAAACCATGATCGTGCACCTCGATACCGGCGACGCGGTGGCGTCGAATTTTCGCGTACAGATTTTTTATCCTTGAACACCGTCCGTATTTTCTCGCGCGCCCGGGATCCATCGGGCGCGTTTACCGTCAGTCCCTGACGAATCTTCGGAGCACAACATGAGTCAAGTCACGCTGGGTGGCAACCCGATCGAAGTAGCCGGCACGTTCCCGACCGTGGGCCAGAAGGCGCCCGCGTTCTCGCTGGTCGGCAAGGATCTCAAGCCCGTCTCTCTCGCCGACTTCGCCGGCAAGCGCAAAGTGCTGAACATTGTGCCGAGCCTCGATACACCGACTTGCGCCACCTCGACGCGCAAGTTCAACGAAGCGGCCGGCAAGCTGTCGAATACCGCCGTGATCGTCGTCTCGGGCGACCTGCCGTTCGCGGCCTCGCGCTTTTGCACAACGGAAGGCATCGAAAACGTCTCGACGGCTTCGACCTTCCGTGGCCATGAGTTCGCCCAAGCCTACGGCGTCGACGTGACGAGTGGCCCGCTGACCGGCCTGACGGCGCGCGCCGTGGTCGTCATCGACGAAAACGACAATGTCGTGCACGCTGAACTCGTCGGCGAAATCAAGAACGAGCCGAACTACGACGCCGCGCTCGCCGCACTGAAGTAACCGTCTCGCGCCCGATCCAGCGCCGCGCTTTACGCGCGGCGCTTTCGTATTGTCGCGCCCTTTTTCCTTTTCAATCTCTACAGGAATGCTCACCGTGGCTACGCTGATTTGCGGCTCGCTCGCTTACGACAACATCATGACCTTTGAGGGCCGCTTTCGGGAGCACATCCTGCCGGAGCAGGTCCATATCCTGAATGTCAGCTTCCTCGTGCCCACCATGCGCCGCGAGTTCGGCGGCTGCGCGGGCAACATGGGCTATTCGCTGCATCTGTTGGGCGGCGATGCGCGCATCATGGGCGCGCTCGGTGCGATCGACGCCCAGCTTTACCTGGACCGGTTCGATCAGCTCGGCATTTCACGCGAATACGTGCTCGCGGTGGCGGATACCTATTCCGCGCAAGCGATGATCACCACCGATCTGGAGAACAACCAGATCACCGCCTTCCACCCCGGCGCGATGATGCAGGCGCACCTGAACCATGCAGACGAAGCGAAGGACATCACGCTCGCCATCGTGGGACCGGACGGCTTTGACGCAATGACCCAGCACTCCGAACGCCTCGCCGCTGCGGGCGTGCCGTTCGTCTTCGATCCGGGCCAGGGCCTGCCGCTGTTCGATGGCGCGACACTGCGCCGCATGATCGAACTCGCCACCTACGTCGCGGTCAACGACTACGAAGCAAAACTGGTGAGCGACAAGACGGGCTGGTCGATTGAGGAAATCGCGAGCCGCGTCGAAGCGCTGATCGTCACGCGCGGCGAGCATGGTTCGCAGATCCACCACGCTGGCGGCATCGAAGAGATCCCCGCCGTCACCGCGAAGCAGGTCCTCGACCCAACCGGTTGCGGCGACGCCTTCCGCGGCGGTCTGCTCTACGGCATCGAGAAGCAGCTTGGCTGGGCCACCACGGGCCGCCTGGCGAGCCTGATGGGTGCTCTCAAGATCGAGCATCAGGGACCGCAAAACTATGCGCCCGCCCGCGCGGAAATCAACGAACGGTTCAAGCAGGCGTTTGGATACGACCTGCCGTAACAACAAAGGGCAAGCATGCGCTCCCCTGTGCATGCGTTTTTTGCCTTGAGTAAAGCCCACTAAGCCAACTCAACAGGCAAAAAAAATCCCGCCGCCGGAAACCCAGCGACGGGACGGTGATTGAGCAGCGAGAGTAGCGGGCTACTCAATCATCGGACACACCGAGATGTGCCTTACCGCTTCGTCAGCTTCTTACGGACGGCTGCCGGTCGGGAACGGCCATGCTGCAGCCGGGTTCAGCGCGGTCTTCACCGTAGCTGCCGGTGCTGCGCTCGTTGCAACGGTGGCTGCGGGAGCCGGTGCAGCCTTCTTCGCAACAGCCTTCTTCGGAGCAACAGCCTTCTTTGCGGGCGCAGCGGGGGCTTTCTCAGCCTTCTTCGCAGGAGCCTTGGCGGCCTTCTTCGCAGGCGCCTTGGCAGCCTTCTTGGCAGGCGCCTTCTTGGCGGCAGCCTTCTTCGCAGGCGCTGCCTTCTTGGCAACCTTCTTAGCTGCAACCTTCTTCACTGCAACTTTCTTGGCTGCAACTTTCTTGGCTGCAACCTTCTTCACTGCGGCCTTCTTCGCCGGTGCCGCCTTCTTCGCTGCAACCTTCTTCACTGCGACCTTCTTGGCTGCAACCTTCTTCGCAGCAACCTTCTTGGCCGGCGCAGCCTTCTTCGCTGCAACCTTCTTCACCGCGACTTTCTTCGCTGCGACCTTCTTCACTGCGACTTTCTTTGCAGCGACTTTCTTTGCAGCGACTTTCTTTGCCGGAGCGGCTTTCTTCGCGGGAGCTTTCTTAGCTACTTTCTTTGCTGTTGCCATCATTTTCTCCTTCAGGTTTTCAGATGAGAGTCAGTTCAAACTACACCCTTCGTCAAAACCCGCTTCCCGCGAACGCTTCTCAGGGCGCACGCTACGAAGCGAGCTATTCATCGGCGTACGCAGGTGCTGCGCGCTTACGCTAATGAATGCGGTAAGGCGCGCGGAGCCAATGGGCACCGCGCGCCAGATCTGGTCGGCGCTGGATTGCAGCGCCGGCAATTGCTTGATCGGGCCGCCGGCAATAGCGCCGACGGCTTTTTCCGGGGGGAAGTTTGCCCATCCCACTGAAGGGTTCGCAAAGTGCCAGTCATGTTTGTGGACCGCGAACTCACGCGGCGCACCGGGCACGCTCTGCATCAGGCAGTTAAGCTCCTAACCAAATTTGCCGCGGCTTCTGCCAACGGCATCCCCATCGATGATGTCGATTTCCTGCTACGGGCACGCGCCGGATTACTCCCAGCTCAATGCGCCGCCGGTCTGATATTCAATGACTCGCGTCTCAAAGAAGTTGCGTTCCTTCTTCAGGTCGATCATCTCGCTCATCCACGGGAACGGGTTTTCCTCGTTCGGGTACAGCGGATCGAGACCGATCTGCTGGCAACGGCGGTTGCAGATGAAGCGCAGATAGCTCTTGAACATCGACGCATTGAGGCCGAGCACCCCGCGCGGCATCGTGTCTTCTGCGTAACGATATTCAAGGTCGACCGCTTGCTTGAAGATTTCGCGGATTTCCGCGCGGAACTCAGCCGTCCACAAGTGCGGGTTTTCGAGTTTGATCTGGTTGATCAGGTCGATGCCGAAGTTGCAGTGCATCGACTCGTCACGCAGGATGTATTGGTACTGCTCCGCCGCGCCGGTCATCTTGTTCTGGCGGCCAAGCGCCAGGATTTGTGTAAAGCCGACGTAGAAGAACAACCCTTCCATCACACAGGCGAACACGATCAGCGAGCGCAGCAGCGTCTGGTCTGCTTCGAGCGTACCGGTCTTGAAGGCCGGGTCGGTCAGCGGGTGAATGAAAGGAATCAGGAATTCGTCTTTCGCGCGGATCGAGGAAACCTCGTGGTACGCGTTGAAGATCTCGCCTTCGTCGAGGCCCAGCGATTCGACGATGTACTGGTAAGCGTGCGTGTGGATCGCCTCTTCGAACGCCTGGCGCAGCAGATACTGACGGCATTCGGGCGCCGTGATGTGGCGGTACGTGCCCAGCACGATGTTGTTGGCGGCGAGGGAATCAGCCGTGACGAAGAAGCCGAGGTTGCGCTTGACGATACGGCGCTCGTCTTCGGTCAGCCCGTTCGGGTCTTTCCACAGGGCGATGTCGCGGGACATGTTGACTTCCTGCGGCATCCAGTGGTTCGCGCAACCGGAGAGATACTTCTCCCACGCCCACTTGTACTTGAACGGCACCAGCTGATTGACGTCAGTCTGGCCGTTGATGATGCGCTTGTCGGCCACATTCACGCGCGCTTCGGAAACGGCGGCCGATGCGGCGGCGGTTCCATGAGCGGCAGCGCGGGTCACTTCAGGAGCGACAGCGATGTCGTTCGCGAAGATTTCCTGGACCGAGGGAGCTTGATGAGCGGTGCGCGGTGCAGCTTGCGCGCCGACAGCCGATCCCGCAGCGTTGCGCAACACATTCGGTTGCGTAGCGCTCGAGGGAGTTACGGCAGTGGTCTCGTCATCCCAGTTGAGCATAAATGTCACCATCAATTTAGAACGGTTTGTACCATCTTTTCACGAGCGATAAAAGAGTTCGCTGATGAAAAATCCTGTTTTCGATTCGCGTTGCGACCTTCATACAACACTTTGGTCAACAGACTGTCTCTGATGCTTCGTATGAAGCGATCGAAACGCGCGTTGTCGAAGTGCTTTGCAGTACCGAAAGCGCATCGTGTTGAAGCGAGTGCGATGCGTTAAAAATCTGTGTTGCCTGGCTTCGTTGCATCGCCTTCATCGTTACTGGTTCGTCAGCACGAGTGAGGCGAAGTTCAATGATTCGTGAGAGCCAACGACCCGGAGCAACCTGCTTGTGAAGCGCTCCGGGTAAGGCGCTCAGTGATCTGTCGTGTTGCTTGGGTGCTGCTTTGTGCAAAGCGGCGTGGCTGTGATTCATGTCGCCATCCCGCTCGCCTGCTTCGTTGCATCTTCTCTGTCTTGCTCTCGCCGCTGTCATGTTCAGCCGTTCGTGCCGCAACGTTCACACATGAAGCGAGGCAAACACCTGCTCACCTACCGAGTTGCTGGTGAGTCGCTGACGAATGGCTGGCAACTACCAGCCACCGTCAGACATTTGCGCGCCAGGATTACTGGCAAGCCTCGCACTCGTCGAAGCCCGCATCACCCGGGCGCATCATGCACACCGGACCATCTGCTTCAGGAGTTGCTTCGACTGCCGCGACCGGAGCCGCTGCTGCCGCTTGCTGACCGCCCGACGAAGCACCACCGGCCACGCCGAAGCCACCTGCTGCACCACCACCCACACCACCGGCACCGCCCGAGCTTTCACCGCCGCCCGAGGACACCGCGTTCAGCGCGCCGTGCGCCACCGTCGACTTCTCGACGTGGGTCGCCGCCATCGTGCGGAGGTAGTACGTAGTCTTCAGGCCGCGCAACCAGGCGAGCTTGTAGACCTCGTCGAGCTTCTTGCCCGACGCGCCACCCATATAGATGTTCAGCGACTGCGCCTGGTCGATCCACTTCTGACGACGCGAGGCAGCTTCGACCAGCCACGTTGCGTCAATTTCGAACGCCGTGGCGTAGATCGCGCGCAGGTCGGCCGGGATACGGTCGATACGCGAGAGCGTGCCGTCGAAGTACTTCAGGTCGGCGACCATCACTTCGTCCCACAGGCCGCGTGCCTTCAGGTCGCGCACCAGGTAGTCGTTGACCACCGTGAACTCGCCCGACAGGTTCGACTTCACGTACAGGTTCTGGAAGGTCGGTTCGATGCAGGCCGACACGCCGATGATGTTGGAGATCGTCGCCGTCGGCGCGATCGCCACGCAGTTCGAGTTGCGCATGCCGTACGTTGCAATGCGGGAACGCAGCTCGGTCCAGTCCATCGATTCGCTCGAATCCACTTCCACGTAACCGCCGCGCGCATCGGCCAGCAGCTTCACCGTGTCTTGCGGGAGGATGCCGCGATCCCACAGCGAGCCACGGTAGCTCGAGTAACGGCCACGTTCTTGCGCCAGTTCGGTTGACGCGTAGTAGGCGTAATAACAGACCGCTTCCATCGACGTATCAGCAAACTTGACCGCTTCTTCCGACGCGTACGGCGTGCGCAGCAGATGCAGGCAGTCCTGGAAGCCCATGATGCCCATACCCACCGGACGGTGCTTCAGGTTCGAGTTACGAGCCTTGGCAACCGCGTAGTAGTTGATGTCGATCACGTTGTCGAGCATGCGCATCGCCACGCTGACGGTACGCTTGAGCTTGTCGTGGTCGAGCACGAGTGTGCCGTCGGCCTGATTCTTCAGGTGCGCGACGAGGTTCACCGAGCCCAGGTTACACACGGCGATTTCCGCGTCGCTGGTGTTCAGCGTGATTTCCGTGCACAGGTTCGACGAGTGGACGACACCCACGTGCTGCTGCGGCGAACGGATGTTGCACGGATCCTTGAACGTGATCCACGGGTGGCCGGTTTCGAACAGCATGCCGAGCATCTTGCGCCACAGTTGCGCCGCCGGGATCTTCTTGAACAGCTTGATCTCGCCGCGGGCGACCTTGTCTTCGTAAGCTGTGTAAGCCGTTTCGAACTCGGCGCCGAACTTGTCGTGCAGATCCGGGCAGGTGGACGGCGAGAACAGCGTCCAGTCTGCGCCTTCGTGCACGCGCTTCATGAACAGGTCGGGAATCCAGTTCGCCGTGTTCATGTCGTGCGTACGGCGACGGTCGTCACCGGTGTTCTTGCGCAGCTCGAGGAATTCCTCGATGTCCAGATGCCACGATTCCAGGTACGCGCACACCGCGCCCTTGCGCTTGCCGCCCTGGTTCACCGCGACAGCCGTGTCGTTGACCACCTTCAGGAACGGCACGACGCCTTGCGACTTGCCATTGGTGCCTTTGATGTGCGAGCCGAGCGCGCGCACACGCGTCCAGTCATTGCCCAGACCGCCGGCGAATTTCGACAGCAGCGCGTTTTCCTTCAGCGCTTCGTAGATGCCGTCGAGGTCGTCGTCGACCGTCGTCAGATAGCACGACGACAGTTGCGAGCGACGCGTACCGGCGTTGAAGAGCGTCGGCGTGGACGACATGAAGTCGAAGCTCGACAGCACGTTGTAAAACTCAATAGCGCGCGCTTCACGGTCGATCTCGTTCAGCGACAGGCCCATCGCGACACGCATAAAGAATGCCTGGGGCATTTCGATGCGCACGCCGTCGTGATGCAGGAAGTAGCGGTCATACAGCGTTTGCAGGCCGAGGTAGCCGAACTGCAGGTCGCGGCTGTTGTCGAGCGCGGCGCCCAGGCGCTTCAGGTCGAACTGCAGCAGCTTGTCGTCGAGCAACTCGGCTTGCACGCCGCGCTTGATGAACTGCGGGAAATACTCGGCATAGCGCTCGCCCATTTCACCCTGGGTGACTTCCTCTTCGAGGATCTCGCGACGAATGGTGTGCAGCAGAATACGTGCGGTGACCTGGCTGTATGCCGGATCCTTTTCGATCATCGTGCGAGCCGCGAGAATTGCCGAGTCATAGACCTGGCTCATCGGCACGCCGTCGTACAGATTCTTGATCGTTTCCGCGACGATCGGCTCGGCGCTCACAGCGTCGCCGAGGTTTGCGCAAGCGGATTCGATGATGCCGCGCAGCGCAGCCATATCGAGCGGGCGCGTCACGCCGCCGTCGGTCACGTTCAGGCCCGACACCTCACCCGTCGCCGGCTCGTCATGGCCGCGCTCCTGGGTGCGCTTCTCGCGATACAGCACGTAAGCACGCGCGACGTTGTGTTCGCCGCCGCGCATCAGCGCGAGTTCAACCTGATCCTGGATGTCTTCAATATGGAAGGTGCCGCCATTCGGACGGCTGCGCAGCAGCGCGCGCACCACGTTTTGCGTGAGTTGCTCGACCAGTTCGCGCACACGCGCCGAGGCCGCGCCTTGTCCACCGTTGACGGCCAGGAATGCCTTCGTCACGGCGATGGCGATCTTCGACGGCTCGAACGACACGACGCTGCCGTTACGACGGATCACCTTATAGTCGGCGTAGGTCGCCTGCGGGGCGAGCGCGTGTGCGGCCTGTGCCTGGCCGCCGAAGTTCTGGCCAACAGGTGCGCCCTCATACCGGGTCGTCACGTTATCGGTGGTTTGCATGTGCAAAGCTCCTGGTCTTGGAATGTGCGGAGATACCGCGGATTAGTACGACCGCTGCGCCGCCCCGAGCGCAAGCGTTGGTGTGCAGGAAAGAGACCGGCTGAGCCTGGTGGCGGGATGCAACAGCGATGAAGCCAGATTCGAATCGTTAATGGTCTTCATCGTGCGTGTCGCGATCACTTGCCAAGCCCCTTTCCTGAATGCTTCTGGATGCAACCGGCTCGCTCTGCCAGCCGTGCTCCAGCGATATTTTTTTCGCTGCCTGGAATGCTTGCGGCGCCATGCTCGAGGAGCGGGGCGCCGCCTAACAACACAACATATAGTGGAAAACTGAATCTATGGCACCAAGTATAGTGGAGTTTCGTGACAGTTCAAATTGATTTATTTGAGCTTACGGCCTTGACTTTTGGCATCGCGCCACGCGAAGGGCACTCCCCGGAGAACGAGGCTGCATGCGGCTTTCGTCGCATCTTGCGAAACGGATTGGAGAGGCGTTACAGCGTTTTGGAAAACTTTAGATAGGGGAAGTACTGATCGTTGAGCGCGGTGTCGCGCTGCAAACGTGGCCACTCGAAGTGAGGGCCTGGATCGGTCTTGCGACCTGGCGCGATGTCCGAGTGACCCGCGAGCGCTTCGACCGGATAGCGAGCGGCGAGCGCCTTCACAAGCGATCCGAGCGTGCGGTATTGCGCCGCGTTGAACGCGGTCGTGTCACTGCCTTCTAGCTCGATGCCGATCGAGAAATCGTTGCAGCGCTCACGACCAAAAAAATTCGACGCGCCCGCATGCCACGCACGCTGGTCGCACGAGACAAATTGCTCGAGAGTGCCGTCGCGGTGAATCACGAAGTGAGCGGACACCCGCACGCCGCGCAGATGCGTGTCGTAGTAAGGGTGGGCGTCGCAATCAAGACGGTTCTGAAACAGCTCGGCGATCGCCGTGCCGCCAAACTGATCCGGCGGCAGGCTGATGTTGTGCACGACGATCAGACTCGGCATCGCACCTTCAGGGCGTGCCTCGAAGTTCGGTGACGGCAGCTTGCGCGCTGCCGGCACCCAGCCTTCGGCGTCGACGGTGAAGCCATCGCTCATCGTGCGTCGCGGCCTGAGGGAGGGGTGGCGTGTCGTTGCGCGTGAGCGGCGCAGCAAAAAGGCTGGCCCGCGACCACGACCGAGTCGCTCGCCGGCGCATGGACGCCGCATTCGACGCAACGGATCATCGGTTCAGCAAGCCGCGGCGCTTGCGACGCACCGCGTTGTGCGCCCGCGCTTTGCCCCGCTCCTTGGCCGGCACCAGGACTGCCCGCTGCACCAGTGCGTTGCGAGTGGTTCGCGTCGGCACGACGCAGCGCCTTCACCAGCCATTGGCCGACGACGAACAGAAGGATCAACAGGAAGATTTGTCGCATGGAACGATCACACCACAGGACGGTGCAGCAGCACCTCGAAAACGAAACGGCTGCCGACGTACGCGAGCAGCAGCGCCACAAACGACGCCAACACCCAGCGCAACGCCGCGCGGCCGCGCCAGCCTGACACCTTGCGGGCAGTCAGCAGCGCACCGAACATCACCCACGAGAGAATCGCGAACACGGTCTTGTGATCGAGCCGCAGTGCGCGGTCAATCAGCTGCTCGCTAAACAGGATGCCGGAGAGCAAGGTCAGCGTGAGCAGCACGAAGCCCGCGCTGATCAGACGGAACAGCAGCTTTTCCAACGTCAGTAGCGGCGGCAGCGTGTCGAGCCAGCTGGACAGCCAGCCATTGCCGGCTGCCGCGCCCTGCCGCTGCGAGATCCCGCCGCGCATGGCATGCAGACGCCGCTCTACCAGCAGCATCAGCACGGCGTGCAGCGCCGCAATCGCAAACAGGCCATAGGCGATGTTCGCAATCAGGAAGTGCAGTTTGAACATCGGGTCTGCCGAGTACGACAGCACGCGCACGCCGCCGAACGCGAGCGGCAACAGCGACGCGACGCAAGCGAGAGGGAGGACCAGCAGACGCAAACCGTCGAGCGGGAAGAAAAAGCTCTCGATCCAGTAAATGCCCGCGCCCAGCCAGAACATCGCGGAGAGCGCGAACGCGAACCCGAACACCATGGCGTTTTGCGGGAAGATCGTGGTGTGCAGCAGCAAGCCGTGCGCCAGCAGCGCGACGAACAGCAGCGCGCGGCCCGGCGTGCTGAAGCCGGGAACGCCCGGAG
>NZ_JBAURZ010000208.1:0-2488 GCF_049581445.1 Paraburkholderia sp. | reverse complement strand
CAGTCCGTCCACCAGCGCCACGCCCACCGCCAGACTCAGGCCGGCGAGTTCTTCGAGTGGCCGCGGCAGCACGCAGGCCACCGAAAACAGCAGCGCATTGCCCGGTTCCGCAAACCAGGGACGCCCGCGCCGGCCCCGGCCGGCGGTTTGCAGATAAGCCACGCGCACGATCGGGCGTGGCAGGGCGGTGGACTTGCGCGGCAGCGCCTTCACGCGCGCCATCAGGTCGGCGTTGGTCGAGCCGGTTTCCTCGACGATTTCCATCGGCCAATCGTGAGCATGTGCGCCGAACAGCGCGACTGCGCGTTCGCGGTCGATGCGCCAGTCGCCCGTCGGGCCCGGCTCAGGTACGGAAGGTGCGGAGTGGGATGCGTTCATGTCGTCTATTGTAGCGACAGCAACACGCTTGCATGGGACCGGAGTAAGCGCCAAAGCGCTAACTCCGGTCGACATGGGATGGCCACAGCGCGCTTCGGACGCACAAGGTCACTGGGTTCGCGCTGCCTTCGTTACAATGGCCCCTGATCCGACAACCGATTCCCGCGATCCTTGAACTACGACACTCCGCCCGGCCTTGAAGTCGCGGCTGGCAGCCAAGGCAAGATCGTCCGGCTCTCCGGCCAGTGGACGGCGCTCGCGCTCGCGCGCGACCGCGCCACCGGCAAGGTTGTGCCCCGCCTGCGTTCGCTGATCGGCGCCCAGGGGTTGCACTGGGACCTGTCAGGCGTCGAGCGTATGGATCACGTCGGCGGCCAGGCGCTATGGCGCGTCTGGGGTCACAAACTGCCGGCCCAGGTGGTCGAGTTGAACGCGACGCAGCGCGACATTTTCGACCGCATTGCGCTGCTCGATTCCGCTCGCGAGTCCCCCGAGGCGGTGCTGCGGCCCGATCCGTTCACGCGTCTCGGCCTCTCGCTGTTTTCCTTCTTCGAGCATCTGTACGGCGGCCTCGCGATGTTCGGCCGCGTGGTGCTGGATCTGATCGCGGTCGCTCGCAATCCGAAGATCACACCGTGGACCGAGATCTCGTCCAACGTCTATAACGCAGGCACCAAGGCGCTGCCCATCATCGCGCTGGTTGCGTTCCTGATCGGTATCGTGCTCAGCTATCTGTCGGCGCAGCAGTTGCGGCTCTTCGGCGCGAACCAGTACATCGTCAACATTCTTGGCCTTTCGGTGATTCGTGAGCTGGGGCCAGTGTTGTCGGCGATTCTGGTAGCCGGCCGCTCCGGATCCGCGATCACCGCGCAGATCGGCGTGATGCGCGTCACCGAGGAACTCGACGCCATGCGCGTGATGGGCATCCCGCACGGCTTGCGGCTGATCTTGCCGCGGGTGCTAGCGCTCGGCGTGGCGATGCCGTTGCTGGTGATGTGGACCAACATCGTCGCGCTCACCGGTGGAGCGCTCGCCGCGAAAATCGTGCTGGGTATCGACATGGGCTATTTCGCGCGGGCGCTGCCTAGCGTGGTGCCGGTCGCGAACCTGTGGATCGGCCTTGGCAAAGGCGTTGCGTTCGGCATGCTGATCGGCATCGTCGGCTGTCATTTCGGCTTCCGTATCAAGGCGAATTCGCAGAGCCTCGGGGAGGGCACCACGACCTCGGTAGTGACCTCGATCACCATCGTGATTCTCGCGGATGCGGTGTTCGCCATCCTGTTCCAGAACGTGGGGTTAGGATGACCGCACCGCTTACAGAGTCCGTACGTGGACAGCCGCTGCCGACGATCGCCGAGCCTGTGATCGAGGTGCGCGATCTGACCAAACGCTACGGGCGCAACATCGTCCATCAGCATCTGAACTTCGACGTGCGGCGCGGCGAGATCGTGTCGATCGTCGGCGGTTCCGGCTCCGGCAAGACCACGCTGGTGCGCCAGATCCTCGGGCTCGAGAGTCCGACGAGGGGCACCATCAAGCTGTTCGGCGAAGACCTGTCGACTATCTCGCCAGAGGACGCGCTGCTGATGCGCAGCCGCTCCGGCATGCTGTTTCAGCGCGGCGCGCTGTTCTCGTCGCTATCGGTATTCGACAACATCGCGCAACCCCTGCGCGAACTGGGCAAAATCCCCGAGGATCTGCTGCGCGACATCGTGATGCTCAAGCTGGAGATGGTCGGCCTGCCGTGCAAGAACGCGTCCAAGATGCCGTCGGCGCTTTCGGGCGGCATGATCAAGCGGGTGGGGATTGCGCGCGCCATTGCGCTCGAACCCGAACTGCTGTTTCTCGATGAACCGACCGCAGGCCTCGATCCTCAGGCCTCGGATGAGTTCGTCGAACTGGTTAGCACGCTGCATCGGGCATTGGGCCTGACCGTTGTGATGGTGACGCACGATCTGGACACCATGGTCGCGCTGTCCACGCGGGTTGCCGTGCTGGCTGACCGCAAGGTGCTGGTGGCCGCGCCCGTGGAGGAAGCGGCGGGTGTCGATCATCCGTTTATCCGCGAGTATTTCCTCGGCTTGCGCGGACGCCGCGCGCTGCAGGCGCT
>NZ_JBAURZ010000207.1:0-1990 GCF_049581445.1 Paraburkholderia sp. | reverse complement strand
GTCCTCGACCCCTTGCGGCGTCGCGCTGCGGCTGCCGACCACGGCGACGGCCTTGGCATGCAACAGATCGAGCCGGCCTTTTACATATAGAAGTGACGGCGGATCGGGCATCGTCAGTAGCGCAGGCGGGTAGGCCGGGTCGTCGAGCGTGACGATGGCGTTGCCTTCCTCTTCTCGCCACGCCAGCGCCGCATCCAGATAGCGTGCGAAATCGGCGCCGGGAGAGGCGAGCGCGGCCCGCGCGGATGCTTCGTCAGTCGCGGCGGCGAGCAGCGCAAAGGGTTGCTCGAGAATCGCGCCTGGTAAGCCAAACGCGTTGAGCATGGCGCGTAGCGCTCCGGGGCGGAGGCCCGGGGCCATTGAGAGCCGCAGCCAGGCGGTGAGTTCACGAACCGTTGTCGGTAGAGTGTGCATTGCTAGTTCATCCTTCTGCATGGCCAGCGGGCAGGCGGGCGCCATGCTAAAATTTTCATCATCCGAAATAACTGCAGCGCCGCGCCCACCCGCGCGGGCTAGTCGTTTGCGCACTTTTGGCGTGTTGAATCGAACCGGTTCGACCCCACCTATCCTCTGCGCATCGCGACAGCCCGACAAGCTGGCCAGATGGCCAGCAGCGCGACTTTTGGCCCGTGAGCGGCGCCTAAAACCACCTTTACAATCATGGCTTTGCTGAACATTCTCAATTACCCGGACAAACGGCTGCACAAGATTGCCAAACCGGTTGAAAAGGTCGACGACCGCATCCGCAAACTCGTGGCCGATATGGCCGAGACGATGTATTCAGCGCCTGGCGTAGGCCTCGCGGCCACCCAGGTGGACGTGCATGAGCGTGTCATCGTGATCGACGTGTCCGACGCGCACGACGAACTGCACGCTTTCATCAATCCGGAAATCATCTGGTCGAGCGACGAAAAGAAGATCAATGAGGAGGGTTGCCTCTCGGTGCCGGGCATCTACGACAACGTAGAACGTGCCGAGAAGGTGCGGGTGCGCGCGCTTAACGAGAAGGGCGAAACCTTCGAGCTCGACTGCGAAGATTTGCTCGCGGTGTGTATCCAGCACGAAATGGATCACCTGATGGGCCGCGTGTTCGTCGAGTATCTGTCGTCGCTCAAGCAGACCCGCATCAAGAACAAGATGAAGAAGCTCGCTCACGCGATGTAATGCGCGTCCATTCCGCCTACTGCACCCGTTCATGAGCCATTCGTTGCGCGTTGTCTTTGCCGGTACGCCGGAGTTCGCCTCGGCGGCGCTTGCCGCTATCCACGAGGCGGGGTTTCCGGTGCCGCTCGTCTTGACGCAGCCCGACCGCCCTGCTGGACGCGGCATGAAGTTGCAGGCCAGCCCGGTGAAGCGTTATGCGCAGGAGCATGGGCTCCCGGTCGCTCAGCCCCCGTCGTTACGCCGCAACGGCAAGTTCCCTGCGGAAGCCACGGCAGCAATAGACCTGCTGCGCGCCACGCCACACGATGTGATGGTGGTCGCAGCCTATGGGCTGCTGTTGCCGCAGGAAGTGCTGGATATCGCGCCGCATGGCTGTATCAACATCCACGCTTCGTTGTTGCCGCGCTGGCGCGGCGCCGCGCCGATCCATCGTGCGATCGAAGCGGGCGACACGGAAACCGGCATCACACTGATGCAGATGGACGTTGGTCTCGATACCGGCGCGATGATCTCCGAAGCGCGCACGGCCATTCACGACAACGACACGACCGCGACGCTGCACGACCGTCTGGCGCAGGCTGGCGCGCGACTGATCGTCGAGGCTTTGGGCGAACTGGAACGCAGCGGCAAGCTCGCTGTGACGCCTCAGCCGGAGACCGGCTCAACTTACGCCGACAAAATCGGCAAGCACGAAGCCACGCTTGACTGGCGGCGTCCCGCTGCCGTGCTGGCGCGCCAGGTGCGAGCGTTTGACCCGTTCCCAGGCGGCGTGGCGACGCTTGACGGCACCGCCATCAAGATCTGGGGCGCAGTGCCCGCCGAAGCG
>NZ_JBAURZ010000206.1:0-4336 GCF_049581445.1 Paraburkholderia sp. | reverse complement strand
GCGGAACTCGTGCCGGATGGCGCCTCCGTCATCATCGATTCAGGCAGTACCACCCAGGCCGTGGCGCGCGCGCTGACCAGCCGGCATAAACTCTCCGTGTACACCAACGACTGGCGCATCGCGCTGCTGCTTGGCCGCCGTAACGATAACCGCGTCACATTGCTCGGCGGGGAACTGTCGGACAATGAGGACGCCACCTTTGGCCTCGACACGGTCCATCAGTTGACTCAGTATCACGCGGATTTTGCCTTCGTCGGAGCGGGCGGCATCTCGCCCGAAGCGTGGCTGACCGACTACACCCGCATGGCCGCCGAGGTGCGCAGCCGGATGATCGCGGCTGCCAACATGGTCGTCGTCGTGGCGGACAACTCGAAGTTCGGGCGCGTCACGCCGGTGCGCATCAACGGCTTCGAGAGCGCCCGCTATCTCGTCACGGAGCTCGCTCCCGAGCGCACGCTCGCCAAGGCAATCGCTGCCCGCGGCCCGGAACTGCTGATTGCCTGATGGCCAGCGCTGGGCGCCGGAGCGGCGCCCAGTCCCTTACCGGACGCTCAGCCCAAGCGTGGAAAGCGTGCGCGCAATAGCGGCGACCGCGTTGTGCATCTCATTGGCGTCAATCGCGCCGATGCAGCCCACGCGGAACGTCTCCACCTGCGTCAGCTTGCCCGGATACAGCACGTAGCCGGCATCACGCACCGCCGCATAGAAATCGGCAAAATTCCATGCCGGATCACGCGGCGCGTGAAACGTGACGATCACCGGCGCCTGCACCTCCGATCTCAGGAAGGTTTCAAACCCGAGCGCTTTCATCGCCTCCACCAGCGCCGCGCAGTTGCGCGTGTAGCGTGCCCCGCGCGCCGGCTGGCCGCCTTCTGCAATGAACTGGTCAAGTGCGGTGCGCAACGCGGCGAGGACATGGGTCGGTGGGGTGAAACGCCATTGCGTGGTCTTCTGCATGTAGGCGTATTGATCGTAGAGATCCAGCGCAAGTGACGGCGAGCGGCCTTCGCACGCTTCCAGCAGACTGCGGCGCACAATCACAAAGCCCATCCCCGGCACGCCTTCGAGGCACTTGCCGCTCGCCGAGACCAGCGCGTCGATACCGCCTTGGCGCAAATCGATTGGCAACGCGCCAAACGAACTCATTGCATCGACGATCAGGCGTTTGCCGTGCCGCTGACACACAGCAGCGATATCGTCGAGCGGATTGAGCAGCCCCGCGCTGGTTTCCAGGTGGACCTGCGCCACGTGCGTGATGCGCGCGTCGCGGTTGAAAGCGTCTTCGATCGCCGCGGCGCTGACGGGCTCATTCTCGGGCAGGGCGAGTTCAACATACGCAATACCCATGCGCTGCAAAATGCGGATGATGCGCGTGCAGTACGCGCCGTTGTTGGGGACCAGCACGCAGCCCTGACGCGGCACCAGCGTGCCGATGGCAGCCTCTACAGCAAACGTGCCGCTGCCTTGCAGCGGCACGCAAACGTAATCATTTTCGCCATGTACGATCTGCAGCAGATCGGCACACACGGACTGGGTCATACGGTTGAACGCCGCATCCCACGAACCCCAGTCGCGCAACATGGCCTGGCGCGTCGCCGGCGAAGTCGTCAGGGGTCCCGGGGTGAGCAGGATCGGATCGTTTCCAAGAATCACACAGCCTCCGTCATCAAAAAATGCGTCGCGATGAGCACCTGTTGGCGCACATGGCATCGTGCATATTATTGGCGAATTGTGTCATTTTTTGGAAATGGAGAAAATAGTCACGTCGCTGTCATGCAAACCTGTGATCCTTGCGATGCCGGTTCAGGCAAGGCGGACAGCGCGCGATTCGTTAGTAGGCTGTTAGTCTGGCTGGACCCACAGCAGCAAGGTTGTCAGCAATCTGCAATCGCACCGGGCTGGCTGTGGGCGAACGTAAGCGGCGCGGCGCTACCGCCGCCACATCAAAAACAGGTTTTGGGTTTACCCGACCATTCGGGTTTTTGCCTTTCGGAGAGCGACATGAAAAAGACGAATCACCTTCGCGCGACTGCCAGCATCGTCCGCAAAACGCTGCCGGCCCTCGTCGTGGCTGCTGCATTTGGCGGCGCGGCGTTGCCCGCCCAGGCCGCCGACGCGGTGGTGCTGTACACGGCAGATGGACTTGAGAATCTCTACAAGGATGTGCTGCCTGCCTTCGAAAAGAAGGAAGGCGTCAAGGTCAATATCGTCACGGCAGGCAGCGGTGAAGTGGTGAACCGCGCCACCATCGAGAAGGATGCTCCGAAGGGCGACGTGCTCGTCACGCTGCCGCCGTTCATCCAGCAGGCCGATCAGGCTGGGCTGCTGCAGGCTTACCAGAGCGCCAACTACAAGAACGTGCCGGCGATCGCCAAGGCGCCGAACGGTGCGTGGGCGACTTTCGTCAACAACTACTTCTCGTTCGCGATCAATCCGGATGTGGTGAAGACCCAGCCGAAGACCTTCGCCGACCTGCTGCACCCGGATTACACGGGCAAGGTGGCCTACTCGAATCCGGCTACGGCTGGCGACGGCATGGCGGTGATCATTTTGACCACGTCGCTGATGGGCGAAGACAAGGCGTTCGATTATCTGAAGAAGCTCGAACAGAGCGCCAAGTTCCACACCAAGGGTACGGGCTACCTCGACGTGCTGCTCTCGCGTAACGAAATCTCGGTGGCCAACGGCGACCTGCAGATGGATCTGGACGACGCGGCCAACGGCGGCCTGACGCTCAAGCCGATCTTCCTGGCGGCAACGCCCGGCGGCAAGCCGACTACGTTCCAGTTGCCGTATGCGATCGGCCTGATCAAGAACGGTCCGAACCAGGCTGAAGGCAAGAAGCTGATCGACTATCTGATGTCGACAGACGTGCAGTCCAAGGTGCCGGACATCTTCGGTATCCCGGGCCGTACGGACGTTCCGCTGACGGGCAAGAACGGCGAAGCGGTCAAGCAGGCGATTGCCGGCGTGAAGCTGATTCCGGTGGACTGGAACCAGGTCATGGCGAAGAAGGCCGACTGGACGGCACGCTGGAAGAACGACGTGATCGGCGACTCCGGCAAGCAGGTTGAAGTCGTCAAGCCGGCGCAATAAGGCCCGGCTGTTAGTCTCGACGTGGGCGGCGCGGGTTGTGGCCGCTTCACGTCAACTGCGTCTGATTGTTTCTGCTGTTTCTGCTTTCCGTTCGCTGTACGTTGTTACCGCACTACCCAAGTTGGAGGACGAACCCGGTGAATACCGCAACTCTTGCCCATGCTGACGCGCTGGGCGCTTCACCGGAGGCGCTCAACGCAGCGCAGCCGGGCACGCCGGGCGGCGTGCAGATCGAGAATCTGACTGTGCGCTTCGGTACGCGCACGGTGCTCGACGACCTGTCGCTGAACATCGAGCGCGGCGAATTGCTGACCGTCCTCGGCCGCAGCGGTTGCGGCAAGACCACGTTGCTGCGTTTCATCGCCGGGTTTATCGAAGCGGATGGTCTCGCCGGTACGTTGACCGTAGCCGGCCACGACCTCACGCATGTACCGCCGCATAAGCGCAATCTGGGCTTGCTGTTTCAGAGCTACGCGCTGTTTCCGCATCTGTCAGTATTCGAAAACGTGGCGTTTGGCTTGCGCGCGCGGCGCGAGTCGTCAAAGGAAATTGCCCGCCGCGTGGCGGACGCGCTCAAGCTCGTGCAGCTAGGCGATGCTGGGCACGTGATGCCGGCGCAACTGTCCGGCGGCATGCAACAGCGCGTCGCGCTGGCGCGCGCGCTGGTGATCGAGCCAGATGTGCTGCTGCTCGACGAACCGCTTTCCGCACTCGACGCCAATCTGCGCGCGTCGGTGCGTTCTGAACTGAAGTCACTCCATGAGCGGCTGCCGAATCTGACCATCGTGTGCGTGACCCACGATCAGGACGACGCACTGGTGCTGTCCGACCGCACGCTGCTGATGCGCGAAGGACACATCGCGCAGCTGGGTACGCCCCAGCAGTTGTACGACGCTCCCAATGACAGTTTCGTGGCGCGCTATCTCGGCGCGGCCAATCTGCTGCCGCCGCACGTGGCGTTCCCCCTTGGCGATGCACGCTACAACACGCGTGACCGGGTTGCATGTCTGCGGCCCGAGGCATTGCGTATCGTGCCGCTCGGCGAAGGACAAGTGCACGGCGTGATTACGTCGGTGGAGTGGTATGGGGCAGTCCTGTCAGTGTCGGTCACGCTCGATGCGATGCCCAATGAGACCGTGCTGGTCTCGATGCAACGGGGTCACGGCATGTCGCCGGAGAAAGGTGCGCGTATCTCCCTGAAATATGAGGCAGACGATGTCGTCCTTATTCAGCCCTGAAG
>NZ_JBAURZ010000205.1:0-6483 GCF_049581445.1 Paraburkholderia sp. | reverse complement strand
CGATGCACTTCACGCGGCCCCAGCGGTCGGCGAGCACCGACAGCGGGAACGTGAGTACGCCAACCATCAAAGCGACCACACTGCTAAGCGAACCCAGCCGTGTGTCGGAAAGGGTCCATGCGGCCTTAAGCAACGGAAACACGGCGTTCAGCACCTGCCGCGACATGTAGTCGGAGAGCAGCAGTCCAACTGTCAACGCAAATACCACCCAGGCATAGGCGCGCACGTCCGCTTGTACTGCCGGAACATCGCCCGTCGTGGGCTCAGCATGTTGCATGAGCATGATTCGTCTCCTCCGTGTCCAGCTCGTTAGCGGTCGCCTTTGCCCCTTCGGGAAAACACGGCCGACTATAGATACCCCGTCAGCCGCTCCGGCGCGCGACCGGGAGTACTGCCTTTGAAGCCGGACATCTATTGAAGCGGCCGGCCGGACGCCCTCCCATCACTCCACCCGATGCAGCGGGTTCTTCACGCCCGCCAGGTCACTTGAAAATTGATCGGAACAAAATGAACGTCGTGTTTGAACAATACGGGAATCGCGCACTATACTTTTGTGATTAAGCGCCATCTTTTTACTAATTAATGCCACTCGGTGAAAACACTGATACCTGGCGCAGTAGGCAGTTGACTACCGGACAACAACGCGTGGGTGCGGCGAAGGGAGAGTGATGGAAACGATGCTGCGGTCGGTCGCGATGAGTGGTTATTTTGATGTAACGCGGCGGCTCGGACTAAACCCCGTGGAGCTCGCGCAGCACTTCGGGATAGATACCGCGGCGCTAGCGAACCCCGAAAGTCGCGTTCCGGCCTCCGCTTGCTGCCGGCTATTGGAACTCACGGCCGAGATGGCGTCGTGTCCAACTTTCGCGCTGCAAATGGCTGAAACCCGGCATAAGTTCGGGACAGGCGTGGTCAATATCCTGCTCGCGCACAAACGCACGCTGCGCGAAGTGTTGTTAGCCGCAGCCGAGTACCGGCATCTGCTCAACGAAGCCTTGGCGGTCTATGTCGAAGACGCAGGCGCGACGGTCACTATTCGTGAGGAACTCGTCGTTGAACCTGGCACCCCGACAAAGCAGGCGATCGAACTTGCGATCGGCGTTCTCGCCCGCCACTCCAGTGCTCTGCTCGGCGGATACTGGAAACCGCACACCGTTCATTTCACGCACTCCGGTCCCGCCGACCTGACGTTTCATCGACGCTTCTTCGGATGTCGGCTGGAGTTCGGCAGCGATTTCAACGGGTTTGTGTGCGCAGCCGCTGATCTCGACTACCCGAATCCGGCCGCTGACCCGGAACTGGTCCGATACGCCGAGAGCCTCGTTGCGCCACTCAACGAGGCCGGTGCAGATTCAACGGCGCTGGAAGTCCGCAAGACGATCTACCTGCTGCTGCCCCTGGAGCGAGGCAGCGTCGAGCCGGTTGCCCGCCATTTGCGTCTGAGTGTACGCACCATGCAGCGCCAGCTGGAAGCGAGCGGTACCAGCTTCTCAGAGCTGGTCGAAGAGGTCCGGCGTGAACTCGCCGTGCGCTATTTGAGCAACCCGCGCTATCCGATCGGGCGGGTTGCGGCCCTACTGGGTTACAGCCAGCAAGGGTCGTTCACAAACTGGTTCACGCTACGATTCGGGCTGACGCCGCGTGACTGGAGGAGCAGCCTGGCGAAATGAGCGGCACTTGTGCGCACCGCTCAAGCGAAATTAAGCGCAAAAATCCAAGGTCGCGATCGCTTCAGTGGGTACGCCCTACTGGCGGCACGGCTCTATACTTCATCGCCACCAGATCTGTATGGATGCATCGCGGGACTTTATCCCGCCGCCGCGGTCCAGATGCACCGCACGCCTGGCAGACATCACGTGGTCGCATGCAGGTCGATGTCGTGCGGAATGCGTGCCGCCCCTCGCGAGTTCAGACGGCCTTGCGCAGGAAGCCCTGAGTACCACCGTTGCGGTTGGGCGCGAAGCCGTTGGCCAGCAGGGTCTCCTCCACAGTGTCGTAGAACACGCCGATCTTGCTGATCTCGCGCGCCTCCTGGGCGGTGGCGATCTTGCGGCCGAACTCACGTGAGATGCGCACCAGTTGCTCAATCTGCTCAACAGAGCTCATCTTCTTCGTGCGCGCCTGGTTCCAGAGGTTGTCCTCGGTGCCGCAGCGCACGTGCAGGCCCATCGCAATGCCCATCATGTTGACTGGCAACACATTGCGCATCGAGCTCTCCACTGTCAGCACCGCGCCGTCCGGCGTAGCGCGCACGAAGTTCGCAAGATTATAGATATTCGGCGCGTCCATGCCACCGCCGATGGCCACCCAGTTCATGACCAGTGGGCCCTTGTAGATGCCGCGCCGAATCAACCGCTCAACCGACTCGAAGCTGTTAATGTTGTAGCACTGGAAGGCGCTTTGGATGCCAGCTGCATTCAGGCGGCGGATGTGCTCCTCGGCCCAACCGGGCTGCGCTGGCACTGTCATCTCCTTGTATGCGTTGTAGACATTGGGGTCCTCCATCGAGGTGCCCTTGACGTCATCATCCTCCCAGTGTTCTACGACGTTCATCTGCGAGGTATTGATCGTGACCGTGACCTGGTCGGGCTTGGGATCGAGCTCGGCCAGCATGTGGCGCGTATCGTCGCTCAGCCATTTGGCCGCGGCACCTTCAGTCTCCGGAGCAAAACTGATCGAGCCGCCCACCTGGATAATCATCTCGGGCACTGCATTGCGCACGCCTGCGATCAGTTCGTTGAACTTCGACAGGCGCTTGCTGCCCTTGCCGTCAAGTTCGCGCACATGCAGGTGCAGCACGGTGGCGCCTGCGTTGTAGCAATCCACCGCCTTCTGGATCTGCTGCTCCATCGTGACAGGGATGTCTTCAGGAAAGTCAGAGGGCACCCACGACGGCGCATAGGGCGCGGCCGTAATGATCAGGGGTTGCTGGTTTTCAGTGTAGAGGGAACCGTCGAGAAAGTTCATGGCATGGTCTCAAAAGGCAGGTTGCGGGGGACGGAAAGAAATTGGGGGCTGCTCAGTAGGCCTGTCGTCGACAAACCCGTCGACGAACCGAACCTTCTCACCGCTTCCCGGACAAGTAATTGAACGTTTGCCTCCGCGTCAGGCGCGGTTAACGCATCCGTCCGACAAAGATACAACCATCCGACGAGGTGATTTGCGTTTTGGGTGCCATTTTTTTATGATTTGATGCCACTACGCGTTAACGCTAGCTTCCGCTAAGCAATGCGAGGGCATTGTCAGGTTGCCGGGGTGGTCGCGTAAGATGATGTGGGGATGAGGAAACCAAAATCGCTTTACCACGGTCATCGCTTCCCCGCTGGCGGTCCGCCAGTGTGCAACCGCCAGAAATGTCCGCGGTGGCCCCCGTGTGACGCGGCGGCGGCAGTCCACTGCTCGTGCTTCAAACGCGCGAGCCGGACAGGGGGACGGCAAGGGGACGCACCTTCGTGCCCACCTGCCGTCCCCCATCACGACTGGAAGCTTGGACGCAGGTGCTTTACCGTCAAAACTCGATCAGGGCGACGTCGTCACGATCCTAACGGGCGCGTGCGGATACAGGAGGCTTTTCCACTACCAGATAGTCTTGACGTGCGCATACGCGCGAATCTTTTCGTCCTTCGTCACCAGCGGTACAGCAAGCTTGCGAGCAGTTGCGACGATCATGCGATCCGCAGGATCTTTGTGAAACTCCCCCGGCAACTCGACAGACTTCACGGCGACCTCGTTGTCCACCGGCATAAACCGCACCGCATCAATTTCGGCGACAGTCGCGAGCCAACTTCCCACGTCCATGGACAACACCAGCTTTTCGCGCTCAACCAGCATAGCGACTTCCCAAGCGCTTATCGCAGAAATGACGATCCGGCCACCGTCCAACTCGCGCGTGATCGCCGCTTTCGCCTTCCTGCTCAACGTGCCGTCGCCGTGGACCCACCACACAAGCGTTTGAGTGTCCAAGACGATCACTGAGCCGACTCCCAATCAACATCGACTGGGGATGTAGCGTCGTCATAACGGATCACGGAGCCACGAAGTACGTCCAGCGGGTTACGCTCAGCGCTCCGATAGGGCCTGACTTCCAATGCGGGCTTGCCATGATCCGTCACCACTACGCTTTCGCCGGATGCCTCAACCTGCCGAAAAAACTCAAGTGCTTTCGCCTTGAATTCGGACTTGGAAACATGATTGTTTTCCACCTTACACTCCATAGTCATTTTCCAACGGTCATAATTATTGGCGTTAATGACTACCGGAGCAAGTCATTTTGGTCCCGATGCGACGCGAAGGGTTCCGCTCAGGTCCTCGCCGGTCCTCACAGTGCTCACCGATTCCAGACGCAGTCCATGCTGTTTATTGAGCCGCTCACCTCCCATGCGCACTGCGATCGGTCGAGTGCGCTCACCTGGCCCCGCTCGCCAACCGCTCTTTCGGGCAGGCATGTGTTAGAAAGCGCACCGATGAGTCTACAGTCAAGGCGCCTAATTCACGCGTCATGGCTCCCATGATTGATGGAGCAACCCGGTTGCCGAAGGGATTCGGACACGTAACGTCTTGAACGGCGGCCGCGGGTCAACACTCCGGCCTAGGCGCGGTTCTTCGATGCGCACTTTCAAACTCGAGGTGACCGTGGTCCAGAAGAATTTGCGCGGATTCCGCACAGCTGGTTTACCGGATGCTCAAGGCGATGCCCCGGTTCACTCAGGACAGCCGTTACCCGTAGACGCCCCCTCCCTGCACGAAACGCTCACGCGTGCGAAGGACAGTGTCAGCTTCGCGACACGCTTTCTGCAGTACGTCCCGTTCTTTCTGATCCTGATCGCAATCGCGCTAGTCGCGCAGGTCACGCTGCTCAGTGCGCACAGTCTGGCGTGGAACCAGTGGGCCTACTCAGAATGGCTGATCAACTACGATGCAGGCTTCATCCGACGCGGTCTGAGCGGAGCGCTGATCGACCATATGCGCGTGCCCCCGCTCGTTGTCGTCAACGTGCTGGTATTTGTCGTTTTCACGTCGTTTTGCCTGCTGTTCTGGCGAGTGTTGCGCAATTCCGCCCGCAGCGCGTCATGGGCAGCCATTCTTGCGATGCTGGTGCCGAACGGTCCAGTGCAGATGGCGGCCGCCAATGAGTTTTTCTACCGCAAGGAGATCGTGTTCCATGTTGCGCTGGGCATCAGCTGCATCCTGTACCAGAGAATCGTGAACACGACGAGCGATACGAGACGAGTCCTTTTTTCTTGGATCTTCTTTGCATTGCTCATGATGCAGGTGGTGGCATTTCCGCTCCTGCATGAGGTCTTTCTGTTTATCTCGTTTCCGGCTAGCTGGTTGCTCGCGCGTCAAGTGGCCGCGCTTCAGCCGCACCGGCCGGTGTTCGGCTGGTTGCTCAATTCGACGGTGATCGTGTCGATTGGGATGATGGTGGTCTGCGCTGTGTTCCGCGGCAATCAGGCGGTCGCCGATCAACTCTGGAAATCGTTGAGCGGGTCCGACCGAATGCTGATTTCACCTTCTGCTCCGGACACGCCGACCGGCGGGATCGCCGCAATCGGCTGGAGCACCCTTAAGAATCTGAGCCTCGTCGGCGACACGATGGTTTCCTCGCAGTTCTGGATCTGGATTTTCGTGGCTGCCGGTGCGGGCGCCGTGCTCGCGCTCATCACGGCACTGCGTAGCGCCCAGCGCGAGTCACCGGACGTGTCAATCCAACTGCTGCGCCGGCATCTCTCACAACTATGGTTTTTGTTTGTCGCTTCACTGCCGATGTATGTGCTCGGTTGGGATTGGGCACGCTGGATATCGTCGGTTGCGATTTCGTATCTGTTCCTGTCCTTCGCAGACAGCACGGCTTCGATCCAGCCGCCTCAACTGCTCCGCTTTGTTCCGCGACGTTGGCGCAGTGGGCTCGAGACCACGCGCGACTACTTCGCGGACCAGGTGGTGCCCGCCATCAGCACGATGGCGACCCGGCACAGGGTGGGACTGATTGCGCTAGCGCTGTTCTACTGCATGACGTTTCGCCCGCCCGAATGCTGCATGCAAGGGGGCTATAACCCCTACTACCGGATCAAGCCGGTTCTGGCAGAACTCAGCCACTTGCGGCGCTAGCGCACGTCAATGTGCCCTGACATCTTCTGAGAAGTCGACATCCGCGCATGGCGGCGGATGTCACCGAGCCAGGCGCTCCAAGAAAGCGCATCGGTATTTTCGACCTGCACTTTGACCTCTAGTCGACGATTTTCAGTCCCCAACGATCCCCAATAACTCAGGATCGCTAAACGATCGTTCGTACCCTCCCGCGCATCCGTCACACCGCTGCGCACACCGCCAATGTCCTCTCTCTGCGCGTCCCCTCAAAGGGCATCGGATTGCAATTGTCATTACCCCGGGAAAATCAATCCGGGATTATCCGGCCAATATCGCGCACTAAAACAGGGAATCAGGTAATCTATTCGTCAGCGTTACATTTAGATACGTAAT
>NZ_JBAURZ010000204.1:0-8534 GCF_049581445.1 Paraburkholderia sp. | reverse complement strand
CTTTTACTTCGTCAAACTGCCTAGGACACGCTGACGCTTACTCGACTTCGATCGTTTCCGAATTGCGCGGAGCCGGTTGTTCGTCGAACGTCAGTTGCACCTTGTCTTCCGCATCCACGTCCACCGTGACGCGGCCGCCGCTCATCAGCTTGCCGAACAGCAGTTCGTCTGCCAGCGCACGACGGATCGTGTCCTGGATCAGACGCTGCATCGGACGAGCGCCCATCAGCGGATCGAAGCCATGCTTGGCCAGATGCGCGCGCAGCGCGTCGGTGAAGAGTGCGTCGACCTTCTTCTCGTGCAACTGATCTTCCAGTTGCATCAGGAACTTGTCGACCACGCGCATGATGATTTCTTCATCAAGCGAGCGGAAGCTGATCGTTGCGTCCAGACGATTACGGAACTCAGGCGTGAACATACGCTTGATGTCGACCATTTCGTCGCCGGTTTCGCGGCGCGTGGTGAAGCCGATCACCGACTTGCCCATCGCCTCGGCACCCGCGTTCGTCGTCATGATGATGATGACGTTACGGAAATCCGCCTTGCGCCCGTTGTTGTCCGTCAGCGTGCCGTGGTCCATGACCTGCAGCAGCACGTTGTAGATGTCCGGATGCGCTTTCTCGATTTCGTCGAGCAGCAACACGCAATGCGGCTTTTTCGTCACGGCTTCCGTCAACAGACCGCCCTGATCGAACCCGACATAGCCCGGCGGCGCGCCGATCAACCGGCTTACCGCGTGACGCTCCATATACTCCGACATGTCGAAGCGGATCAGCTCGATACCCAGCGTGAACGCCAGTTGCTTCGCCACTTCAGTCTTGCCGACACCGGTCGGGCCGGAGAACAGGAACGCGCCAATCGGCTTGTCCAGCTTGCCGAGACCTGCACGCGCCATCTTGATAGCAGCCGACAGAGCGTCGATAGCCGGGTCTTGCCCGAACACCACGCTCTTCAGGTCGCGATCCAGCGTCTGCAGCTTGCTGCGGTCGTCTTGCGACACGCTTTGCGGCGGGACACGCGCGATCTTCGAGATGATTTCCTCGATCTCACCCTTGCCGATAGTCTTCTTCTGCTTCGACTTCGGCAGGATGCGTTGTGCCGCACCCGCTTCGTCGATCACGTCAATGGCCTTATCCGGCAAATGACGATCCGTGATGAAGCGCGCCGACAACTCAGCCGCCGCCGACAGCGCACCCGACGAGTACTTCACGCCATGGTGCTCTTCGAAACGCGACTTCAGCCCACGCAGGATCGCCACTGTCTGTTCGACGGTCGGCTCGGTCACATCGACCTTCTGGAACCGGCGTGACAGCGCCGCATCTTTTTCGAAGATGCCGCGGTACTCGGTGAACGTCGTAGCGCCGATGCACTTGAGCGTGCCCGACGACAGCGCCGGCTTGAGCAGATTCGACGCGTCCAGCGTGCCGCCCGACGCGGCGCCCGCGCCGATCAGCGTGTGAATTTCGTCGATGAACAGGATGGCGTGCGGACGTTCCTTCAGTTCCTTCAGGACCGTCTTCAGGCGCTGTTCAAAATCGCCGCGGTATTTGGTGCCGGCAAGCAAAGCGCCCATATCGAGCGAATACACCTGCGCGTCCGCCAGGATGTCCGGCACTTCGCCGCGCGTAATGCGCCAGGCGAGCCCTTCGGCAATCGCGGTTTTACCAACACCGGCCTCACCGACTAGCAGCGGATTGTTCTTGCGGCGACGGCACAGCACCTGCACCACACGCTCGACTTCCGACTCGCGTCCGATCAGCGGATCGATGCGGCCGTCTTTCGCCATCTGGTTCAGGTTCTGCGTGAATTGCGCGAGCGGCGTTTCCTTCTGCGCAGCGGCTTCGTCAGACTCGGCATTCGCATCGCTCGCCTTGGCGGCGTCGGTGCTGCTGGTCTTTGCAATGCCGTGCGAGATGAAGTTCACCACGTCCAGACGCGTCACGCCCTGCTGCTGCAGGTAGTACACCGCGTGCGAATCTTTTTCGCCGAAGATCGCCACCAGCACATTTGCGCCGGTAACTTCCTTCTTGCCATTCGAGGTCGACTGCACATGCATGATGGCGCGCTGGATCACGCGCTGGAAACCCAGCGTAGGCTGCGTGTCCACGTCGTCCGTGCCTGGCACGGTCGGCGTATTGTCATGAATGAAGTTGCGCAGGTTCTGGCGCAGATCCTCGATGTTGGCCGCGCATGCGCGCAACACCTCTGCGGCCGTCGGATTGTCCAACAGGGCCAGTAAAAGATGTTCGACCGTAATGAACTCGTGCCGCGCCTGGCGTGCTTCCATGAACGCCATGTGCAAGCTGACTTCCAGTTCCTGGGCAATCATGCTTCCTCCATCACACACTGCAGCGGATGCCCGGCCTGCCGTGCGTGGGTAACGACTTGCTCGACTTTGGTCGACGCGATGTCCCGCGTATAGACCCCACAAACTCCCCTACCTTCGCGATGCACCTTCAACATAATCTGTGTTGCGGTTTCACGATCTTTATTGAAATACTCTTGAACGATCATCACGACAAATTCCATTGGCGTGAAGTCGTCGTTCATTAGCACCACCTTGTACATGGCCGGCGGCTTCAGCTTTTTTTCCTGCCGCTCCAGTACGGTGCCGTCCTGCTTGTCCGGGATAATTGCCATACACCCATTCTAAACAACTCGGACAGGCCCGCAATCCTGTCAAAACCCGACCGGCTGGCCGGTGATCTGTTTCGCCTCCACATGACGCCACTGCCTGTCACGCGTGCGCCTTGCACAGAGCCGTTTGCGGAACCGGCCCTCCCAGTATGTCGTTGCTGCAGTTGCAGCGCAGTCGGAACGAGTATCGCACAACCTGCCGAAGCCGGTTGACACTGTGCAAAACCTTCAAGTGGCAAGACTTTCGCCTTTGCGTCCGGGGTAGCGACCCGCAAGGCAGCATGTGAGTCGATTATGCGACTTTTCAAGACCGGACGCTTGCGCCACCGCACATAAGAAAAGCGGTAAAAACCCTGGAAATGGGGTGTTTGCAACGCCAAAAGCCGCGTCTCAAAATTTTCTTGACACTCGAATAAAGAGCCTCAACAATCAAGCTGGCACTTTTTTCAGTCAGCCACATAATCGAAAAAATGCCGATGGTGAGCTTGTGAGAGGGAACGGCTGCATCGCGCGGTCGTGAAGCTTTTCGAGGGCTCGTGGTGGTGTCATGAGTTACAGGGGAAGTAGGTATGTCAACTGGTACGGTCAAATGGTTCAATGACGCGAAAGGTTTCGGATTCATTACGCCCGACGAAGGCGGTGAGGATCTGTTTGCACACTTTTCGGCCATCCAGATGAATGGGTTTAAAACCCTGAAGGAAGGTCAAAAGGTAAGCTTTGAGGTCGTGCAGGGCCCCAAAGGCAAGCAGGCATCGAACATCCAGGCCGCCGCCTGAGTCTGTTCGGTACCCGTACCCTGAAAACCCGGCCTCGTGCCGGGTTTCTTCATTCTGGGCGGCGATTGCGGACGCCGGTTCGCCGCCAGTGGCACAAACGCGTCAACCCTTGGGCCGCTGCGTCCAGCAGACTGCCCCAATCCGTGCCACTTGCGTAAACTGACAAGCGTCACCACACGACGACCTCAATTAGCGGGCGGTGCCGCCGTTCCATAGGCACCGCCCGCTCGCGCTCCGTCGATACAATAAGCGGGCGGCGCGTATTCGCTGGCCTGTTCCCTCAACTATCCACTTCCGCATCCTGAGGTACTACCGAATGCTGCATCGCCAGGCTGCGCGTCACGTCGCCCCGAAAAGTCGCGACTCCCTGGTGCGTAAAGTTCGACCTTGTATCGATGGCGGGCGTAACACCGATGTGCCCAATTCGCCGGCAGAACGCATAGTCCTCGGAAAGGTATTCGCGCGTCTGCGGATCGATCATCGTGTCGAAGAAGGCATAGTGAAACTGCGCCAGCTCTCCGGTGTCATGTTCGCCTCGCCCCTTGAGATGCGGCTGGCAGCGCAGTTCCGGGAAGCGTTCCATCAAGGCAAGAAACACCTCCCGCCTGATCAGCATGAATCCCGTTGGCGCATAGAGGACGTCGAGGAAGCCGTCGGCGTCGGGTTGCATGCGATCGGCACGCGCGACCGCAGGATACGAGGCGAAGCGGGCCTGAAACTCAGCCTTGGTCGTGCCGGCCGGCAAAGCTTCAGGCAAACCCGAGATCGGCCAGCCGTCGAGTTTCAGCGGATACACGCCCGCGGCCACAGGCCGGTTTGCGCGCAGCAACCGTACAACGTCGTCGCCCTTGAAGCCGATGTCGCCATCAATCCACATCAGATGTGTGAAGCGGCTGTCCGCAAGGAATTCCGCAACCATGGTGTTGCGCGCACGGGTGATCAGGCTGTCGAAACTGTTGAAGCACACCTGGAGGCCGAAGCCATCGCGCGACGCTGCGTCGTACAGGTCGAGCAAACCCAGTACATACTCAGTCGCCACTACGGCGCCGTAACTGGGAGTCGCGACATAAACGTTTGCATGGATTTTTTCTTCGGTCATGAGTCTCCCCCTCAATGCCGAAGCGCCTCGAGATGCCGCCGATCGGCATCGGTGAAGCGCCGGGCAAGGAACAAACTTATAGCAGAGGGGGCTTTTGCGACCTAGCGGCGCGAAGAAGGCGACACGCCTTCGCAGTCGTTATTGAGACGGCTTCGCCGGAAGCCGCCCAGCCATTCAGAATTGTTAAAGAAGTGTTTCGTCTCAATGGAGAGGCGTCGAGCCAGCCGCTATTCAGATAACGTCACCGCCCGATCAACGCGGATAGCCAAGGCCATGCGCGTCTTTGCGGGATAGCGCCGAAATCACCCATCGCGACCATTCGTCGCAGGTAAACCGGTAAATTAGGCGACCAAAGAAAGCGGCTAAAAACAGCCAAAGAAAAACCCCGGAGATCGTCAATCTACCGGGGTCGTTTGATCGGGTTCAGGCCACCGTGGGCAGCAATTACATATTTTCGATCATCACCTGCCCGAAGCCCGAGCACGATACCTGGGTCGCCCCTTCCATCAAGCGCGCGAAGTCGTACGTGACGCGCTTTTGCAGAATCGACGCTTCCATTGCCGAAATGATCATATCCGCCGCTTCGGTCCAGCCCATGTGACGGAGCATCATTTCCGCCGAAAGGATTTCCGAACCCGGATTCACGTAGTCCTTGCCCGCATACTTCGGCGCAGTGCCGTGCGTTGCCTCAAACATCGCAACCGAATCCGACAGATTCGCGCCCGGCGCGATGCCGATGCCCCCCACCTGCGCCGCGAGCGCGTCCGAGATGTAATCGCCGTTCAGGTTCAACGTCGCGATCACATCGTACTCAGCCGGACGCAGCAGGATCTGCTGCAGGAACGCATCGGCAATCACGTCCTTGACGATAATATCGTTGCCGGTCTTCGGGTTCTTGAACTTCATCCACGGGCCACCATCCACCAGTTCGGCGCCGAATTCCTTCTGCGCCAGCGCATACCCGTAGTCACGGAAGGCGCCTTCGGTGAACTTCATGATGTTGCCCTTGTGCACGAGCGTGAGCGAACGGCGATCGTTGTCGATGGTGTACTGCAAAGCCTTGCGTACGAGCCGCTCCGTGCCTTCCTTCGACACTGGCTTGACGCCGATTGCCGACGTGTCCGGAAAGCGGATCTTCTTCACGCCCATTTCTTCGCGCAAGAACTTGATAACCTTCTTCGCATCCTCCGATCCAGCGGCCCATTCGATACCCGCATAGATGTCTTCGGAGTTCTCACGGAAGATCACCATGTTGGTCTTTTCCGGCTCGCGCACCGGCGACGGCACGCCCTTGAAATACTGTACCGGCCGCAGACACACATACAGGTCGAGTTCCTGGCGCAAGGCGACGTTCAGCGAACGGATGCCACCGCCGACCGGCGTGGTCAGCGGCCCTTTGATCGAGACCACGTATTCCTTCACCACGTCGAGCGTTTCTTCCGGCAGCCAAACGTCCGGGCCATAGATCCGGGTGGCCTTCTCGCCGGCATACACTTCCATCCAGTGAATCTTCTTCTTGCCAGCGTAGGCTTTTTCAACTGCGGCATCGACGACCTTGATCATGACCGGCGTGATGTCGGTACCAGTGCCGTCACCTTCGATGAACGGAATGATCGGCTGATCGGAAACATTGAGCGAGTAGTCTGCGTTGACAGTGATTTTGTCTCCGCCCGTCGGAACCTTTATGTGCTGATACGGCATGATCGGACTCCAGTGATGGCTGCTAGTTGAAGCAGAGGGGAACTGCGAAACTGGGCGCTCTTTCTTACGCGCAATGCCAAACGCCTGCAAGCGACTGAGCGGCTATTCTAGCCCACACCGTGGGACACGCGCCCCGGCGGTGCGCCGCCTTGCGGGCCGCAATCGCCGCGGAGATTTCCGGTATTGCTGCTGAATGCGAAGACACCTCGCTCTTATGTCTTATATAAGACATAAGAGATGTCGCTGAAGATTATGCATTATTATCCCGCCATTTGCCACAGCACCGGCCCGGCGGACGTTGAGCGGCGCCAAGCGGCCCTGTCCTTTCGCCATCAGCCGGTTTCGCCGGATTATCCGCATGCGCCTCCTCGCTCTAAACAAGCCGTTCGGCACCATCTGCCAGTTCTCGCCGCACGAAACACGCGCATCGCTCGCGGACTGGGTCAAGGTGCCTGGCGTTTATCCAGCGGGCCGGCTTGACTCCGATAGTGAAGGTCTGCTGCTGCTCACCGACGACGGCGCCCTTCAGGCCCGCATCGCCGAACCTCGTCACAAACTCGTCAAACGTTATTGGGCGCAAGTCGAAGGCGCCCCCGACGCGGCAGCGCTCAAGCGACTCGCGAGCGGCGTCGACCTGGGCGACTATGTGACGCGCCCATGTCAGGCGAGCATCATCGAACCACCCGAGGCGCTATGGCCGCGGAATCCGCCGATCCGCTTTCGCGCCGCGATTCCCACCACCTGGATCGAGTTGGCGATCACCGAAGGCAAGAACCGCCAGGTTCGCCGCATGACGGCTGCTGTCGGATTCCCCACTCTGCGTCTCGCGCGCGTGGGAATCGGCGCACTCGACATCTTTGCGCTCGGCCTCGAACCCGGTGCGTCGCGCGAAGTGCCGGCACGTGCTCCCTGGGACGGTATGCCGTAACGCGATAACGCGCGCAATCATTGAATGCCGAACTGCTAAGCCGTTGTATCAGCAAGCATTTTCAATCTATGCAAATGCATTGCAAACGCCTGATTCGGCATCTCATGAATGTCAATAAAACGACGCATAAAAATTCCAGAAAAATTACGTCAACCATGCAGTGCGCTCACGCGTTATTCGACGCAGATGCCGACCAAAGCTATCCGGCATTCAGCCTTAAGGGCCTTTGTGCAAGCCGTTCTTGCGGTCAGTGCGGGGAGTCTGAGCGCTCGACAGACGTGTTGGAAATTTGTTCGACACGGCTGTCAACCGAAAGGTGGATGGCACGTTTACCGACATGACTCATACATAACCGGGTCATTTGGTTAATTAACTAAAGCTGAGGATTCACAAAATGAACAAACTGATCGCCGCTCTGGTCGCTGGCCTCTTCGCAACGGCAGCATTCGCACAAGCTTCGGCACCGATGGCAGCTTCGGCAGCACCGGCAGCAGCTTCGTCGGCAAAGAAGACCACGAAGAAGGCAACGCACAAGAAGTCGACCAAGAAGAAGGCAGCTGCAGCAGCCGCAGCTTCGGGCGCTTCGGAATAAGTTTGTTGTCGTAAAAACGCAGTCAAGAACTAGCAGCACTTGCCGTTCTTACGGCGTTGAAAGGCAGATCACCGCAAGGCGATCTGCCTTTTTGTTTTTGACGTGCGTTGACGCGCTCGCGTAACATTCGCGGATTAATTTCCTGCCAGGAGTCTTGCCGTGCGAATTTCCCTGCGCTCGTTAGTCGCGCGCTTTGCGTTTGCCGTAGCGTTGCCGTTGGCTGCCGCCTCGTTCATGCTCGCCCCCGTTGATAGCGCCTACGCGCAGCAGATGCCTCCCGGTGCGAAGCAGCCAGGCGAGTTTCCGCGCACGAAGCTGACGGTCGGCATGTTCGTCATCGACGCCGCGGTTGCGTCCACTGATCCGGATCGTGAGCAAGGTCTGATGTATCGCACGCAACTCGCGCCAAACGAAGGCATGCTGTTCGTGTTCCCCGAGAACGCAGTGCATTGCTTCTGGATGAAGAACACGCTGATTCCGCTGTCGATTGCGTTCATGCGTGCGGATGGCACGATCACGGATATCGACGAGATGGACGCCGAAACCACCAACAATCATTGCCCGCGCAACAACGGCGCGTACGCGCTGGAGATGAGCAAGGACTGGTTCGAGTCGAAGGGTATCAAGCCGGGCATGGTCATGCAGGGGCTACCGGCAGCTCAATAACCGCTGCTCGTCGACCTTGGCATAGCGCCTGACGCTTCCGGGGCTGACTGCGCATCACAGAGACGGGTGAGCGAGCCGCACGCGCTGCAACGCCGTGCCCGCCCCACCGCCGACACATCGCCGCCGCGCCCGCCC
>NZ_JBAURZ010000203.1:0-6781 GCF_049581445.1 Paraburkholderia sp. | reverse complement strand
GCTTTATAGGCGCTCGGCTCGGCTTTGCCTGGCTCCAGGCGCCGATGCGGGCCGCACAGGCGCAAGCCGGCTAATCGACCACCAGGTCTTCGTTGGACTTCGCCGAGAGGTTTTGCGCGATCTGGTGCAGAACCTTCCAGAAGACCAGCATCTCATCGGGGTCCACGCCGCCAAACGAGCTGGAGATCATATGGATGATCTCCGGCATCAATTCATCGACCAGACGTTTGCCGTCGTCAGTGAGGCTGACGTCGTACTTGCGGCGGTCCCTCGGATCGCGCGTCCGCTTCACCAGACCACGCTTTTCCATGCTGTCCAGAGCGGGCACAGCGGTGGTGGAGGCGATGCCAACGCGCCTGCTTAGTTCGAGCTGGTTCAGTTCGCCGCGTTGCGCCAGCACGCGCAGGTAGTACCAGTGCGCGATGGACACTTTTTCCCTGGCGAGGACCTTCTGCGCTTGCGCATCGTAAAGCCGGTGCAGCGTTCGCGTCATCCAGGGGACCGTTCTGCCCCGCTCGTCGAAGATGTCGGGCGTTTCCTTTCCCGCTGGGCCACAGAACGGTTCGGCGGCATCCAGGAGCGTATCGATTACGGTGCAGTAGGACTTAACCATTCGCTCATACCTCGACAGGTAGATGCGACCCGGTGGGCAGCCGGGTCGCCCAAACAAGGACTGCGGCCAACGTGTTTCCCAGGGAATTCCCTATTGGCCTTGACTTTGTTCATTCCGAAACACATCATTCGATATAAATCGATTTGCCATGGAATCATCTTAACACAAATGATTGGGTTGCGAGAGCGGTAGGCCTGATGGGTGTTAGGGCGGTGCTCCGAGGTTAGGGTCAGCGCCCGTATCGATTTGTATGGGAATAGGAGTGCCAACAAATATCTGACTGAGGAAGCGGTAGGTCAGCCTTGTGGTCCCTCTTGTTGCCGGTCTGGTTGTCGTCGGTTCGGAACGGTTCGAACCTTTACTTCATTGTCGAGGATTATCATGATTGAAAAACTGCCACTTTGGGAAGCCGCCAAGCGCGAAATGGAGGAGTATCAGTTCATCGCTGGCGTCGAACTGCAGCCCAAATGGGACGTCCCGCAAAAAGTTGCCATCAACGCCGCGGTTTCCGGCCGCTTTGAAGACACGTCGTCCTTCAAGGCGTATGTGGATGAAGCGACTACCGTGATCGAAGCCGGCGCCTGCGGCGTTCACATCGACTTCTCATTCATGACCGACGCGAAGGGGCTCCGCATGGATCGCGACTACCTGCCGGTCGAAGCCTACAAGCAGGTTATCGAGCCGCTGCGCGCCCGCTTCGGAAACGATTTCGTGACGAACGTGAACGTGCTGCACGGCACGACGTTCGATATGTGCATGAGTCCCGCTCGCGAAGGGCTGACTGAAGTCGCGCCGTGCGCGCCGGGTCATCCGGAGGCCTTTGCGGTGCCGGCCGTTGCAACGCTCGAAGAGGTCGGCGTCAAGCCCGAACTGGCGGTCCACAGCTCTGGCGAAATCGAGTTGGCCAAGCGCAAGCTGATCGATACTGGCATTCTCAAGAAGCCGTACAACTGGCTGATCCTCTACGGCCTGCCGTTCAACGTCGGCCGCACGCTGGTGTCGGGCACCTGGGTGAGCGACGCCCAGGACATGACGCAACACATGTTCCTGATGGTCGACCAGATTCGCAAGATCGATCCGACCTCGGTCATCAGTGTCTGCGCGGCAGGCCGCGCATCGCTCTATATGACCACCCTCGCCACCATGATGGGTCTGCATATCCGCGTCGGCACGGAAGACACGCCGTGGAAGTACCCGAACAGCGACGAGAAACTCAAGAGCAATCTCGAGATGTTCAACATGGCGAAGGACATCGCCGGCTTGCTGGGACGCACTCCGGCCAGCGCGAACGAGTACCGGCAGCTGCTTGGATTGAAGGCACGCTAATTTCAACTGGCGGCAGTGGCGCCGTGTTCGCGGCGTCACTGCATGCCACTGAAGACGAGGCTGTTCGTCCGGCTTTTGCCTAAGATAGATCGCAGGAAAGACCCAACTCGTTTGCGGGCAGCGTGAGTAGTGCCTTGGGTGCGGCGGTAACGCATGCCTGGACGATCCGGCGAGGCACGCCTGTTGTGTGTTTGAAAACGAAGGAGATTGACAAATGAGTGATCAGACAAAAGGCGGAGAGCCTCCCGTGCAACTGTGGACGCGGGATGGGTTCATGGGGGCAATTTCGGTCGTGACGCGCTCGACCTACGCGCCGGATTACCTTGCAGTGGAAGGTCCGCATGCGCCGCGGCGAGCCGTTCTCGATCATTTGATCCCCGACGACCATGACGACGCGCAAGCGCTTCCGACCACGGTGGCCACCTCAAGGCTGGGAGTCAGGTTGCTGGTGTCAGGCCGCCGCGAGCCAATGCCGTACGTGGTCCGAAATGTCGAAGCAGATGAGATTCACTTCATCCAGTCGGGCCATGTCAGATTCGAAACTGACGTTGGCAGTCTGACGGCTGAAGAAGGTGACTTTGTCTGTATTCCACGCTCGGTGGCGTATCGCTACGCACCGGTTGGTGACGCCATGCGCAGCCTCATCGTCGAAAGCCCGGCCGCTTTGAAATTCTCTCCCCCAGCGCCTACCGGAATGCTCAATCTCGCGCGGGATCTGAAGTACGCCAAGGTCGATCCGGAGATTCCCGCAGGCGGACCGACGAAGCTGATCCTGAAGACCCTCGATGATGAGAACACGGTGTTCACCATGCCACACGACCCGCTCTCGCTGGGTCTGCAACTGTCGGAGTCGGTGCCGGTGTGGAAGCTGAATCTGAACAGGATTCAGGTGCTCACCTATCTGCCCGAGGGCGGCCCTCCCAGTCCGTTTCTCTCGTCCAGCGCGGGAGATGTGCTGATGTTTAACCTCAGTTCGCGCATCTCGGGCCGTCCACCCGTTCATATCAATGCGGATTTCGACGAAGTGATCTGCTATGTGCGTGGACCAGGCGTATGGGGAGGCTGCTCGGAGCCCGGCACGCTGACCTGGGTGCCAAAGGGCGTCATTCACCACGGGCCTGCCGAGAATGTCCCGGAGACCTATCAGGCCTGGTTGCTGGAAACGCGTGCGACGCTGCGCTGGACGCCCAGGGCGATTGCAGCCTCGCAGTTAATGGAAACAGGCGAATACGGACCGCATCCGAGCGTGAGCAAATGACGCGGGTGCTGATGCGGATTGGCGTCGCCCTCTGTAAAACATGATTGGAGACTAACGTGGAATCGCGGCTTCAACAGTTTCTCGACGAGGCAGAGATCAAGCGCGTACATATTCGCTACTGCCGGGGCGTCGACCGGATGGACTGGGATCTCTTGCGCTCGTGTTATCACCCGGACGCGATCGATCGCCACGGTGCTTATACCGGCGGCGTGGAAGGGTTCATTGAATGGGCCGCGGAGTTGTTGCCGGCCTTCGAGTGCACGCAACACTTTACCGGCAACCAGTATGTGCAGCTCGACGGCGATGTAGCGTACGCCGAGCACTATGCGCAGGCCTCCCACCGGACCCGGCCCGAGGGCGACACGCCTGCCATGGACTGGGTCGTGAACATCCGCTACGTCGACCGGATGGAACGTCGACAGGGTGAGTGGCGCATTGCCGACCGGATGGTGGTACTGGATTCTCAACGTTCGGATCCAGTCCCGGCAGGTTTGGCCCCACTCGAGAATTCCAACGTTGGGCGGCGCGACAAGGATGATCCGTCGTACAAGTACGGGTTCGTCTAAAAGTTACTTAATGGTTTCGAGGAAGCAATGGAAAAACGTCTTCGTGTGGGTGTTGTCGGCCTGAGCGCCGAGCGTGGTTGGGCCACTAGTGCGCATATTCCGGCCTTGCGCGCCTTAAAGGATGTGTTTGAAATCGCGGGTGTGGCGAACACCAGTCTCGTCAGTGCGCAGGCCGCCGCTGCCGCTTTCGACATTCCGCACGCCTTCGAGAATGTGGCGGCACTCGTCGCGTCGCCAGACATCGATGTCGTGGTGGTGACGGTGAAGGTCCCCTACCACAAGGAAGTGGTCGCGGCGGCGCTGCAGGCCGGAAAGCGAGTCTATTGCGAATGGCCGCTTGGAAACGGCCTGGCTGAAGCCGCGGAGCTTGCCCGCCTTGCAAATAAAACGAAGGCGCTAGCCGTTATTGGCACTCAAGCCATCGCGTCGCCTGAAGTGCAATTCGTGCGCAAGCTCGTTGCAGAAGGGTACGTCGGCGAGGTGTTGTCGTCGACCTATATCAGTGCCGGGGTTAGCTGGGGCGACTCCGTACCGCGTGGTGATGCCTATGCCATGGACTCCAAAAACGGCGCAACGCTGCTATCGGTGATTGGCGGACATGCCATCGCGGCGGTGCAAAGTGTACTGGGGCCGATCCGCGAGGTCGACGCCGTCTTGTCGCAGCGCCGACAAACCGTGAGCACCATCGAAACGGGTGAGAGCATTCCGATGAAGACGCCCGATCATGTGATGATCAACGCGGTCCTCGAGTCTGGTGCGCCGCTGTCCTTGCAGCTTCGCGGTGGCTTGCCGCGCGGAACGGGGTTGCTGTGGGAGATCAATGGAACCGAAGGGGATCTGCGCATCACCGCGACAATCGACCAGGCTCCTGTGGTGAACATCTCGCCGCTGCGCGTGGAAGGGGGGCGCAAAGGCCAGCAAGGTTACGTCGAACTGGAGATACAGCAATCGCAAGACTGCGGTCCTATAGAGGCCGTGCCTGCGCGAAACGTGGCAGGCATCTACCGTTTAATGGCGGACGATGTGCGCCTCGGAACCCATACGGCTCCCAGTTTTGATGATGCGGTCGCACTTCATCAGGTTCTCTACGCCGTTGAGGAGTCCGATAGGACGGGTCATCGAATTAAGGTCGGCTGAGGGAGATTGACGATGAAACGCGCTTCGGTTTCCGACGTCCAAAGCTTCATCGACGAGCGCCCGTTCGGCCATTTTCAACGACTCATATTTTTCATGTGCTTCGTGATCGTGCTGCTGGATGGTTTCGACACCGCGGCCATCGGCTTTATCGCGCCGTCGTTGCTTGGCGAGTGGCATCTCGCCAGGCCCGATCTCGCACCTGTCCTGAGTGCCGCGCTGTTCGGGCTTGCGTTCGGCGCGCTCGTGTCCGGTCCCTTGTCCGACCGGGTTGGACGACGGTCACTGATGATCGGGTCCGTGTTCCTGTTCGGCGTTGCCTGTGTCGCGTCCGCGTTTTCGGACAACATCGGACAACTGACTGCACTGCGTTTCATGACGGGCATTGGCCTCGGTGGAGCGATGGCGAACGCAGTGACCATGATGGACGAGTTCTGCCCGACCCGGCGCCGCGCCACGGTGACCAGTCTGATGTGCTGCGGATTCCCGCTCGGTGCGGCGCTGGGCGGATTGCTGGCGGCATGGCTGGTGCCGCATGCAGGGTGGCGCAGTGTTCTGATGCTGGGCGGCGTTACGCCGATCCTTCACGGTGCCTTGCTGGTGGTCAAGATGCCGGAATCGGTGCGCTTCATGGTTGCAAACGGCAAACCCGTGGCGCGCATTCGCGCCGTTCTATCGCGCATTTCCGCTGACGCCATCGGTGTGCGCGGCTTCGCCATGACGGAGAGCGCGCCGGCCACCGGCCACAACGGGATCGGCCTGGTGCTGTCGCGTTCATACATCGTCGGTTCAGTGATGCTATGGATCGCGGCCTTCATGGGCCTCCTGATTATCTACGCCTTATTCAACTGGATGCCGATTCTGCTGAGGGACGCAGGACTAAGCCTGAAGAGCGCCACGCTGATCTCTGCATTGTTTCCGTTGGGTGGTGTCGGCGCGGTGCTGTGCGGCGCACTGATGGACCGCTTCAATGCCAACCTTGTGATTGCCACGTGCTACGCGCTCGCCGCGGTCAGCCTCTTTTGTATTGGTGCGACGGCGGCGCACGTGCTTCTTCTCGTGCCGTCCGTCCTGGTGTCCGGCGTGCTGATGAACACCGCGCAAGCCTCGATGAATGCGCTGGCGGCCGCGTTTTATCCGACTGAGGGGCGCGGCACCGGAGTCGCGTGGATGCTCGGCATGGCCCGTTTCGGCGGCATCGCAGGCTCGTTTCTGGTCGCTGAACTAATGCGCTCGCATTTCACGCTGGTGGGTTTCTTCGCAACGATCGCGGTTGCCGGAGCGCTTGCGTGCATCGCTTTGTTGATCAAGCAGGTTGCACCGCCACAAGTCTTCAGCGCAGCTCCCGAGGGAATCCGCTCGCTGAGTCATTGATCCCAGACTATTTGCAACGCGGTACTCACATTGAGGAGGAGACTCGACATGTCCACTGAGGCATCCACTGCAGCATTCGACTATGCGTCAGAAGTGTATGAGGCCGTTGATTCGAAGGACGAGCAGCAACTCGCGCGCTTCCTGTCGGAGAACTGCACGTTTATCTATGCCAATAGCGAGCCTGTCATCGGACGCGCCAACATTGCAGAGGCCTCCAGAAATTTCATGGCCTTGATCGCCGGCATCAAGCATCGGCTGCTCGACGTCTGGGCAGTGGACGACGTGATTGTTTCGCGGCTCGACGTGACGTACACGCGCAAGGACGGATCAACGCTGACGGTGCCGGCCGCGACCATCTGGCGCGTAAGCAATGGACAAATCAACGAATATCGCATTTACGTCGACGTTGCGCCGCTGTTCGCGCAGTGATGCGCAAGGGGAGCAGACACGCATGAACCGGGCTCTGGAAGAGAAAGTGATCATCGTCACGGGCGGCGGCTCGGGTATCGG
>NZ_JBAURZ010000202.1:0-7501 GCF_049581445.1 Paraburkholderia sp. | reverse complement strand
CCGCCGGGCTGGCGTTCGCGGCGCTGGCCGGCTGGAGTCATGCCCGGCGCCGCACGCAGCCGGTGGCGACCTCCTGAGCTCTTGAAGTACTGAGCGCGCAGGTCCCTGGCCGGATGGGCGGGTTAAGGGTTGTGAAGGCTTAAGCCTCCGGCTGGCGGCCCGCTCTATGGGTCTGCGCGTAATCGTGCAACGCGTCAATCACCCGGTCGAACTCAAACGACTTGTCATAGAAATGGCGCACGCCGTATTGCAGGCAGCGCTCGCGATAAGCCGGCAGCGCGTGGTTGGTCAGCACGGCCGCGAAGGTTGTCTCGATCAAGCCCTTTCGCTGCAGGTACGCCAGCACAGGTACCCCTGAACCGTGCTTCAACTGCAGATCGACGATCACCGCGTCAAACGGTTCCGCGCTCAGCAGCGCGATAGCCTCGTCCGACGAATCCGCATAGGCCGCCACGCGCAGCACCCCTGATGCGTCGATTGCCTCGGCGACGCTGCGGCGGATCAACGCCGAATCCTCGATCAGCAGCACGCGCAAAGGTGCACGGCCGTCTGTGTGATGGGAGTTCGATTCGCTGCTCATGGCACTGTTCCGCGCACGGCTCCTTGCACTAGGCCACTCACGTGGATCTCACGTGAGTCTCGCATGAGTTTCACGCGTCCCTAACGTTATTCGATCAAACCATTCTTGATCGCGTAGTAAGTCAGATCGGCGTTGTTGGTCAGACGCATTTTCTCCAGCACGCGCGCCCGGTAGGTACTCACCGTTTTCACCGACAGATGCAGTTCCTCCGCGATATCCGTGGGAATCTGCCCCCCGGCGAGTTTGCAAAAAATCTGGAATTCACGTTCCGACAAACCCTCATGCGGACGCTGGGCAGCGGGTTTGTCGAGATTGTCGGCCAGCGTGTCGGCCACCGCTTCCGACAGATAACGATGCCCGCGCGCCACCGCGCGAATCGCCCGCACGATCTCGTCGGGCGCGCAGTCCTTGTTCAGATATCCGTTGGCGCCCGCGCGCAGCAGGTTGATCGCATACTGACTCTCCGGATAGCCCGACAGAATCAGCACGCCCTGGTCCGGCCGGACCTGCTTGATGACGCGCAAGGTGTCGATACCGTTCTTGTCCGGCATGGCGATATCGAGTAACACCACGTCGAAAGCCTGCTCACGTACGAGGCGGATGGTTTCGTCGCCGGTCGCAGCTTCCGCTGCCACGCACATATCCGGCTCGTCGGCGACGAACTGTTTGAAACCGCCTCGAACGATGGCGTGATCGTCAGCTATCAACACTCGAATCATCGGCTTCCATCCGTGCAGTGAGAGGGCTCCAAAGCGGACATTGTAGTGACGTCTCGCCGCGAAGTGCGGCGAGACGTTCACGCCGAAGCTGGCAGACCATGCCGCTGCTCGTGGCGGTGGCGCAGCGCGTGCCGCACGCGGCGTGACCGACGTATGCGGCACATTGGGCGTTCACTCGCGGCCTTCGAGGAGGTCGGCCATATCGTCCGCGTGCTCTTCTTCGACCGCCAGCACTTCCTCGAAGATACGACGCGTGGTGATATCGTTATCGCCCAGGTATTTGATGATCTCGCGGTACGTATCAACGGCAATGCGCTCGGCCACCAGGTTCTCCCGAATCATATCGGTCAAATCCTTGCCTTCCTGGTATTCCGAATGCGAACGCGTCTTCAGACTGTCCGGCGCAAAGTCCGGCTCGCCACCCAGTTGCACGATGCGCTCGGCGAAGCGGTCGGCGTGTTCCTGCTCTTCCATGGCGTGCTCGGCGAATTCGGCGGCGACCGCCTCCGAATTGATCCCCTTGGCCATGAAATGGTGCCGTTTATAGCGCAAGATGCAGACGATCTCCGTGGCGAGCGCGTCGTTAAGCAGTTTGAGCACGGTCTGGCGGTCTGCGCCATAGGTCTGCGTAACCGGGCCGTCCGACATATGCTTGCGCGCGTCCTCGCGGATTTTCTGCACGTCCATCACGAAGGGGTCGTGAGATTGCGATGCGGCAGATGACTTCGACATGAGGTTCTCCTTTGATCCGGTAGTGGGGGTAAGGCGCATCCCGCACGAAACGCGCCCGATGCGCCCGCGTTGGGAGATTGACCGCGTCTACGCTCGGAACACGCCCAGCAGCAACGTCACGACGAACACGACCAGGAAAATATAGAACAGGATCTTCGCAATTTCGGCCGCGCCGGCTGCAATACCGGTAAATCCGAATACCGCGGCAATGATGGCGATGATGAAGAAAACGACTGCGTAATGAAGCATGGCGACTCTCCTTCCTGAAATGTTGTTGGTATATACGGGGGCTTGCGCAACCCAAAAACGCCCCCGCTAATCAACTATCTTCTTTGTCACCACAAAGCCGAGCACGAGGAACACCACGCACAGAATTACGAACACGATAAACAGGAACTTGGCGATGGCCGCAGCGCCCGCCGCGATGCCGGTAAAGCCGAGTACACCGGCGACGAGAGCGATCACTGCGAAGATCAAGGCCCATTTGAGCATGATGGATTCCTCCGAAACGATAATTGAGCTGACATGCCTATCGTAATGACCCATGCGCAGGACCGCATTCCGGCTCACGCCGTTTTTCGTGTGAGAATCCGCTGACATTGCATTACAGTAGCTTTACGATTTAGGCGGGGCACGTACTGTGCTGCGCAATTACGGCTCAATAGACTTAAGACATGAAGAAAGGCACGAGGAGCACAACCTGAAAGTGGCCACCACATTAAACGAATGGATGCGCAACCGCAGTTGGGCGATTGCCATGACGGTTGCCATTGTGATCACCGTGGGTGGACTCGTGATTCTCGAGACGGCCCGCGAACGCATCGCCGCTGAATATGAGAGCGCGCTGGACGCGCGCGACGTCACGGTGCAACTGAGCACGCTGGAGAGCCAGCTAGCGCGGCTCAGCGCCGACCAAGCCAACTTTCTTCTGACGAAGCAAGTGGCGCGCGCGGAGGCTTACTGCACCAATGCCGTGAGTCTGCGGCAAAGCGTCCAGCAATTGAACACCTACTACCATCGCCGTGAAGCGGACAGCGCCGAACTGGCGAGCTTCACGCAGATCGCTGCGCTCATCGACGCCCGCATCGGCGCCGGTGCTGCCGCGATGCAGCAGGCCAACCCGCAACCACTGGAACTGGCCGCCTGCGGCACCGCGAGCGGCGCGCAAGCGACGGATGCGACGCTGATCGACAGCACCCTGTCGCTGCTGCGCGACAACGAGGTGAAGCGGGCCCAGCAGGCGCTCGACGCCAGCCGCGCCGATCAGCGCATCTCGACGTTGTGCGCGGCGGCGCTCTCCGCGCTGAACATCGTGCTGTTCATCCTGCTGTTTCGCAATCTGGGCATCCAGATCGACCGCCAGGCGCGAGTGCAGCGGCAACTGATCACACAGCAGGAAGAACTGGACCAACTTGTCACCGAGCGCACCCGTCAGCTCGAAGCGTTGGGGTGGCATCTGCAGGCAGTCGCCGAAAACGAGAAGACGCAACTCGCCCGCGAACTGCACGACGAACTCGGTGCCATTCTGACCGCCAGCAAGATGGACGTCGCCTGGGCTAACCGCAAGCTGAAGGACAGCGAGCCGGCGATTGCCGAGAAGCTCACACGGGCGCTCGCCAATCTCGATCAGGGGATTGCGCTCAAGCGCCGCATTATCGAAGACATGCGGCCAACCGTATTGGCGAACTTCGGCCTCGTTACGGCGCTGCGCACACTCGCTGATGAGGCCGCGCAGCGCAACAACTGGATGCTTGATCTGCAACTGCCCGCGGACGATATCCAGCTCGACGAGCAGACCGAGATCGCGCTCTTTCGGGTTGCACAGGAATCGCTCACCAATGCGGCGAAGTATGCACGCGCGTCACGCGTCTCCATTGGTCTGCAGGTCGACGATTTACAGGTTGGGCTGTCGATCACCGATAACGGCGTAGGCATCACGCCGGCCGACCTCAAGCGCACACATACGCACGGCCTGCTCGGCATGCGCCAGCGTGTGGCCGCGCATGGCGGGCAATTCGACATCCGCCGGGGCGTGCCGGCCGGTACGGAGATTCATGTGGTCATGCCTTGTGCACGGAGCGCTGTGCCGATGGATGATGCGGCGCCAGACATCCCTTCGCAAGACGCCGTGTAGGACGGCACTTACGCGAACAACGGAGCACACCTACACAAAAATCGCGAGCGCGCTGACAGCGTCACGTCGCCTTGTTTTTTAACATGCAATCAGACCGGATCGACTGGCGCCATGCCCCGGTCGTAAGCCACGGAGCACGCGCCGCAAACCGGGCGCGTCCATTGATGCATTCTTCACAAGGGGAACACTCATGACTCGACTCATCGCTTTGATTCTGATTTGCGGGACTGCGGCGCTCGCCGGGTGCAACACGATGGCCGGCGCAGGCCAGGATATTTCGAACGGCGGTCACGATCTGTCTAATGCGGCAGATAACGCCAAGTAGTCACATCAACTAGTACTGCTTGACGCAGCCCGCGTGGCGGCGCCAGGCAGTCGTCAGCCAGATTGGCCCGGTACGTTCGCGCACCGGGCCTTTTTATGTCTGGGCCGTGGCAGGACGCGCGCCTGAACCACACGCCGCATCGCGACAGCTACCACCACATATAAAAACAAAGCGGCGACCCACCTCCGGTGGACCGCCGCTCTGCCCCTCCCTGCTATGCCGCTGTCGCGCGGCTTATTGCCCTGTGAGCGTGTTGCTCAGTTCAAGCGCCGGCGTACCCGTGTTGCCGCCTTGCGCCACCAGCAAATGAATCTGGCCCGGCAACAACTGGCTCAAGGTGCCGGCGATCGGCACCGTGGTCACCAGCCAGTCGGCATTGTTGGCAAGACTAAACGTCGCCGACTGGTAAATAGGCGTCTTGCTGCCCGCCGTCGTGACGATCGCGACATACGTGCCGCCCGACAGATACAGCGAATCCTGGCCGCTCGCCGGCACCGCATTGCTGAACGACACACCGGCCATCGTCGGGCTCACGCCGCTGATAGATGTACCCGACGGCACGATATAGATGTCCAGATTGGTCGCATTCGCCGACGCATTGAAGGCACGCACGCGTGCGTCGTTCGACAGCAGGCCCTTGTCGAATGGATCATCGATCAACCCGATCCCCGGGGACGTCAAACCCGGCAACGCAAGCACGGTATATTCGTGACCATTGGCAGCATCGGGAAAGTTGCCGCTGGCGAGCGCGGTGGTCGTGCCCGTATCGGCATAGGCCACTGTCGTGGAACCCGTGTTGATATTGGTGAAATTCGTCACGCCCAGATAGCTGATGTTGGTCTGTCCTCCGGGCGCCTTGCCGTTGACCAGAAAATCGACGGCTGGACCGCCCGGAATGGCGTGAATGAAGTGGATCTCAGGATCGGTAATGCCCAGCGATTTTGCAGCGTCGCTGCCGCTGCCACCACACGCCGTCAACACGGACGCAACGCCAATCAGCGCCGCCATGGTTCGGATGAGCTTCATATTTTCACCTATATCGATGTCGGGTCTTACCCGTTAGTTATGTGAGCGCCACACCGGTGAGATACCTTGTTCGTTGATCGTTTGAACGGCTCCCCCGGTTGTCTCGTGGCGCTCCCTCCTATCCCTGATGCACGTCGTTGCATTGAAGAGCTGACGTGCGTGTAATGGACGATCGCATTGAGCAATCGGAGTGCCGCATGCACCAGCCTGGACATGAGCACCTGAATTGGGCTTACCGGGCAACGTGTTAGGCGGATTAGAATTTTCCCTCGGATGATTGGCCCGATCCGCGGTGTATTGTTCGTGCGCACCCAACTTTTACAAGGCGCGTTGCATGCCTTACCGATTTTTACTCGCCGAACTCGATCTGGGCTTCACGACCCTGCGCAACCGCGTCGTGATGGGCTCGATGCATACGGGTATGGAAGACCGCTTCTGGAACTATCCGAAGCTCGCCGCGTACTTCCGCGAGCGCGCCAAGGGCGGCGCGGGGCTGATCATCACCGGCGGAATCTCGCCGAACCGCCAAGGCTGGCTGCTGCCATTTGGCGGCACGCTGAACTCCGTTTTCGATCTGCGCAATCATCGCTTGCTGACGCAGGCCGTGCATGCCGAGGGCGGCAAGATCGCGCTTCAGATCCTGCATGCGGGACGCTATGGATATCAGCCGTTCGTGGTGTCCGCCTCCGCGCTCAAGTCACCGATCTCGAAGTTCAAGCCGCGCGCGCTCACCGAAGCGGGCGTTGCACGAACGGTCCGCGACTACGCACGCTGCGCGCGTCTTGCCCAACGTGCGGGCTACGACGGGGTCGAGATCATGGGCAGCGAAGGCTATCTGCTCAACCAGTTCCTCTGTCCACGCACCAACAAGCGCACGGATCGCTACGGCGGCAGTCTTGAGAACCGCATGCGGCTGGCGCGTGAGATTGTCGAAAGCGTACGCAAGGCCTGTGGCGAGCGCTTTATCGTGATCTATCGTTTGTCTCTGATCGATCTCGTCGAGGGCGGTAACACGTGGGATGAAACGGTTCAGGTAGCGCAAGCGCTGGAAGCCGCCGGCGTGACAATGTTCAATACCGGCATTGGCTGGCATGAGGCGCGGGTGCCGACCATCGTTACCTCGGTGCCGCGCGCCGCCTTCGCCCCTTTGAGCGCGCGTCTGAAAGCCGCCGTCAAGGTGCCGGTGATCGTCTCCAACCGCATCAATACGCCTGAGGTGGCCGAAGATCTGCTCGCGCAAGGCGCGGGCGATCTGGTGTCTCTCGCCCGCCCCCTGCTTGCTGATCCAGAGTTCGTCAACAAGACCGCAGCGGGACGCACTCAGGAAATCAATACCTGTATCGCGTGTAACCAGGCGTGTCTCGATCATACGTTTCAGAACCGCCGCGCCAGTTGCCTCGTGAATCCGCGCGCTGGACGCGAAACCGAACTGGTCTACCGGCCGCTCGCAGCGAAGGAAACGCCGCGCGCCATCGCCGTGGTCGGCGCGGGCCCGGCGGGGTTATCGGCCGCGACGGTGGCGGCGTCGCGCGGGCATCGCGTGACGTTGTTCGATGCGAGCGCAAGCATCGGCGGACAGTTCAATCTCGCCATGCGTGTGCCGGGCAAAGAAGAGTTCAGCGAAACAATCCGCTATTTTCAGAGCCAGTTGCAGCGGTACGCGGTGGATGTGCGGCTCGAAACGCGTGTCGATCCGGCGTTGCTTGCAGCGGGCGGCTTTGATGACGTGATCCTCGCCACCGGCATCGTGCCGCGTCGCCCGCCCATTACCGGGATCGACGGGCCGAATGTGCTGTCGTATGCGGAGGTGCTGCGGGGCGCCCCGGTCGGGCGTAGGGTGGCGGTGATCGGTGCGGGCGGTATCGGCTTCGACGTCAGCGAATTCCTGCTGCATCATCCGGGCGAGCCGCTGCCGCAACCGCGCGATGCCTGGCTCGACGAATGGGGCGTCGACCTCGCCGTTAGGGAGCGCGGCGGTCTAAAAG
>NZ_JBAURZ010000201.1:0-9755 GCF_049581445.1 Paraburkholderia sp. | reverse complement strand
AGCGGACGACCGACATCGCGCGGCGCGCCGCCGAACGAGCGACCCGGCTTCTCGCCCATGAGGAAGCGGCCCGCTATTACCGGCTCGCGCTTCAGGCGGCAGGCGCGATGAGTGCCCGTGACCCGGTGTTGACGATCAGCCTGCTCAACGCACTGGGCGAATCGCTTACGGCCACTGGCGAATATCTGCAGGCGCGCGAAGCGTTCGAACAGGCGATGTCACTTGCGAGTGCTTCGAACGCGATCGACCAGATGACGCGAGCTGCGCTCGGCTTCGAGACAGCCACATGGGCTCCGGGGCTTCCCGGGCAAGCGGCTGCACGGCTGCTGCGCGAAGCGCTTGTCGCCCAGGCCAGCGGCGACAGTACTACCAAGGCGAAGTTGCTGAGCTCGCTTGCGCGCGCGCTGATTTTCAGCGGCGAGGATGCCCAGGCCGCGATCGTGCGGGAACAGGCTGTGGCCATGGCGCGACGCAGTGGCGACACGGGGACGCTCGTTGCGACGCTGGTCGCGACGCTATCCGCGCGCTGGCAGCCCGAGCGCAGCGCGGAGCGGTTGCGGGACATCGATGAAGCGCTTCGTCTGGCCGAAGGAGAGGGCAACGTGCTGTGTGCGCTCGACGCGCAAGCATGGCAGCTGTTCGAGTTGATGGAACTAGGTGACCTGTCGACCTGGCTTGAGCGACTCGAGCAATACGAGTACCGGGCGGCAGAACTGCGCCAGCCGTTCGTGCGCTATGTGGTCGCTACCTCGCGCGCAACCTTGGCACTATTGGAAGGCCGATTTGACGACGCCGAACGCCTGATCGCGCAGGCATTGCAAATCGGGCACCGCATGCCGGGGCTGGATGCACCTGGCGTTTACGGCATGCAGATGTTCACGCTGCGTTGCGAACAGGGCCGCCTGCGCGAGCTGGCACCGCTCGTACGGGCATTCGTGAACGCGACGCCCAGGGCGGGGACGTGGCGCCCCGGTCTGGCGCTGCTCTACGCCGAGATCGATCTGCTCGACGAGGCGCGCAGCGAGTTCGAGACGCTCGCGGCGAATGACTTTGCGGTCGTCCGCCATGACGGCTTACGCGCGGCGAGTCTGGCGTATCTGGCCCAGGTGTGCGCCCGGCTCGATGACAGGAAACGGGCGGATGTCCTGTATGCGATGCTGCTGCCGTATGACGGCCGCAATCTCCTCATCGGGACAACGGTTGGATGCTTCGGCGCCGCGGCCTCGCTGCTCGGCTTGCTCGCCACGACGCAGCGCAAATGGCAAGACGCTCAGCGTCACTTCGAGTCTGCGTTGGCGATGAACTTCCGGCAAGGCGCGTCCCCTGCGCTCGCGCATACACGCTTGCGCTATGCCTCGATGCGGCTGGCTCGCAACGCCGAAGGTGATCGCGACGGCGCGAGCATGCTGATAGAGGACGCACGGGCTGCGGCTGCGGGCATGGGCATGCGTACGCTGACCGAGCGGATCGACGAGGTGCGCCGCTCGATCGGGCATGCATCATCTCCTGCCTGTCCGGCCGGGTTGAGCGCGCGCGAAGCCCAGGTGCTTCAGCTGGTCGCAAGTGGGCTCGGAAATCGCGAAATCGCCAAGCGGCTGTTCCTGAGCCCGAACACGGTCGCCAATCACATTCGGGCGATTCTGGCCAAGACCGAATCCGCCAATCGCACGGAGGCTGCAGCGTTCGCGATCCGTAACGGTTTAGCGGGATGAGGTCGAACGGCCGCCCCGTGCGGCCTGCATCCGACCAGCAGTCCACTCGCTGCGCTGGCTAATTCTGATCTAATTTTCGTGACGTACGCTGAGATACGTTGAGCCAAATCCTGGAACGGGAACCGCCGGGTCGGCTGGCATATTTCGGAGCCCGCGGCATGAAATCGTTGAAGAGCCGGATTGTCGGAACATTGATCGTGCTGTTCGCTGTCGTCGGCGTCGCCGATGCGGGCGTGTCGTACTGGCTTTCGATGACGCATATGGACCAGCTGCTCGACGAGCATCTGCAGGGCGCCGCGGTCTGGCTCTCGGCCGGCAAAGTGGGGACGATCGGCACGAAGGGCCCGCCACAACATTCGATCGACGGGTTCGTCGGACAAATATGGAAGCAGGGGCTTTCCACGCCGACCGACAATACCGACCCGAAAGTGATCTTCAACCGCAACGCACCGGGCGGCTACTCGGTCGAGCGGATCAATGGTCATCGTTACCGGCTCTACACGCTAAGAAAAGACTCGGACGATTTGACTTATCAGGTCGGCCAGCCTATCGCGTTTCGCCAACAGACCGCAGGGCGCGCGGCGCTCGAAAGTCTGGTGCCGACGTTTTTCCTGATACTGCTCGTATGGATCGCGATCCCGCTGGTCGTCAATGCCGCATTCGCGTCCCTGGAACGCGCGAGTGCGGATGCGGAAGCGGTCGGCATTGGCCGCCTGACGCCGCTCGACATATCGCACGCACCCGAAGAGGTGAGGCCGTTCGCCGATTCGATCAACCGGATGATTGCGCGCTTGCAGATCGGCATCGATGGAGAGAAGCGCTTTATTGCCGATGCGGCGCACGAACTGCGCACGCCGATTGCCGCTTTGCAACTGCGTATCGACAACCTGGAAAATGCGCCCGATGCGACTGCGCGCGGCGAGCGGTTACGCGAACTGCGCGAAGCGATCGTCCGCACGGCGACCATGATCCGGCAGCTTCTCGAACTCGCGCGCGCCGATGCGCAGCACGATCCCGGTGCGACCGCCGATGCGGTCGATGTACGTGAGATGGTTCAGACGCTCGTTGCCGATCTGCTGCCGGTCGCGGATGCGCGCTCGATCGATCTGGGCGTCAAGCGCTTCGAAGCCGCGCACGTGAATGCGAACCCAGGGGAGTTGCGCATGGCGGTGCGCAATCTGGTCGAGAACGCACTGCGATACACGCCCACCGGTGGTTATGTGGATATCGATGTATTCGAGGATGCAGCCGGCGCAATCGTACGTGTGACCGATACGGGACCGGGCATTCCCGAGGACGCGCTAGGCCGCGTGTTCGACCGCTTCTTCCGGTTGAATTCCGAAACGGTCGAAGGCAGTGGGCTGGGTTTGTCAATCGTAAAGTCAGTGGTCGCAAAACACGGTGGTTCGGTTTCGCTGGAGAATCGGCGCGACGGCCAAAGCGGCCTGATCGCGTCGCTCATTTTGCCGTCGCGCCTCGTCAGGTCTGCTCCGATCGATCGCGACGACACAGGATCTCAACCAGTTTGTCCCGGAAGAAGTTCTTTTCGTGTGGATGTTGACGCACGCAAACACGAAGATCACGCCGGGCCCAGGATTCGGACAGGTCAATGATGGCAAGGTGCTCACGGTCTGAGGTCTCAAGCGCCGAACGCGCCACGACGCCGATTCCTGCGCCCGAAGCGACGAGACGTGCGATAGCCCGGTAGCCTGACACCTGCACCCGTATATCGAGTTGCCTGCCCAGCGCGCTTGCGTGGTTCATCAGGAAGGTATGCAGTGCCGCACCAGACTGCAGGCTAATGAATGGCTCACCCATGCAATCCGCAAAACTCACGCGGGCTTGCTGCGCCAGTGTGCTGTTTAATGGCGCGAGCAGGACAAGCTGATCTTCGCGATAGGGTACGAAATCCAGTTCCGGGTGTTCAGTTTCGAGCGCCACCACGCCAATATCCGCTCGACCCGCTGCTACGGCGGCCACTATGTCGTGGCTCATGCGTTCTTCGAGCGTAATCCGGACACTGGGATAGAGGGCGAAGAAGCGCGCGAGATCGTCCGGCAGGTGAGAACTGATTGCGTTGTTGTTCGCGAAGAATGTCACGTGACCGGTGAGCCCATGTGCGAACGGGAGCAAGTCTGCGTGCATCTGTTCCAGTTGCGCCACGCACCGTCGAACATGGTCGACGAGCACGTGTCCCGCAGGCGTCAAGGTCACGCCGCGAGCCTGACGTATCAACAACGGTGCGCCAACGGCTCCCTCAAGACCTTTAATGCGCAGGCTTGCCGAAGACGGCGCCAGATGACAGCGCTCGGCACCGCGCGAAACATTGCCCTCCTCAGCGACAGCCAGGAAGACTTTCAGATCGGTCAGATCGTAGTGCATGAGGTTAGAGAGGTCGGCGGATGCTTTTGTCTTTATGCCACAACTGAATCGTCAACGCTTGGCGTAGTGGCCATGGTGCGAAGCAGCATTCGTATTTGACAAAAGCTCAGTTCGGCAATGCTCGCTGTAAATGGGGTGGCGGCCTGTCCATACTTGGTCGCAAGAACGTTGCGAACAGCGAGGCAGGAATGGAAACTTCACTTAACCACGCAGCCGCCAGGCCGATGGATGGCGTCACGGTTGTCTCAATCGAACAGGCCCTGGCCGCGCCCTTGTGTACGTGCCGGCTGGCGGAGATGGGCGCCCGCGTTATCAAAATCGAGCGCGCCGAAGGCGATTTCGCGCGCGGTTATGACGACGCCGCCAACGGCCACTCGTCCTATTTCGTCTGGACCAATCGCGGCAAGGAATCACTTGTGCTCGATTTCAAGCAGCCCGACGACGCTGCACTGCTTCATCGCATCCTGGCCCAGGCCGATGTCTTCGTACAGAATCTGGCGCCCGGAGCGCTTGCACGAGCCGGCTTCGGTGGAGCGACGCTGCGCGAGCGCTATCCGCGCCTGATCACCTGCGATATTACGGGTTACGGGACCCAGGGCGAGGCGAGCAAGCTCAAGGCCTACGACCTGCTGGTTCAATGCGAAAGCGGTCTCGCCGGAATCAGTGGCGCTCCCGAAGGGTATGGCCGCATCGGGGTTTCGATATGCGACATCGGCGCTGGCCTCAACGCAGCCATCGGCGTGCTCTCCGCGCTGGCGCTGCGTGAACGAACCGGTCAAGGCACAGGCGTTTCCGTGTCCCTATTCGATGGGGCGGCCGACTGGATGACGATTCCCTACTTGCATGAAGTCTATGGCAATGGGGCACCCACCCGGCAAGGTCTGAAGCACCCCTCCATAGCGCCCTATGGTGCATTCGCGACGCGGGAAAACTGCGACATCGTTATCAGCATTCAGAACGAGCGCGAATGGCACGCGTTCTGCGAGGTGTTCCTGCGCCGCCCCGACGTTGCGCGCGACTCACGTTTTGCATCGAATACCGAGCGCGTCAAGAACCGCGCCGCGCTCGACAGCCTCATCGCGAGTGTATTTGCGGAACTGGATACGACAGAAGCACTGGCCCGTCTGTCGGCCGCGAATACCGCTTATGGTCAGGTGCGATCGGTCGCCGGAATGGCCACACACCCGGCCTTACGCACCTGGCCGATGCCGGTGGACGACGGTGAACTCCGGATGATCGCTCCCCCCGTCCAGGCGTCGTGGGACACGGGATACTTCGATCGCGCACCGGCAATCGGCGAAGACAGCGCCAGTTTGCGAGCCGAGTTCGGGGCAAGCAAGACGGGAGTGACAGCATGAGCACCGTCGACCTCACTCGTCTGCGTCAATGGATCGGCAAGACGCATATCGACCGCGATGTTCTGTCGTCACGGCACGCCCGGCTGATGGCCGCGACGCTGGGGCTGCCGCAGACAGGATTCTCATCCGGCACGGCATTACCCCCTCTGTGGCATTGGCTCTATTTTCTGGAAGGTTTGCCCGCGCAGGAACTCGGTCGTGACGGACACCCGGCGCGTGGAGGCTTCCTGCCGCCCGTACCGCTGCCTAACCGGATGTGGGCGGGCGGCAGGCTGGACTTTTACGTTCCCTTGCCACTGGACGCAGAGGTTGAAAAACGGTCCAGTGTCGTGTCGGTGGAGCACAAGCAGGGACGCAGCGGCGAACTCGTATTCGTTACGGTACTCCACGAGGTATTGCATGACGGCAACGTAGCCATCAGCGAACACCACGACATCGTCTACAAGGCAGCGACACCATCGTCGGTACGCGCCGTGTCGAGCGACGCGCCTGTTGCACAGCGCAGCAAGCGCTTCTCGCCTTCCTCGACGACACTTTTCCGCTATTCAGCATTGACCTTTAACGGTCACCGCATCCATTACGACGCCGACTACTGTCGCGAAGTGGAAGGCTACTCGAATCTGGTGATCCACGGCCCACTCAATGCGACGTTGCTGGCGGCCTTTGCCGAAGAAGTGGCGGACAAGCCGCTGAAGCAGTTTCGCTACCGCGGTGTTCAGCCGAGCATTCTCGGCAATGAATTGACCATCAACGCGGCGCGCAATGGTGACGGCCTGACCCTCTGGGTTAGCCTGCCCGATGGCGCAGTGTCCATGCGGGCAGAGGCGACGTTTTGATCGTCGTCCGCAAGGGTTAGAGGTATCCGCTGCCGACGTCGTCGCAGCAAGGTAAGGACAGCAAACAGAATATCAGGAGACAAACGATGAACCCAATCCAATCGCCAGACATGGCTGATGCCTGCGCTCAGACACCATTGACTTCCCACCGGCTGCAACGGCGAGCGGCAATTGCCAGCGTGATCGGCACGACCATTGAGTGGTACGACTTCTTCATTTACGGTACGGCCGCCGCGCTGGTCTTTCCCAGCGTGTTTTTTAGCCACGGTGGCTCAGCTGGACTGATGGAGTCGTTTGCGACCATTTTTGTGGGATTCCTGTCACGTCCTCTCGGCGCCGCGATCTTCGGTCACATGGGTGACCGGGTGGGACGTAAGTCGACGCTGGTTGCAACACTGATGTTGATGGGTGTCGCAACGGTGGTGGTCGGATTGCTGCCGACTGACAAGGTACTCGGACCTGCGGCCGGATGGCTCCTGATTGCTTTGCGTTTTGTGCAAGGCATCGGCGTCGGTGGCGAATGGGGTGGCGCGGTATTGCTATCGATGGAGTCGCATCAGGGATCGCGTCGCGGATTCATGGCGAGCCTGCCGCACATCGGTGTCCCGCTGGGTCTTGTGATCTCCGTCCTCACCTGGAGCGTGTGCAGTCGTTTTAGCGGACCGCATCTGCTCGAGTACGGCTGGCGCATTCCCTTTCTTGCCAGTAGTGTGCTGCTCGTCGCCGGCTTGATTATCCGTATGGGTGTACCCGAGACGCGGGACTTCATCGAAGCAAACAAACACCTCAAGAATCGGCGTGCACCGCTTACCGAAGCATTGCAGAGCGAATGGCGCACGATTCTGCTGGCAGCACTGGTACGCCCCGGCGAGCAGGCTTCCTTCTATATGCTTTCGACCTTCGTGGTGCTTTATGGCTCGACGACGCTGGGGTTAGGGCGCGAATTTATCCTTAACGCGGTACTGCTTGCGGCTGTTGTTTCGTGTTTTACGGTGCCGCTGTTCGGGTACCTCTCGGACCGTATTGGGAGACGAACGACATACCTCATCGGCGCTGTCGCCATGATGCTGTTCGCTTTCCCTTATTTTGCACTACTGGATACCCGGATTCCACTTCTGGTAATTGGCGGCATGGTCCTGCTTATGGTGATTCACGATGTCATGTACGGTTCACAGGCCGCTTATATTGCCGAGTCGTTTCCTGCACATATCCGCTACACGGGAGCGTCGCTTGGATATCAAGGAGCCTCGATCATCGCAGGCGGACCGGCGCCGCTCATTTCGCTCTGGCTGTTCCAGACATACCACTCGGGATATGCGGTCGCGGCGTTTCTCGCGTTCCTGTCGTTGGTCAGTGCCGTCGCTGCATTCTTCCTTGGCAGGAAGAGCCCCGTTACAAATACATTGGCTGCTGCTCGCCAGTTTTGACCAAAGGAGTCAATCATGCATCGCCCGACCGTCGCCCGTTCGTTCCTGTTCGTTCCGGGCAATCGCCCTGAGCGGTTCGGTAAGGCCGTAGCGAGTAGCGCTGATGCCGTCATTATCGACCTCGAAGATGCCGTCTCAAGAGGCGAGAAAGTCGCTGCGCGCGACGCTTGCAGGGATTTTCTTACTCGTGGCGGATCAGCCTTGGTCCGCATCAATGGGTTGGCGACTGAATGGGTCGATGACGATCTCGCGCTATGCAGTTTGCCAACAATCGAGGGCGTGATTGTCCCGAAGACCGAAGACCCGGTCGAAATTGCTGCTGTGCGCAGCCGTCTGCGACCGGAGACGCCGATACTGCCACTGATCGAAACGGCGGCCGGGATGGTGAATGCCGCGCAGATCGCCGCGGCTTCCGGCGTTCTTCGACTCGTATTTGGTACGGTCGATTTCGGTCTCGACGTCGGCATCGAGGGTGATGGTGATGAACTGTCCTATCACCGTGCGCTGCTTGTCCTGGCGTCGCGCACGGCTAACCTGCAGGCCCCGGTTGATGGCGTGACACTTGATATTCAGGACACGGAAGAATTGGACAAGTCCACGCTACGGGCCCGGCGATGGGGGTTCGGGGGCAAATTGTGCATTCATCCGGCGCAGGTTTCGCGGGTCAATCAATGCTTCTCACCGCTACCGGCGGACGTCGATTGGGCAAGAAAGGTCATCGAACTTGCCGCAACTAGCAGTGGGGCTTTCACTTTCGATGGGAAAATGGTGGACGCACCCGTCATCGCGCGGGCCCATCAAATTGTCCAGCGTTCGCAACACGGTTGAAGGTCCGCATGCTCAAATGCCGTGATGCCTTTCGCATCAGCGTATTGGCGAACCAGCCGCCGCTGTCGAATTGCTATTTTCCTCCCAGCCCCCACCCAGCGATTTGTAGAGCCGGACGAGCGCCAGCGAGGTGTCCCGGTCGGTTTGCGCGAGCTTGTCGTCAGCCGCATAGAGCGAGCGTTCGGCATCGAGTACTGGCAGAAAGTCGTCGAGTCCTTGACGATAAAGGCGGGTTGACACGCTCACTGCGCCGCGATCGGCCTCAACCTCTGCAGCGAGGCGCTCTCGCCGTACGCGCGACTGTCCGTATGAAACGAGCGCCGTCTCAACATCGCGTAGCGCGTCCAGCACGGTCTGCTGATACGCGGCAGCAGCCCGATCGGTGCGAGCCTGTTCGGCGCTGATCGTGAAGCGAACCTTGCCGGCGTCGAAGATCAACCAACTGATGCTCGGACCAATCGAAAAGTAGCGGCTTGGAGCCGTGAGAAAACTCGATGCGTCGAGACTTTCCAGGCCCGCCACGCCCGTTAGCGAGAAATGCGGATACAGGTCAGCCTGCGCGACGCCAATGCGCGCATTGGCCGCGGCAAGCCTCCGTTCGGCCGCGCGGATATCGGGTCTGCGCTTGAGCAGGTCGGACGGCAGGCCGACCGGCACGTCGGCGACCGGTGAAGGAATCGGTTGAGGCGTGTCGAGTTCGGCAACGAGGTCCTCCGGTGGGCGGCCTACGAGTGCGCCTATCCGGTAGATCGCGCCATGTGCATCGACCACCAGCAGTGGAATCGCAGCTTGCGTATCCGACACCTGGGCCTGTGCGCGCAGCACGTCGAGCTGCGACGCGAGGCCCGCGTCGTACAGCGCGCGGGTCAACGTCAAGGCGTCCTGCTGGATCGTGAGATTATCCTGTGCGACCGCGATGCGCCTCTGCGCGCCTCGCAGCTCGATATAGTTACGGGCGACTTCCGCAAGCAGTGTTAGCACGACGTCGCCGCGGTCGTCCGTAGCGGCCTGATAGGAGCGGGTGGCTGCCTCGATGCTGCGCCGCGTGCCGCCGAACACATCGATTTCCCACGACGCGTCAAAGCCGGCCTGCCATAGATTGCCGTTGATGCCCGGGCCAAGACCGCCAGGCGGCACGCCGAGAGGTACGTTGGCGCTGCCGCGGGTGCGGTCGTAGCCTGCGCCGGCGTCGAGCTCCGGGTACTGCGCAGC
>NZ_JBAURZ010000200.1:0-6312 GCF_049581445.1 Paraburkholderia sp. | reverse complement strand
CGCGCGGCCACCGCCGCCGCCGACCCACCCGACGAGCCACCCGGCACCGCCTTGATGTCCCACGGGTTCTGCACCGGACCAAAGTACGAATTCTCGTTGGACGAGCCCATCGCGAACTCGTCCATATTGGTCTTGCCGACGCACACCATGCCGGCGCGATTCAAACGCTCGACCACCGTCGCATCGAACGGGCTCGTATAGTTGGCGAGCATCTTCGAACCGGCGGTGGCGCGCCAGCCGCGCGTCACGAACACGTCTTTGTGCGCGATCGGCACGCCGACCAGCGGACCAGCGTGGCCGGTATGGAGCAGCGCGTCGGCCGCCTTCGCCTGCGCCAGCGTCAGCTCTTCGTCCACGTGCACGAAGGCGTTCAGGCTCTTGGCGCCTTCGATGCGTTTTAGATAAAGCTGCGCCAGTTCGACTGCGGAGCATTCCTTCGCAGCGAGCGCGGCACGCAGTTCGGTCAAGCTTTTTTCATGCATTGCGTTCTTCCTGAAGAGCGCGGCAGCGCCACAAGCACTGCCGGAGAGGCGTTCGGCCCGCCCACTGTGAAGCCGGACTGATGGGATCCGTCAAGGACCGCCGGAACGGCTGGTGGGCGAAACACGCAGCCCGCACGAGAGGTGCGAGGCGCTGCGCGCCGGACCCGGTTGTTTATTCAATGACCTTCGGCACGAGGTACAGCCCGTCTTGCACGGCGGGCGCGGGACGCTGGAATTCGTCGCGCTGCACCACTTCCGTCACGGCGTCCTGACGCAGACGCAGTGCCACATCTTCGATCTGTTCGATGGGATGGGCGAGCGGTGCGATGCCTGTGGTGTCGACGGCCTGCATCTGCTCGACAAGGCCAAAAAAATCATTGAGCTGGGCAAGCGTGTGTTCAGCTTCAGCGTCGGCCAGTTCGAGCCGCGCAAGATGCGCGATGCGTTTAACATCGGTCAGGGTCAGAGCCATGCAGTCACCGGAAAATGAGGCGGGCTGTCACAAAGCTGAAAAACAATGCTGTGACAGCAGGTTACAACACTGGAGGGAAGCCTCGAAAAAGGGGCCAGCGGTGGCAAAAAGTGCCAACCGTTTCCTTTAAATCAAGCAAAATTATAAGGTATCATTACGCGTTCGACCCAAACCCGGACCGACTTACCAAGGCCTTTCTTGGTCATTCCCACAAATGATCGAGAAATAGATGCCGGCCTTGTTCCGGCCTCCGGTAGATTCCCTTGCAGCTTCAAGCCGTTGTGGCGCCGCATCCGCCCGGTTGAAGCTGTTATTTTTTCCGCTGCCGCCCTACGCATTATTTGCGAGGCCCGGCCCCCAGCGAGACAGGATTTTGAATGTTCGGTTTTTTGCGCAGCTACTTCTCTAACGATCTGGCGATTGACCTTGGCACTGCCAACACGCTCATCTACATGCGTGGCAAGGGTATCGTTCTCGACGAACCGTCGGTGGTCTCAATCCGCCAGGAAGGCGGTCCCAACGGCAAGAAAACCATCCAGGCAGTCGGCAAGGAAGCCAAGCAGATGCTTGGCAAGGTGCCGGGCAACATCGAGGCGATCCGCCCGATGAAAGACGGCGTGATCGCCGACTTTACCGTCACCGAACAGATGATCAAGCAGTTCATCAAGACGGCACACGAATCACGCATGTTCTCGCCGTCGCCGCGCATCATCATCTGCGTGCCGTGCGGTTCCACCCAGGTGGAACGCCGCGCCATCAAGGAAGCGGCCCACGGTGCAGGCGCATCGCAGGTTTATCTCATTGAAGAGCCGATGGCTGCGGCAATCGGTGCCGGCCTGCCGGTCTCGGAAGCGACGGGCTCGATGGTTGTCGACATCGGCGGCGGCACGACGGAAGTCGGTGTGATCTCGCTGGGCGGCATCGTCTACAAGGGTTCGGTGCGCGTCGGCGGTGACAAGTTCGACGAAGCTATCGTCAACTACATCCGCCGCAACTACGGCATGCTGATCGGCGAGCAAACCGCCGAAGCCATCAAGAAGGAAATCGGCTCCGCGTTCCCTGGCTCCGAAGTCAAGGAAATGGAAGTGAAGGGCCGTAACCTGTCGGAAGGCATTCCGCGCAGCTTCACCATCTCCAGCAACGAAATTCTCGAAGCCCTCACCGATCCGCTGAACCAGATCGTGTCGTCGGTGAAGATCGCGCTCGAACAGACGCCGCCGGAACTCGGCGCGGACATCGCCGAGCGCGGCATGATGTTGACGGGCGGCGGCGCTCTGCTGCGCGACCTGGACCGTCTGCTCGCCGAAGAGACCGGCCTGCCGGTGCTCGTCGCCGAAGACCCGCTGACTTGCGTCGTGCGCGGCTCGGGCATGGCCCTCGAGCGCATGGACAAGCTCGGCAGCATCTTCTCGTACGAGTAAGCGAGAGCTCATCTCCATGTCAGCAGCGCGGATCGGACGGCTAGCCATCTTGGGGCCGGCCTGCCTTGGGCTGGGCTACCCAGCCGCCGCGCACTGACCGCGCGTATTCGCGTCTAAGTCTTACCCAACCGCTCACGCCCCCGGCGCCGACCATGGAATACAGTCCGCCGCCTCTGTTCAAGCAAGGCCCTTCCGCGCTAGCACGGCTGATTTTCTTCGTGCTGCTTGCGCTCGCCTTGTTGATCTCCGACGCGCGCTTCAACACGCTGGAGATCCTCCGTGGTGTGCTCGGTGCGGGTCTTTACCCGCTGCAGCGCGCCGCGCTGGTGCCGCGTGACATCTTCATGGGCGCAGCCGATCTGGCCGTGACCAGCGCCACCTTGCGTGGGGAAAATGACACGCTGCGCAAGAAGAATCTGCAGCTCTCCTTACAAGCCAATTCGGCAGCCGAACTGAACGCCGAGAATGGCCATCTGCGCTCGTTGCTGCAGCTGTCACAGCGTATGACCACCCAGTCGATCCCCGCCGAGATCCAGTACGACACGCGCGACCCGTTCACGCAGAAGGTGGTGATTGGCCGTGGCGCGCAGCAAGGAATTCAAAACGGCTCGCCGGTCGTCAATGAAGATGGCGTGATCGGCCAGGTGACACGCGTGTTCCCGATGCAGGCAGAGGTGACGCTGCTCACCGACAAGGATCAGGCTGTCCCTGTGCAAATCGTGCGTACGGGTCTGCGCAGCGTGATCTATGGCACTGCGAAGGGCGACTCGCTCGATCTGCGTTTCGTGCCGATCAGCGCGGATGTGCTGGCTGGCGACGAACTCGTAACGAGCGGGCTCGACGGCATCTATCCGCCGGGCCTGCCGGTCGCGAAGGTGGTGCGGGTCGACAAGCAGGCGGATACGGCCTTCGCTCGCGTGATCTGTCTGCCGGTCGCGCCGGTGCGTGGTGCGCGTCAACTGCTGGTGCTGCACTATCTGAACACGGTGCCGCCGCGTCCTGCTGACGAACCCGACGCCGCTAGCGCCGCGAAAGACGCCAAGGCGAAAAAAGGCGCGAAACCTGCGGACAAGACGGCTGGGGAGAAGACGCCCGCGAAGTCCACAGACAATGGCGCGGCTGACAAAGGCGCCGCAGACAAGAGCAAGGGCGCAAAGAGCGCCGCCCCCGCATCCGCCGCAGTAGCCAAACCCGTCGCCGGACGTCCGGCTGCCGAGAAAAAAGCGCCTGCCGAGAAGAAGGCGCCCGCCGAGAAGCGGCCGGCCACGACTCGCGCGGTCCCAGAGAACAGCGCGAAGCAGCCCGCCGCGCAGGGGAGCACGCCTTGAACCGCCCGCAATACATCCTGCAGCCGGTCAACCCGTACTTCATCTCTTTCAGCCTGGCCGCTGCCTTCCTGCTGAACCTGATGCCGTGGGGACGCCTGATCGGCGTACCTGACTTCGTCGCGCTGGTGCTGCTGTTCTGGAACGTGCATCAGCCGCGCAAGGTCGGCATGGGCATCGCGTTCATGCTCGGTATTCTGATGGACGTGCACAACGCCAGCCTGCTCGGTGAGCATGCGCTTGCGTATACGCTACTGTCGTATGGAGCCATCACGATTCACAGGCGTGTATTGTGGATGTCGATCGGTGTGCAAACCTTCGCGGTGATGCCGCTTTTCGTCATCGCACAACTGGTGCCGTTCGTGATCCGTCTGTTGATGGGCGCGGCCTTTCCCGGCTGGGGCTACCTTATCGACGGCTTCGTCGAAGCAGCGCTCTGGCCCATCGCGAGTGTGCTGCTGTTGATGCCGCAGCGCCGTCCGGCTGATCCGGACGACACTCGCCCCATTTAGCGCGGTGCGCGCGCCGAGCCTATCCTTGAACATGCTGAATACGCTGTGCAGATGTTCTCCCGACCGGCTCGACCCGCACGGCTCTCGCCTTCCAGCCAAAGCGGCCGGTGAGGCATCCTTCCATTACGGCCGCCTCGCGGCCTTTTGATCAAACGCATGGCTGCCGAATTCAAGGACACCCAACAACAGCTTTCCAAGTTCCGCCTGCGCGTCGCGGCGGCGGGGCTGTTCGTGTTCGTCTGCTTCGGGCTGATCGTTTTCCGTTTCCTGTTCCTGCAGGTCTGGCACTACAGCAAGTACTCGCTGCAAGCCGACGAAAACCGCATCTCGGTGGCGCCGATCGTGCCGAACCGCGGCGTCATCACGGACCGTAACGGCGTTGTGCTGGCGAAAAACTACTCCGCCTATACGCTCGAAATCACGCCCTCCAAGCTCAACGACACGCTCGACAACGTGATCGACAACCTCGCGACCGTCATCACCATTGATGCTCGCGACCGGCGTCGCTTCAAGAAGCTGCAAGAAGATTCGAAGAACTTCGAAAGTCTGCCAATCCGCACCCGCCTCACTGATGACGAAGTCGCCCGCTTTACCGCGCAGCGCTTCCGCTTCCCCGGCGTCGAAGTGCGTGCGCGCCTGTTCCGTCAGTACCCGCTGGGGCCGACCGCGGCACACGTGATCGGCTATATCGGTCGCATTTCGCAGCACGATCAGGACAAGATCGACGAGGTCAGCGATCAGAACGATAGCGATCCGGATCACTACGATCCACGCCTCGACGCGAACAACTACAAGGGCACCGACTACATCGGCAAGATTGGTATCGAGCAGAGTTACGAGACCGAACTGCACGGCCAGACGGGTTTCGAGGAAGTCGAAGTCACCGCGGGCGGACGCCCGGTGCGCACGTTGTCGCGCACCCAGGCGACACCGGGTAACAACATCGTGCTGTCGCTCGATATCGGCTTGCAGCAAGTCGCCGAGCAGGCGTTCGCGGGCAAACGTGGCGCACTGGTGGCGATCGAACCGGCAACCGGCGACGTGCTGGCGTTCGTCTCGGCGCCGAGCTTCGACCCGAACTCGTTCGTGGATGGCATCGACCAGCAGACCTGGGACGACCTCAACAACTCGCCGGATCACCCGCTGCTGAACCGGCCGCTACACGGCACCTATCCGCCGGGTTCCACCTACAAGCCGTTCATGGCGCTCGCCGCGTTGACCCTGCACAAGCGCACGCCGAGCTGGGGCTTTCAGGACCCGGGCTTCTACACATTCGGCGGCCATACATTCCGCAACGACGTGCGCGGGGGGCAAGGCTGGATCGACCTGAACCGCGCCATTGTGGTGTCGAACGACACCTACTTCTTCATGCTTGCGCATGACCTGGGCGTCAACGCGATCGCCAACTTTATGAAGCCGTGGGGCTTCGGCCAGATCACCGGCATTGATATTTCCGGCGAGGCGAAGGGCATTCTGCCGTCCACCGAATGGAAGCGCAAAGCCTACCGCAAGCCCGAACAGCAGCGTTGGTATGAGGGCGAGACGATCAGCCTGGGCATCGGCCAGGGCTACAACTCGTTCACGATTCTGCAGCTCGCCCACGCGGTCGCGACGCTCGCCAACAACGGTGTGGTGATGAAGCCTCACCTCGCAAAGGAAATCGAAAACCCGATCACGAAGGATACGCGCCTGACCGTGCCGAAGGCCGACGGCCGCCTTGATGTGCCGCAGGCGGACATCGACATCGTCAAGCGGGCGATGGTCGGCGTCGTCAACAGCGGCACCGCTTCCAAGGTCTTTATCGGCGCGCCGTATCAGGCCGCGGGCAAGACGGGTACCGCGCAGGTCTATTCGCTGCAGGGCGCCAACTACAAAGGCCATGCGATCCCGGAGCGTCTGCGTGACCACGCGCTCTTTATCGCCTTCGCTCCGGCTGACAACCCGAAGATCGCGCTGGCACTGATCGTCGAAAACGGCGGTTGGGGTGCGGAAGTGGCCGGTCCGATTGCGCGCCGCGTACTCGACTATTACCTTGTTGACCGGCAAAAGCCGGGCGCACAAGCGGCTGCGGTGGCGGCCGCAGCCTCGGCCACCGAGGAC
>NZ_JBAURZ010000199.1:0-135895 GCF_049581445.1 Paraburkholderia sp. | reverse complement strand
GAGCACCGCGACGCGCTCCGGGCGCTGGACGGCGACACCGGCGCACGGGCTTTGCTGACTGAACACCCGGTCGCGCGCCTCGACGTCGACGATCCCGGCATCCTGCGCGATGTCGACACGCCGGAGGATTTGCAACTGACCTGAGCGTGCGCACGGCATCTGCGGCGACGTTCTCTGGCACACTGCTTGCGGATGCACCAAGGCGTTACGCAACACGCGGAAATACCGTCTAAGCTGAGGTGACGCCCTCTCGAACGTCCTCAAGTACGAGACGGCTTTTTGCGCGAATGCGCGAACCGATAGCGATCTCCATGAGCGAAACCAGCCCACGCCTCTTTATCGTTTCACCTCATTTCGACGACGCCGTATTCAGTTGCGGCGCGTTGCTCGCCACCCATCCCGATGCCGTCGTCTGTACGGTGTTTGCCGCACCGCCGGAGCAGGATATGCACACCGAATGGGACCGCAAGGCCGGTTTCGGCAGTGCGCACGCCTCGATGCACGCCCGCACGCTCGAAGACGACGCGGCGCTCGACGTGCTCGACGCGGTTCCCGTGCGTATGCCGTTTCGCGACGGCCAGTACCTCGACTCGCCGTCGATCAGCAGGCTCGCCGCCGCCTTGGAAGAGACCATCTACCGATCCACCGCCAACACGCTGGTGATGCCGCTCGGTCTGCATCATCCCGATCACGTGCTGACATTCGACGCCTGCTGCGAAATTCTGCCGCGGCTCTCGCACCTTACGTGGTTTGCCTACGCGGAAGCCATTCACCGCTGCCAGCCGGGCGTCCTCGAGGCCCGACTCGCCGATTTGACGGAGCGCGGCATTGTCGCGACCCCGGCGCATCCGGTGGCGGCCAGCCATACGATCGATGCCGAGCGTCAGGCGCTGCTCAAGCGCGAAGCCGTTTATGCCTATGAAAGCCAGTTGCGCGTGTTCGGGCCGGATCGCTGGCAGGATGTATTCGGCGCTGAACGTTACTGGCAGCTCAGTGCTCCTCGGGGGCCGGGCCGGCGCGCGAGGAACGTGGCTCACTGAGGTGCCCCCTGGTTAACTCATGACGGTGAGACACTGAGGCGGCCACTAAGGCGACCCATTAAGGGATCATGCCCCGGCAAGCGCGTGTGGGATCGTCTACGCTACCAGTTGAAACATCGCAAACGCACCACTTCATTGCCACGAGGTGACGTCATGATTTGCAGCATGCACACAACTCCGATCCCCGAACCGCTCGCGGACCCGACGCGCGATCCGGAGGGTGATCCGCTGGTGCCGCCTTCGCCTGGTCATCACAACGATGAGCCGCAGCGCCCAGACGGCCCACCGGACAAGGACCCCGTGTAAACGAAAGCGCGCCGCGACTCGCGACTGCATGACAGCCGGAGTGCGCGGCGCGTATCGAACCAGGCGCCAGGCCCGGTTCGCGAGGCTTAGCGCGTCAAGTCGCTAAAGCCTTGCAGCAGGCGGTCGATATCCGCAGGCTGGATGTTGCCCATGGTGGAGATGCGGAACAGCTCCGCCGACAGGCCGCCCTGCCCCGCATAGATCACGAAACCGCGCGTCTTGAGGGCGTCGTGCAGTTGCGGATAGCTCACGCCCTCCGGCAGCCGGTACGCGCGCAACACCACGGACGATTCCTGCGGCGGCAGCACGCTCGCCATGCCGCGTTCGGCCAGACCCGCACGCGCCTGCTCGGCGAGCGCCGCGTAACGCTGGTGACGCGCCGTCCAACCGCCTTCGTCGTCAAGCTCGCGCAGCGCTTCGACGAGCGCGTAGTACGCATGTACCGACGGCGTAAACGGCGTATTGCGCTGATCCTGCAGCTTCGCGAGACGCCCGAGATCCAGATAGTAGGTCCGGCTGGCCGCCTGCGTCAGCGCCTCGCGCCGCACCATCACGAACGATGCGCCCGGCACGCCATGCAGACACTTGTTGGCAGTCGCGGCTACGGCGGCGATGGTGGTGTCCGCGAAATCGATTGCTTCGGCGGCGAAGCTGCTCACGCCATCCACCAGCAGCCGCACCCCGCGCCCGCGGCACACATCGGCCAATGCGCGCAGATCGTTCAACCGGCCCGTGGTGGTTTCATGATGAATCACTGCTACGTGCGTGAAGCCGCCCGCATCCAGACGCGCCGCAACCCGCTCGAGATCCGGTGCCTGCATCCAGTCATGCTTCAGCGCCTCATGCGCAATGCGGTACTGGTTCGCAATCTGCGTGATGCGCTCGCCGTACACGCCGTTTTCGATCACCAGCAGCTTGCCGTTCTCCGGCACCAGCGCCGCAATCATGCTTTCGACCGCCGCCGTGCCTGAACCGGTCATCAGCACGGGTTGCCACTCGTCGGCGGCAAGCTGATAGATGTTCAACAGACGCGCGCGCGCTTCTTCCTGCAGATCGAAAAACTCAGTCTCGCGGTGGCACAGATCCGGTTGCAGCAGACTCTGGCGCACGCGATCGGTCAGCGTGACCGGACCAGGATTGAGCAGCAGCATCATTGAGCTCCTTGAGCGGTGCTGATGTGACGCATCAGACGCGTCTTCACATCGGGCGGGGTAATCGTGGGACGCGGCAAGCCGTCGGGCGTGCCACGGCGAATCGTCAGACGCACGAAACGCGGGCCGTCGAGTTGCGGTGACGCGAACAGTTCGTCGAGCACGGCAACATCGTCGCCCTCGACCGCTGACGCATAGCCGCAAGCCGCCGCGACGCCGGCAAACGACACCTGCGGCGATACCGTCGCCTGGCCGCCGGTCGAATCGTGCGCGCCGTTGTCGAGCAACACGTGCGTGAGATTGGCCGGACCGTAGGCGCCGAGCGTCGCAAACGCACCCATGCGCATCAGCGCGGCGCCGTCGCCGTCGAGCGCAACCACGTGCAGGTCAGGACGCGCCAGCGCGAGACCCAGCGCGAACGGCGTCAGACACCCCATCGAGCCGACCATGTACAACTGGTTCGGACGATCGTCGAGCGCGTACAGTTCACGTCCGCAAAAACCCGTTGACGCGAGCACCACCGTCGATTCAGCGGGCGTCTGCGCAATCACGCGCTGCAACGCTGCCTGACGCGTGGGCAACGCATCTTGCACGACGCCGCGCCACTGCTCACGGGCGGTGCAGCGCGCGCCGCGCGCGGCGGCGTCGCCTTCCTTCAGTTCATACGGCGCCACGCTGCCCTTTTGCATCACGAGTGCGTAGGGGCGGCCGGTCTCATCCATGTGAGCAATCGCGCGGTCAAGCGCAGGGCCAATCGCTTCCGCTTCGGTTGGAAACGTTTCCCATGGAATTTCCATGGTGTCGAGCATGGCAGGCGTGACCGGCCCCATCAGCGCGTGCTGCGGCTCGTCCGCGACGCCCGGCTGGCCGCGCCATGTGACGATCAGCAGTTGCGGCAGACGGAACGTCCACGTGAGCGAGGTCAGCGGGCTCACTGCATTGCCGAGCCCGGAGTTCTGCATCATCGTGATGCCGCGACGGCCGTTCTGTGCGCCGAGCGTGACACCGGCGATCAGCGCGACCGCGTCACCCTCGTTGGCCGCCGACACGTAGTGCAGTGACGGGTCCTGCAACACGTAGTTGATGAAGGGCGTCAGATACGAGCACGGCACCCCGGCGTACCAGTCGAAGCCGCGTTCGCGCGCCGCTTCGACGAATTGTGAAGCTTCGATCATTGCGCCTCTCCGCCGGCCGCACCCGAGGCGAGCGGCGTTTGGCCATGCGCGAAGTCGCCCGCACGGCGGAAATCGTCGAGGTCGTTCACACCGCGCCAGTGGCCGTGGACATATTGCACTTCGATCGACTCACCCGCTTCGATCAGCGCGTTGAGCAGCGCCGGCATATCGAGGGAATCGAAATCGGGGCGTGCGCGCAACGTCGCCAGCACGGTTTGCAGACGCTCGCGTCCGGCGCCGCGCACATTCAGCAGACCGACCCAGCGGCCATGCGGCAACTCGGCGGCGTCCGAAGCGCCGTCCTGCAGTTCGCTCGACACGCGGCGCAGCAGCACCTTGTTGCCGAACAGGCCGCGATCATCTGGCGCCGAACACCAGGCGAAATCGCGCACGCTGCGATTGACCGGCTCGGTCAAGGACGAATCGACCACAACGCTAAACGGCGCTTCACTTTCGACCAGATCGCGCACGATGTAGCTGCGGAACAGCAGGTCGCCATATGAGATGACCGTATCGGACTTCAGCTTATCCACGGCGCAGGCAAGCGACGCCAGTTCACCGGTTTCCTCATGCCGTTCGTTGACGACCAGCTTGATGCCGGCGGTGTCGATAGCATCGGCACGATAGCCGCCGACCACGGTGATGTCGTTCACGCCCTGCTTCTTGAACGCATCGACGAGCCAGCGCAACAGCGGCTTGCCGGCGATCGGCAGCATCACCTTGGGGCGCTCGGCGGTGACCGCTTCGAGCCCGGCGCCGCGGCTTGCCGCCAGCACGATGGCCGAACCCGACGCGCGCGAAGCGGACAGATAGCGGTTTTCCGCTTCCGAATACTCGTCGGCGTCCTGCAGACGGAAGATTTCGTTGACAGTGGCGATGCGCTCTTCGACGTCGACGAGCGTCTCGCTGGCGTGGATTTCCTTCGCGACCGCCTGCATGGCCGAGGTCGCGGCACGGATCAGATGATTGGCCCAAATGACGGTGCTGATGCCCGCTTCGCGGAACACGTCGGTAGGGGTGCTGTAGTACTTGGTCGGCACGATTACGAGCGGACCACGGCCGGCCCATTCGCGGGCGAACTGCAGGATTTCGTCGGGGCGCGACAGCTTGCTGTGAATCAGGATCGCGTCGGCGCCTGCCTGACGATAGGCTTCGGCGCGACGCAGCGCCTCTTCCATGCCCCAGCCGGCGATGAGCGCCTCGACGCGCGCGACGATCGAAAAATCGTCGTCGGTTTGCGAGTCTTTGCCGGCTTTGATCTTGCCGCAGAACTCATCGATTTCGGCGAGCGGCTGGCGTTCGCCGTTGATGAAGCTGTTGGTCTTCGGGAACTGCTTGTCTTCGATACAAACGCCGGCGATGCCACGCTGTTCCAGCTTGCGCACGAGGCGGCGGACGTTGTTGAAGTTACCGTAGCCCGTATCGCCGTCGAGCAGGATGGGCAGATCGCTGGCGTCGGCCATGAATTCGAGGGTATCGACCACCTGGGTCCAGCTGGCTTCATTGTTATCGCGCACGCCGAACTGGGCGGAGATGGCGAGGCCAGAGCCCCAGATGGCCTTGAAACCGGCTTCGCGGACGATACGCGCGGACAGGCCGTTGTGGGCTTCCATCATGAATTCGAGCTGCGTGCTGGTGAGCATTTGACGCAGACGGGTGCTGCGGGGAAGCGTCGTGGTGTTGTCGCTGCGCGCGGCGGAAAGGGAGGCTGATTCGCGGGCGTTCATTGTTGGCGGTTCTCCTGCAGAGCATGCTGTTTTTGAGGTTCCCTTCGGGCGGGTTCTTTGCCCTTTCCTCGGCCCATTTTATGGGATCGGTTGCGGCCCTTTCGGGCGGGGGAAAATCGGGACTATAACGGAAGTGAATCGGGTTCGTCTTTTGGATGATATTAGTTTGGAGATTTTTGGAGAAATGTGGATTTTTGTTGTCATTGTTCGATGGCGTTCGCCGTTTCGTTCTTCTGTATTCTGCTTTTTCAATTTCTGATTATTTGTAGCGTCTGTTATTTCATGATTTTTTATTAAATGGTGATTTTTAATTTTAATTGTGAGCTTTCACATTCCTAATTGGCCTTTCCTTGTGTTCTTATTGGTTTATTAGCGAAAATGCAAAATCCTACGGGTTTCCCCGCCTACGCCGCCAGGCCATCAACGCCGATAACAATCACAGGCACTGGCTGTAAGCCCAAACCCCAATTTTATTGACGAAACCCCCAGCCGGAACTGCACAAAATGCACCCCTTGACCTTGAACAAAAAACTCGGGTCGATGATCGTCGTGTTATGGATCGGCCTGATCCTGATCGGCGGCTTCGGCGCGTGGCAGAACCGCGCCTCCATGATCTCGGACCGCCGTGAACAGCTCTCGGCCGTGGTCCAGCAATCGGTCAACGTCGTCAACCGCTTCTACTCCCTCTCGCAACAACACGTCCTCAGCGAACAGGACGCCCAAAAACAGGCGCTCGATACCCTCGCCGCCATGCGCTACGGTAAGGACGGCTATGTCTCGGTCAACGACTCGCAGCCCCGCATGCTCATGCATCCCATCAAGCCGGAACTCAACGGCAAAGACCTGAGCCAGTTCGCGGATCCGGCCGGCAATAAGCTGTTCGTCAACATCGTCACCGCCGGCAACCACGACGGTGGCGGCTTCGTCGACTATCTGTGGCCCAAGCCCGGTCACGATCAGCCAGTCGCTAAAACCAGCTATTCAATGCACTTCGCGCCGTGGGACTGGTACGTCGTGAGCGGCATGTATATGGACGACGTCCAGCAAGCCTTCTACGCCAACCTCGTGCTCTGGCTCGCCATCACCGTCGTGCTCGGCCTCATCGCCACCGGTGTCATGGCGCTCGTGCTGCGCAGCGTGCGCCGTACCCTCGGCGGCGATCTGGAAGCCGCCGTCGTGGCCGCGCAGCGCATGGCACGCGGTAACCTCGCCATCGGCGTGCCGGTTCGGCATCACGATACCGGCAGCCTGCTGCACGCGTTGCATACGATGCAGACCGGTCTGGTCGAGACCGTCTCGCGAGTGCGCGCCGGCACCGAGAACATCAACGTCGGCGCAACGGAAATCGCCGCAGGCAACACGGACCTATCGCAACGCACCGAAGAGCAGGCCGCTGCCCTCGTCCAGACCGCCTCGAGCATGGATCAGATGACGGTCAACGTGAAGCACAACGCCGAAAACGCCACCCAGGCGGCCCATCTCGCCGGCCAGGCCGCGGACGTCGCCACCCGCGGCAGCCGCGTCGTCGACGACGTGGTTCGCACGATGGGCGAGATTACCCATAGCTCGCGGCAGATCGGCGACATCATCGGTGTGATCGACGGTATCGCCTTCCAGACCAATATTCTGGCGCTCAATGCCGCCGTCGAAGCCGCTCGCGCGGGTGAACAGGGCCGCGGCTTTGCGGTGGTGGCCGCCGAAGTGCGCAGCCTCGCCCAACGCTCCGCGACGGCCGCCAAGGAGATCAAGGCGCTGATCGAAACCTCCACGCATACCGTCGAAGCCGGTGCATCGCTCGTCGCCAATGCTGGCTCCACGATGGGCGAGATCGTCCAGTCCGTGCGCCGCGTCAACGAAATCCTCGAGGAAATCAGCCACGCTTCGCGCGAACAGAGCGCCGGAATCGAACAGGTCAACCGGGCAGTTGGGGAAATGGATCAGGTCACGCAGCAGAACGCCGCGCTCGTCGAACAGGCCGCGGCTGCCGCGCATTCGCTAAAGGATCAGGTCGGCTCGCTGCGCGAGGCGATCGCGAGTTTCTCGCTGCCTGCCTAAGGACACGGGCACGATCATCTGCCGCCGGACGCGTCTGGCAATGGGCGCAACGACGCTCGCGCAACGGCAAAAAGAAGGCGCCAGCACAGCGGCTTGTTACGAAGCCGCCGGCGGCTAGGCGCCTCATTAATCACCCTGCGTCGGAGAGGACGCATCTCTCGAACGAATCACCCGCGAGGATTTTCAAATTCTCGCGGCGATTCCCACTCTACGCCCGCTGCAATGGCCTCCTCAGCGTGACCGGACGCCCACAAGCCCAACCCCTGCAAGCCACTTAAGCGGAATTCGGCGTTGCCGATTTCTGCTTAACGCGTTTTCGTCTGCGGCTGACGCTTCGCATAATGGCGCCTTTCCACCCGCGCGCAGCCCGCTCTTGCACAGAGCCAGACTCATCGCGCGATGACAAGGACCCGCCGCCATGCTGCTCCACACCCTCTACCTGATTGCGATTGTTGCTGAAGCCATGTCCGGGGCGCTGATGGGCATGCGCCGCGGCATGGATCGCTTTGGTCTGTGCCTCATCGGCACGGTGACGGCGCTGGGCGGCGGCACCGTCCGCGATGTGTTGCTCGGACACTATCCCCTTGCGTGGATCTCGCATCCAGATTACGTTTTAATTACAATCATGGCTGCCGCAATTGCGGCGGCGGGGGCGAGATGGTTGCGTCACCTGCAAAACCTGTTCGTGAGCGTCGATGCGCTTGGTCTGATTGCGTTCACGATCATCGGATGCGATATCGCCAGCACACTCGCGCTCAGCCCGTTGATCGTGGTGCTCGCAGGCGCGATCACCGGCGTATGCGGCGGCATGCTGCGTGACCTGCTGTGCAACGAAATGCCGCTCGTGCTACGTCAGGACCTGTATGCCAGCATCGCGCTCGGTGCGGCGGCGCTGTACCTGGCTTTGCAGCACGTCGGCGTCGCGCACGGGGTCGCCACGCTTGTCGTGCTCGTCAGCGGCTTTACGGTGCGCATGCTGGCGGTGCGCTTTCGTTGGCAGTTCAAGGTCTTCACCGCCGCCGATACGGGCGGCGCCCACTAATCCGGCAAGCGCCTGCCCGCGTGTGCCGCCGCTGAAGGAGCATGCCCGGGCACTGTCGATCAACCGCCCCGGCCTCGCCGGTCAGCCGTCGCTCGCCACGCGCCCGTCACCGTATTCATGATCCAGCAGAAAAAATCGCCGCCGCGCGACCCCCGTTCGCGCTCCGCCGCGCACCCGCTTCTCGCATCCCGATTGCCAGCGTGGCGCTCGAAGTTCGTAATCCTGATGATGTTGGCAGCCTTTGGCTCGCTTGCCGGACGTGCCTTCTGGGTGCAGGTCGTCGACCAGAATTTTTATGTGGCGCAAGGGCAAAAGCGCTATCAACACACCATTGCGCTCGATGCCACGCGCGGGCGCATCGTCGACCGCAACGGGTCGATGCTCGCAGTCAGCCTCGCTACCTACGAGATCTGGGCCACGCCCAAGCTGATCGAAGCAGCAGCCTTTGCGCCGCTGGCGACTTTGCTCAACGTCTCGCGCACGGAATTGGAGCGGCGTCTCACAGGGACCAAGCGCTTCGTCCTGCTCAAGCGCCAGGTCGATGCGGACACCGCCAGCCGTATCGACAACCTGGGGCTAGCCGGCATCACGCAGATTGCGGATTCGAAACGCTTCTACCCCGAGGGCGAATCGGCCGCGCATGTGGTCGGCTTTACGGATAGCGAGGACAACGGTCAGGAAGGCGTCGAGCTAGCCGCCAACCCGCAGTTGCTCGGCGAAGCCGGCGAACGCCAAGTAATCCACGACCGGCTTGGCCGGGCCGTGTTCGATACCCGCCCGCTCGTGCCGCCACAAAACGGCGCCACGGTGCATCTGACGATCGACCGCCGCATCCAGCAACTCGCCTACGCGCAACTCAAGGCGGCCGTCGCGAAGCACAAGGCGGAAGCCGGCAGCGTCGTTGTGCTGGATGCACGCAACGGAGAGATTCTCGCGCTCGCCAACTACCCGAGCTTCGACCCGAACGACCGCTCGCGCCTGAGCGGGCGGCAGCTGCGCAACCGCGCGGTGGTCGACACCTTCGAACCGGGCTCGACGATCAAACCGATGGTCGTCGCGCTGTCAATGGACGTGGGCAAGGTGCGCGCGCAGAGCCTCATCGATACCGCGCCGGGCTGGTACAAGATCGGTCCATCAGTCATTCACGACACCTCGAATCACGGCGTAATGACCGTCGCCGAAGCCGTGCAGAAGTCGAGCAATATCGCCCTCGCGAAGCTCGCGCTCAATTTACCGGCCGAGACGATCTGGACCAAGTACCAGGACTATGGGCTTGGCCGCAGGCCGGATCTGACGTTCCCCGGGGTCGCTGCGGGCAAGGTGCGCCCATATAAGCGCTGGCGACCGATCGAACAGGCGACGATGGCCTACGGTTATGGCCTCTCCACCTCGCTGCTGCAACTGGCGCAGATATACACCGCCTATGCCGGCGACGGCACGATGCATCCGGCTCGCCTGCTGGTGAGCGATCCCACGGACGGATTGAGCCTGGACAGCACGCAAGGCAACCCACCACCCGATAAACGCTTGAGCGCACCGCACGCTACAGGCAGCGACCACCCCGTGACGACGCCCGCTACCGCGCGAGCGATCCGCTCGATGCTGGAAATGGCCGTTGATGCGGGTGGAACTGGGAGCGCGGCGGCGATCGAAGGATACCGGGTGGGCGGCAAGACCGGCACCGCGCGCAAACAGGTCGGCGCCGGGTACGCGAAGAACCGCTATCGCGCGTTGTTCGTCGGCATGGCGCCCATGAGCAGCCCGCGCCTGATCGTCGCGGTGATGATCGACGATCCGGCCGGCCACGCCTTTTACGGCGGCACGGTCGCCGGCCCCGTGTTCGGCGCGGTCACAGGCGGCGCGCTGCAATTGCTGGGGGTGCCGCCCGATGCGTAACGGGGTCCAGAGAACTGGACGGGCGAGACGGTCTGCGCGGCGGCGATCGCTTCAGGCGCAGAATCTGCTACTCAACAGACCGGCTGGTAACTCGCACCAGCCCCATGACTCGACGGCCGCACCGGGATGAAGCGTGACACGGCAGACAACCCATCGCATCCGTCGGCTACCAAGGAGAAAGCAATGACGATGGTGATTTATCTTGTCGGATGGCTCGTTCTGATAGGCGGCGTGTGCTGGGCACTCATCGCCATGCACGTCTCCCAGCACACCATCGAAATCGTCGCCGTCATCATGCTCGGCGTCGCGATCATTACGGGAGCCACCCGCACACGCAATCGGGATCGCTCGTAGCCGCTGCCTGGCCCTTTACCGCATCTTTCGTAGGCGGCGCTGAGTGTCGAGTCTGTCCAGGTATGTCCCTTGCGCGACCTCTGATGCACCATTTTCCAAGGAGGCGATCATGGGCTCAATCAATCCTCAAGGCGACACACGCGGTGGAGCGAACGTAATTGGCGGCGGCATGGGTGAAGGCCCGGGGCCTGAAATCATGGCCGCGGCAACGCTGGACGGCAACAAGGTGATGTCCTCAGATGGCGAACACGTCGGCAAGATCTCCGACATCATGCTGGACGTGCGCAGCGGACGGATCGCCTACGCAGTTCTGGCTGAAGGCGGGTTTCTGGGAATGGGCGCAAACCTGCACGCCATTCCCTGGAACGCGCTGACGCTCGACACGGACCAGAAGTGTTTCCACGTGGACATCGCCGCGCAACGTCTGAAGGACGATCCGGGCTTCGACAAGGATCACTGGCCGACGATGGCGGATGCGAAGTGGGGCGCGACGACGCACAGCTATTACAACCGCCAACCGTATTGGCTCGCGACGCAAGAAGTGGTCGAAACCGATCCCGACATGCGGCCGCCGCTCGATCACTGACAGGTCCACCGGCTTAGCCGCGAAGCGCTCTGTGCGTAGTTTCGGATGAGCATAGACGCTTCGATCGGGATTAATTTCCCCTTGATTTGTTGAACGATCAGTCATAAACTCCGCTGCATGATACAACCCGACAATCTCCAGAACTCCCACGCGACCCGCGCCCGAGGCCGGCCGCGGGAGTTCGACACGGATGCCGTGCTGGAGAGCGCGAGCCAGATTTTCCGGAATCAGGGTTATCACGCCACCTCGATCGACGATCTCTGCAAAGCCACGGGTGTGTTGCGCGGCAGCCTGTACGGCGTGTTCGGCGACAAACGCGGCATCATGCTGGCCGCGTTGGATCACTACGCTGAAGGTTCGGTCGCGCGTCTGGCTGAACGGTTGAATGCGCCGGTTCCGCCGGAGGAATCGCTGCGCAATGCTTTGCAGCATTACGCCCGGATATCGCTAGCACTGACCGGGCAACGCAGTTGTTTCATCTCCAAAGCCACGCTTGAAATGCAACCCGACGACGAAGCGCTGCACTCCCGCATCGCGTCGGTTCACCGTCGCATGGCAACGTTGCTGGCGGCGGCGGTGATTCGCGGCCAGGCGAGTGGCGCGTTCAAATCCACGCTCGACGAAAAAGCGGTCGGCCAGTTTCTACTATGCGTGATGCAAGGTATGCGCGTGCTAGGGAGGGCGGCGCACGACGAGAGCGAGATGCTGAACATTGTCGACGTAGCAATGAGCGCGCTTACCTAACTTTTTTTGCCAATTTTTTGAACGATCGTTCATAAATTCAGAAGCCCGAACGATGAATGTATTTGTCTAAACTTTTTTGCCTAATTTTTGAACGATCATTCATGAATTCCGACACCCTTAAGTCCGCCTCCCCGCTTTGTGCCGCGTCGGCTGCGGCCACCGTGCACCCCGCCGGACATTCCGTGCCGCGCTTCGAACGGCAGGAGCTCGCGCTCGCTGTGTTGTTCGTGGGCGCGTTTCTCGCGCCGCTCGATTACTTCATCGTCAATCTTGCGCTACCGTCGATTCATACCGGTCTGAACGCTACGGACGCCCAGTTGCAACTGGTAGTCTCGGCCTACGCGTCGGCCTATGCGGTACTGCTGATCACCGGTGGTCGGCTCGGTGACCTGTTCGGCCGGCGCCGAATGTTCATGACCGGCATGGCCGCGTTCGTGGTGGCCTCCGCGTTATGCGGCACGGCCACGAGCGGCCACCTGCTGGTGATCGCGCGGATCGTGCAGGGAATGGCGGCAGCCGTGATGGCGCCGCAAGTGCTCGCGACGATCCGCGCAGTCGTGCCCTTGCACCAGCAGACCAAAGTGATGAGCTTCTACGGCCTCGTGTTCGGGCTGGCATCGATCGTCGGACAACTGGGCGGCGGCGCGCTGATTACGTACCACCCGTTCGGCCTCGACTGGCGCATCATTTTTCTGATCAATATCCCGATCGGCATTCTCGCGTTCATCGGCACGTGGAAGTTCGTGCCCGAGAATCAGCCGAAGACGCAGACCGGCGTCGATTTCAAAGGCGTGGGTTTGCTATCGGCGGTTCTGATGCTGGTCATCTATCCCATGACGCATGGTCGTGAAGCCGGCTGGCCACTCTGGACGTTCGCAATGTTCGCGCTCGCCGTGCCCGTGTTTGCGTTGTTCGTCGCAACCGAGCGGCGTGTCGAGCGACTGGGCGGCCATCCGCTGGTCGATCTGCAGTTGTTCCGCAATCCGGCTTTTGCGCTAGGCCTTGTGCTCGCGTTCCTGTTCTATTGCAACAGCGCGTTCTTTCTCACGTACGGCATCTTCCTGCAAACCGGTTTGCACTGGTCACCGCTCGCATCGGGCATCGCGATCATGCCGTTTGCGATCGGTTTCGTGATCGGACCGCTACTTTCGCCGATCGTGGTCAAGCGCGTGGGTGGTCATGTGCTGACGCTCGGCTTTTCGATGATGACGCTCGGCTTCGTCGTGACCGGTTGGGCATCCACCCAGGCTGTTTCGCCCGACTTGCTGTTTTACTGTGCGCTGCCGTGCGCGGGCATCGGACAAGGTTTGTTGTTGCCGTCGATCATGCGCATCGTCCTGCACGAAGTAGCGCAGGAGAAAGCCGGGCTGGCGTCGGGTGTGATTTCGTCGACCCTGCAGATCGGCGCGGCATTCGGCACGGCAGCCGTTAGCGGCGCGTTTTTCAGCGTGCTCGGCGGCCGTACCACGCCAGAGGCCTACGCGCACGCGTTCCAGAGCAGCCTCGCAATCAACGCACTGCTGATGTTCATCTGTATCGGACTGAGCGTGCTGCTGGTGCGCCACCAGAAGCTGGCATCGCTGCGCACGGCACCTGTTTGATCCAGCATGCGTTCGCCAGTCCTGGCGACGTACTCAACCGCATTGAAGCGTGGCGAGCCGGGAACAACTCGGTTCGCCCGAATAGCGCCTTCGGGCAAGTTGCGCCGGACTCATTCCGGCAGTCACATCAACCGAAAACCGGCCAGCCATCCGACTGACCAAAGATGCGCGGCAGGGTAAGGTCAACAGGAGCAGCACTCATGGGCAAGTTACAAGGAAAAATCGCCGTCATCACAGGCGGCACAACGGGAATCGGCTTGGCGACCGCCAAGCTGTTCGTTAGCGAAGGGGCTTATGTATTCATTACCGGCCGTCGTGAGAAAGAACTCGACGAGGCCGTGAAGGAAATCGGCAGCAACGTGACCGGCGTGCGCGGCGATATTGCCAACCTGGCTGATCTTGACCGTCTCTATGAAATTGTCGGAGCCAAGGGACGTATTGACGTTCTGTTTGCCAACGCTGGCGTCGGCGAGTTCGGTCTGCTGGAAAAGCTGACCGAGCAGCACTTCGACAAGATCTTCGACATCAATGTAAAGGGCACGCTATTCACGGTGCAAAAGGCATTGCCGCTGCTGAATGATGGCGGCTCGATCATTCTCACCGGCTCGGTTGCGGGTGTTAAAGGCACGCCGGCCTTCGGCGTCTACGGCGCGAGCAAGGCGGCGGTCCGCAGTTTTGTGCGCACCTGGACTGCGGAACTGAAGGATCGCCGTATCCGTTCCAACGTGATTAGCCCTGGTCCGGTCGAAACGCCGATTCTAGATGGTCAGCCGGACGAAATCATTTCACGGATGGTCGCCTCTATCCCTATGGGACGCATCGGGCAAGCCCACGAAGTCGCGACTGCGGCGTTGTTTTTGGCCTCAGATGACTCCAGCTTCGTTACGGGAACCGAACTGTTTGTCGATGGCGGTCGGGCGCAGATATAAGCAAAGGTGTAGTCATGGGTTTGCGGGCCACCGGGTTGCGATCCGCGTGGACCTGCTCAACCGGGTGACGGCATTGGCTCACGCACAGGGCGTCCGTATTGCGCGAATTGCCGCCCCGCCCAGCCTAAACCGCATTGCGTTCCTCAGCCGCAAACATCTCCACCCGATTGCGCCCGTTATTTTTCGCCTGATACATCGCGCGATCGGCTTCGTCGATCAAAGCCTGGCCAAGCTCGGCCGCCTGATTTGCGCCACCGCTAATCGTGCGCGCAGTCACGCCAATCGAAACCGTCAACGCAATGCGTTCGCCGTCGTCGTCCTGCAGATCGAGCAGTTCTACAGCATGACGCACTCGCTCCGCGGCAATCAACGCGTCCGAACGATCCCCCTGCAGCAACGCGGCAAACTCCTCTCCTCCATAACGCGCAAGCGTATCGCCAAGACGCACCTGCTGTCGCACGCAGGCGGCGACCGCGGCGAGCGCGCGATCACCCGTAAGGTGTCCATACGTATCGTTGATGCGCTTGAAGCAATCGACATCGATAAACAGGCACGCCACCGGCAGTGAGTAGCGCGCCGCGCGCTGGATTTCCTCGCGCAGCCGTTCGTCGAAATAACGGCGGTTGGACAGACCCGTCAGTGGATCGGTCATACCCAGTTGTTTGAGGCGCTCACGGTGCGCGACGTTGTCGAGGCTCGCCGTCACGATGCTCGCGAAGCGTTCGAGGATATCTGTCGCCATGCCCTCACTGAAGCGCCCCGCATCTTGGCTACCCAGGCACAGATAGCCGGAAAGTGAACCACCGGCTGCAAGCGGCAATACGATCGCACTCGCCAGCAAGGCAGCGGGGTCGAACAAAGCCGTGCTCGCGACCTCGTCCATCTCGCTCACGCGTCCTAGCCACGGCTGGCCGGATTCGCACAGGCGAGCCGCCGCGAGACCGCCCTCGCGACCCGTCTTCAGATTGCGCTGGTTAAGCGTATGCAAGGCGCCCGGATCGAGCAGATCGCGCAATATCGGCGTGCGCTCGTCGAGCCAAACCGACACGCTCGCCAGAGCGAATTCCTGCGGCAAGTGGTTGAACAGCGTCTCAAGGAAGGAAGCAAAGTCCTGAGCACCGATCAGGCGCAACTCCACGTTCTGGAAGCGGCGCAGCGTGCGCTCGTTGTGCTGCACGGTATCGACTAACGCGCGCAGGCGGTCGGAAAGTGGCGATTGAGCGAGATTGGTCACGTTATCGAGGTGGCGGCCCTAAGGCGAGGCGGAGTCGGCAGCTCCAACCCCTTTTATAACGGCTGTTTGAGCGCGGTCTTGAGGGTGGCCCGAGTTTTTCCCCAACCAATACCTCTTATCGTTTCTTTCAATTTATTTTCAGGCGATAACAAACGTGTAAGAAAAGCGTCTCTATAGGTTCATCCCCGAATGTTTCAATTCGAAAGCTTCAAATCACGTCCCCGGAAGGTCTGCATCCTTCGCGAAGTGCGCGCGGCAACGTCGGCGCGCTGCATGAGGCGAGTGCCAAAGACCTGAAAAATGAAAAGCCAACACCTTTTGGAGTTACGTTAAATGTTGCGTCGAGCCTTGATTGCTGTACCCAGCGCCGGGTTGGCATTAGCCCTGTTTGCCTGCGGTGGCAGCAGCAACACCATTAAGTCCTCCGCACAGGATGCACTGAACACCGCCACGCCGATCAAGCATCTGGTGGTGATCTACGGTGAAAACATCTCGTTCGATCACTACTTCGGCACCTACCCGAAAGCGACTAACCCGAGTGGCGAGCCGGCCTTCACGGCAGCCACGGCTACACCGTCGGTCAATGGCCTGAGCGGCACGCTGCTCACCGCCAATCCGAACTTGACCAATACGCTGAACGGCGAAGGCGCGGCCAATCCGTTCCGCCTCGACCGCACGCAAGCGGCGACGGCTGACCAGAACCACGCCTACACCGCCGAGCAGCAGGCCTACGATAACGGCCTCGCCGACCTGTTCCCGAAGTACACGGGTAACGCCACGAGCGGCGGCGCCGGTGCATTCGGCACGACTGGCCAGGTGATGGGCTACTTTGACGGCAACACCGTCACCGCCCTGTGGAACTACGCGCAGAACTTCTCGATGAACGACAACGCCTACACGACGGACTATGGTCCTTCGACGCCGGGCGCGCTGGATGTCGTGTCGGGTCAGACCAACGGCTTCCAGATCGTCAAGACGACCAAGCAGCCTTCGACAGTCGCTGTGCCCACCTACTACATCAACGATGGCCAGGGCGGCTACACGCTGATGGGCGACGTGGATCCGGCGAATGACACTTGTTCGAGCGCGACGGACACCGGCATGCTGACGGGCAAGAACATCGGTGACCTGCTCAACGCGCAGAACATCACGTGGGGCGGCTTCATGGGCGGCTTCAACCTGACCGAAACGAACCCGAACGGCACCACGGCTTGCAAGCGCAGCACGATCGCTACGGCAGTGGGCGCGGCGGTGGCCGATTACGTCCCGCACCACAACTGGTTCCAGTACTACGCGTCGACGTCCAACGCGCAGCACACGCGCCCGAGCTCGACCGCGGCAATCGGCTCGAGCCTCGAAACGGACGGCAAGACGGCTGAACCGGCAAACCACGAGTACGACACGGACGACTTCTTTGCCGCCGTGCAGGCTGGCAATTTTCCGTCGGTGAGCTTCCTGAAGGCGCCGGCCGCGCAAGACGGTCACGCTGGCTATTCGGACCCGCTCGACGAACAGCAGTTTGAGACGAAGGTCGTCAACTTCCTTGAGCAGCAAAAGGATTGGCCGAACACGGCTGTGATCATCACGTTTGATGACTCGGACGGCTGGTACGACCATCAATATGCGACGCCCACCCACGCCTCGTACAGCAGCACGGTTGACCAGCTGAACGGCGCCGGCGTCTGCGGCACGGGCGCAGCCACGACCGGTGTCAGCGGCGGCGCGGTCAACGGCCGCTGCGGTCCGGGTACGCGCATTCCGTTCATCGTGATTTCGCCGTGGGCCAAGGTCAACTACGTGGATCACACGGAGATCGACCAGACTTCGGTGGTGCGTTTCATTGAAGACAACTGGCTCGGCGGCACGCGCCTCGGCGGTGGTTCGTTCGACTCCACCTCGGGCAGCATCATGGGCATGTTCAACTTCAGCGGCAGCGGCAACAACCCGGTGGTCTATCTGGACGGGACCTTGGGCACGCCGGTCGCGACACCGCCCGCCCTTTAATAACATTGCCACCGCTGCGGGCGAGCCGTTCGCTCGTAGCGGATCGTTGCGGTGCCGTGTTGCAGCCTTCGCGGGCGGCAACACGGTTTTCATTTTTTTGGTCGCGCAAGCGCAGTGAATCGAAACTATGACCGAGCTTTCCACCTCGCCTTTGAAGACCCCTCCCCTTGGTGCCCCGCCCGCTCGCAACGGCCGCCGTCTGCTTGTGCAGGCCGCGCTCGGCATCGTCATTGCAGCGATTGGCTTTAGCGCCTTCGCCGTCGTGTATCCGGAGAAGACGCCGGATGCGGTCGGTGAGATCGTCGAGAACCTGACCGGTGCGAACCCGCATCCCATTGTGCTGCAAAGGGCGCCGGCGGAGCCGCTGAGCGCGGTGGCGCAACTCGGCAAACAGATGTTCTTCGATACCGCGCTGTCCGCGTCGGGCCGTCAGTCGTGCGCGTCGTGCCACAGTCCGGAACACGCGTATGGACCGCCTAACAATCTCTCCGCACAATTCGGCGGCGCCGATCTGAAGCTCCAGGGCTATCGTCCGCCGCCCTCGCTGATGTACCTGAACCGTCAGCCGAATTTCAGCATCGGTCCCGACGCCAGCGAAAACGACGACCCGGTCAGCGTTGCGCAGCTCGCTACGCAAAATGCCGGCGTGCAAAAAGCGCAAAAGACCGCGGGCGCCGCACCCGCCGCGCCGCAAATGGTGCCGCAGGGTGGCTTCTTCTGGGACGGCCGCGCCGACACGCTGCAGCAACAGGCTTCCGGCCCGATGCTGAACCCGGTCGAAATGGCCAATAAAGACATCGGCGAAGTAGCGCAGAAGCTGGAAAAGTCGCCGTACCGAAACGTCTTTATCCAGCTCTTCGGGCCCAACATCTTCAAGGACCCGCGCCTCGTGGTCTCTGAAGCGATGTTCGCGATCGGCCGCTATCAGTTCGAAGATAACTCGTTCCACCCGTACACCAGCAAGTACGATTACTGGCTGGAGGGCAAGGCTCGCCTGACGCAGACCGAACTGCATGGCCTGCGCCTCTTCAACGATCCTGACAAGGCCAATTGCGCCGGCTGCCACCTGTCCAAGCCGAGCCTTGACGGCTTTGCGCCGATCTTTACCGATTACCAGTACGAAGCGCTGGCGCTGCCGCGCAATCCAGCGCTGGTGCAGAACAAGGACCCGCACTTCTTCGACATCGGCATTTGCGGCCCCTTCCGCACGGACCTGACGGATCAGAAGCAATATTGCAGCATGTTCCTGACGCCGACGCTGCGTAACGCGGCAACCCGACAGGTGTTCTTCCATAATGGCGTGTATCACACGCTCGACCAGGTCATGACGTTCTACAACGTCCGCAATACTGACCCAGGGAAGATCTACCCCCTTGGGGCGGACGGCAAGGTCCAGCAATTCAACGACATTCCGAAGCAATACCTCGCAAACGTCGACTTCACCGATGCGCCGTTCGATCGCAAGTTCGGCGACAAGCCGTCCATGACCGACCAGGAGATGCGCGACATCATCGCGTTTCTGCAGACGCTTAACGATGGTTACAAGGTGAAATAAGTTCGGCTCGAACCGCGTATTTCTGTGACCGTTTTAAGGCTGGCTTAATTCTTCCCTGCAACTATGGCGCTCAACATCCCCTGTTGAGCCGCCAGAGCACCGGCGGCGTCTTTTTACCCAGAGGATGCCGCCGCGCGCCGCGCCTAACGCAACGTGCCGCATACATCGCAAGATGAAGCGCATTCCTGCGAGGGAAAATAACAAGCCATGGTTGAAGACACAGTATTCGAACATCTGCGGGCCATACCCGGCAACGAGTGGGTGGGCCAGATTCAATCCTGTACGGTCTCGGACCCTTTGCAGCCACCGTGGGGCCGCTCGTACCGCCTCGTGGAATGGACGATGAAACACACGCCCGAATCATGCAGGCGCGTGGTGCCAGCCGAGAGCACGCCGCTCGAAATCGCTCAGGCGGTTGTTTCACATATCCCAGGGCGTCGCTTTTGTCAGCAGGGCGAAGGTTAGCCGACTGGTTTCACGTTTTCCGCCTTAACATTAGGCGCCTCACGTTCTCATCAACCGGCCGCCTCAACCGTGGCGTTTGTTCTGGTGCGCTGCACGCGCCCGGGCGTCCTATCGCTCTCGCCCTCCTCCTCGAGGCAGGCGGACGCAATCGATACGTACTCCCCACCCAATGTCTCCGCATAACCACGCCGGAAGCTCGCGACGCCGCAACTCCGGCAAAACAGATGGTGCCCACCGCGCGTGCCAAATGGATAGTCACCGAGTTCCGCCTCGTCTGACAGCAGGCGAAAATCCTCCGCCCTGATCAACGTCTCCGTTTGCGGGTGCCTCGAGCAGATCCAGCAGTTGCAGCGGCGGGTACCGCCACTCGGATCGACGTCAGCCTCGAAACGCACCTTGCCACAATGACAGCTACCCTGGTATGTCTTCTTCATCGCTGAACCTCCGCAACCTTTGAGCGGGCAACGCTCGTATGTGATGTTGAGGTTCATTCTAGGGAGGGGCTACTGCCAGCGTAGTGTCAGCAGGACCTGGCAGCAGCAAAGCGGTCGCGCCCCTCGCGTGCCGCGCTTCGCTTTGCAATGGTTGACAGTCGCTTATCGCGCTTGTGCCTATGATGGGGCCATTGAATCATTACGTGCGTGGTTATCCGACATGGCCTATCCCTATGACATTTTGCCCGCTGCCTGCCTCTTCATCATCGTCGTTGGCGCGACGATTTTGCTTGCGCTCAGCTAGTTATTCTTCGGCCTCATCAGCGCTCGCGTTTCCGCGCTCCGGCTCTTGCGCACCTCGTTACACAATCCCCGACACCCACCAGGGTTATCACGCCGATTCTTCAGATCAACGACAATGACTGCGTACCCTCGCCGTCTACCATCTCGAGCCGTCCTCTTCTCGCTCGCTTTACGACTCGACTCGACCCGACGCGCCTCTGGTTTCGGGCGACGCTTCCGGCTCCTGAGTATCAACCGCGCTCAGGGCTGACCGGAGACCGGCCGGGCACGCTATTGGCGACCTTTAACGCTGTGCGCATCGCATGGGCTCATCCGGCCTTGTGCACGCCTCTTTTTGCGTTTGCAACAGACACAGGAGTTTCCCAAATGATGAATCGAGACAACCCCGTCTGGCTGATTACGGGCTGTTCAACTGGCTTCGGTCGTGAACTGGCGAAACTGGTATTGGCGCGTGGCTGGCGAGCCGTCGTCACCGCGCGTGATGCCTCGAAAGTCGCGGACATCGTCGAGGGCCATGAGGACCGGGCACTCGTGCTGCCGCTCGACGTCACCCAACGGGCGCAGATCGACACTGCGGTTGCCCAGGCCACGGAGCGCTTTGGGCGCATCGATGTGCTCGTCAATAACGCCGGTTATGGTTACCTTGCCGCCATTGAGGAAGGCGAAGATTCAGCCGTACGCGACATGTTCGAAACCAACGTGTTCGGCCTCATCGATATGACCAAGGCCGTTTTGCCGCTGATGCGCAAACAACGCAACGGCCTGATCGTCAACGTGTCGTCGATTGGCGGCATCTCGAGTTTTGCGGCGACGGGCTACTATCACGGCACCAAATACGCAGTGGAAGGGATTTCGGAATCGCTTGCCCTCGAAGTCAAGCCGTTGGGTATCGATGTGATGCTGGTCGAGCCGGGGCCATTCCGCACCAATTGGGCCGGCCCGTCGATCAAGCAGTCTGCGACCATCATCGACGATTACGCGCCCACCGCCGGCGAGCGGCGTAAGCAGACCGCTGCGCGTAGCGGCAACCAGGCGGGGGATCCCGTGCGCGGTGCGCAGGCCATCATCGATGCCGCGTTGGCAGACTCGACGCCATTGCACCTGCTGCTCGGCAAGGCTGCGCTAGTACTTGCGCGCAAAAAGCTCGACACGCTGCGCAAAGACTTTGATCGCTGGGAGGCGACTACGGTTGGCGCGGATTATCCCGAGAGCGGGCAATAAACGGTAAGCGGTAAGCGGGTCCTTGAAAACCCGCTTACCGCTCTCTTAACACGAACTGGATTTGAAGCGCGCCTTAGATCACCAGACGCGAAATCTTCGAACCCTCTAGCGATACGCCAGCCATTAGTCCTTCGTTGGTCAACACGAAGGCCTCAACAGGATTGGTCGCGGTCGACGTATCAACATCGCCGTTTGCCCCTATCTTCAACACGGCAACGGTCGCATCGGCGCCAGCGGCCCACCCTTGGCTCGCGCGGAATTTATTGAGCGCATCTTGCGTCATGAACAGCATGACGATCGCTTTAGATTGAGCACCAATCTGCAGTCCGAACGATCCCGCTGCGATGCTGTAATAGCCGGCCGTGTGCCCCGCCACGCGCAACGCTCCCTGCCCATACTGGCCGCCCACCCAGAACCCCGCTGCAATGACGGATGGAAACACCAGCACGCCTTGCGCCTTGGCAACGAGTTCGCGCGAGCCGTGCACAGTGTCATACAGACGCGAGAGCGTCGCGTCGGCACCCGCGTTGATGGTCTGCCGCTTGCCGGCGTCGGCGGATGCTCCGGTGTCGGAGGATGGCGGTGTGGTCGTGCAGCCCGTCAAAGCGAGGCCCCCGGCGGCAAGCGCTGCACTTGTCGATAAGATGAATTGTCTGCGACGCATGGTTGTTTCCTTGTTTTGAGTTAATGAGTGAGGTAAGCCGCATTCCGGCGCCAATCAGCCGATCGTCCTTTTGATACGAGCCTTCGCATTGCCGTAGGACTGACGCAGTCCACCTGCGGCCTGCTGAAGATCGCCCTTAAGCACTTGCGATCGGTTACCCGTAGCCTTGCCGACTGTTTCATTCAGCTTGCCTTTGACCTTTTGGGCCACGCCCTTGACCTGGTCTTTGTTCATGCAACCTCCTTGAATGTCTTTGTCAGCCTGATTTGCAGCGCGACACGGTGCAACGGCTTAACCCTTTCATTGCAAATTGCGGGCCAGGTCGGGAAATATGTTGCTTCGAACGCCGCGCAATACGTCAGATTCGCCTTGGAGGGACTGCCAGTTACGGTATGAGTGAGGCGAATGGCGCGGTGTTTGGCGAAACACACGCGAGAAACAAGTGCGCAGCGAGCGATGCGCACGACAGGGAAAAACGACATCCGGACGGTACGTCTTACTCGTCGTTTGCATGTGTCCCACAGATCGGGTCCCGCGTCGTCTATTGCCGCGTCTGCCGCAACATTGACGTGTCGTATCCCAGCGCGGCAACCCGGCTCACGAGTTCAGCACGAAGCGTCGCATCGGGCAGCGCAGTCCGCGTCAGAATCCAGAGGTACCGTCCGCTCGGTTCGCCGACAATCGACCAACTGTAGTCGGCGGCGTGATCAAGCACCCAGTAGCTGCCCACATAGAATGGTCCGAAGAAGGACACCTTGAGTTTGGCATTATTCGAATCCGCCACAACCTTGGCGCGTCCTTCCGACACACGCACCGCTCCATCCGGGCCGCCCTCGTGGCAGCTGTTCGTCACGGCAATGAGGCCGTCGGGACGCTTTACATAGTCTGCGGTGACGCCTTCGCAACCTCTCTCGAAGCGATTCTCATAGCGCGCGAATTCGTACCAGCGGCCCGCATAGCGGTCCAGATCCACCGGCTTGGCTGGCTCGGGAACTTGCGAGTTTCCACGCTTGCTTCCGCTTAGAGCAGCGCACGCGGCCAGTAATCCAAACGCGGAAATAGCAAGCACCGCTGTTGCAAGGCCTACCGGGCGACGCGAGCGGGGTGTCTTGATTGGAGTCTGCAAATCTGTCATGGGCTTGTCTCGGGTCGAATGATGGAAACATGGAAAAGCTGACAGTTATGCACACCGTGATCGGCGTTGCAATCCAGCAGCCGTTGCCTGTCTCATGTGTAGCCAGTTCCGGACCTGAGCCATTTAAAGCGGCATGCGTTCCGCTTTAAAGCCTTCCAGCCAGAGCCTACATTGCGAACATTCCAAAATCCGCGGCTCTTCATAAATTGATCAGGTATCCATAGTTATTATCTACGCCACCCTTGATACTCCACCATTGACACCAGCTGCTTCATACCTCGCGGCGCGAATCGGCGATGCCTTCCTCGCGCACGATACGGGGCAACGTGCGCTCGTCGTAACGGCGCGCAGCTCGCGACCACATGCCCTCCAGCACCACCGCGCCGAGACCTTGGCATGCGCTGTTGCATCATCCAGACTGGCAAACTCCGCCATGCTCGCGATGCCAGCTTCGAGCAAGCCGCAGTCTTCCGCCTCCAGACGTTGGACGAGCGCCGTCCCTGCCACCGCCAGTGCAATGTCCGTCATCTGAGTTGCCGCGCCTGCTGCCAACTGCGCCAACTCCTTGTCAGTACGGTTCAGGGCAAGGCGTTCAAGTTGTGCACTATCGATCTTCGCAATCGTGGCAATGGGGTGGCCGCGCTTGACCAACCCTTTCAGCAAGGTCAGCCTGCGCACGTCATCTTCCGAGTAAAGCCGCTGGACGGATTCACTCTTTGGAGGTGCGACGACGCCGTAGCGACGCTCCCAGATCCGCAGCGTGGTGACCGGCATCTTTGCCAGACGCGCCGCGTCGCCGCTCCTGTAGCGCTGCTGCGTCTTGTCATCTTTTGCGGAAGTCACGGCCCCTCCTCATTGCGGTTTCACTGGCGATCATAATTCGAACGCGGGGCACGATGAAACGCTCTTTCGATTCCATCGAACACTTTGAAACACTATATTCACCAGATTATCGTCTGCGCCTGGATTTATCCAACTCCATTCCGAGTCGATCGATCACACGAGCGCCGACTGGAGCGAAACGCATCCGAGGAACCGCCTAGGGTGACGAACATCGTATGGGATCGTGCCGCGGCTGGCTGAGCGGCTGGCTACACGGCGGGCAGATGGCAGGCACCTGGCAGAGCGGCAAGGCGCTGGAAGAGGAAATCTCGCGGTCGCGGGGGACGCGCTAGCGACTCATTGCGTAGTCGTTGGTCGCGCACCAGGGAAATAGGCCCTCGTCGGCCAAGCGCCCGCAGCCTGGACGCTAACGGGACGAACGGGCCGCTGCGCGACGGTTCTTCCAGGCTTGCACCATTAGCGCGAGCAGGCCGCCCAGCGCAATCGTCGCCACGTAGCCTGCCAGGCGCACCACCCCTTCCCCGTAAGAACCTGCATACAGGATGACCACGATCGAGGCGATCAGGAGCACGAGCAATCCGAACATCAGTTTCATCCGAGGTTCCTCTGTCCGTCATGTTGAGAACCGGTTCCCGGCGGCTATGCGTAGTCATACGCCACCCGCGCGCTCAATGCCGCCGGAGCAACCCAGCATCACACCCCACATGAGATGCGCGATGAATATAACGCGCAAGTGCGGCAAACCCGACAACATGCTGACACGATTTAACCACCGAAGAAAGGCGTACAGAAGCTGACCGGGCCGACACACGCAGCATCCTTCGTCTTGCCTGTCATCGGCTGACGCGTGCCGCTTGCGCTGGAGCCCGACGTCATCGCGCCCACCGCAGTCGTTTCGACACCAGGAGTAGCGGAAGCGTTAGGCATCTGCGCGCCCTCTTGCTCGGCCACTTTGGCTTCAGCGGCTTGAATCTGCGCAGGGTACGTGGCGTCCTCGCCGTTGGACGGGCTATAACCGGCCTGCTCGACGCGTACGAGGTCGGCGCGTACTTCGGCACGCGTGACCGGCTGGTTGCTTGCTTGAGCAAAGGAAAGCGCCGGGGTAACGAGCGCACTGACAACCAGGCCAAGACCAATAAGCGTTTTCATGATGCCAATCTCCTTCATGGATGAACAACGGTAGCGAACGAAAGCGAACACCAGGTTGCAGACTTAGCTGCCGAAATATGGCGTGCAAAAGCTGACCGGACCCACGCACGACTCGCCACCGGTCTTGCCAGGCATGGCGATACGTTCACCACTGCCGCTGGTTCCGGACATCGCTGCGCCGACACCTGCGTCGGTTTGCTGCTTGAGCTGAGCGGCCTGCTGCGCGAAGATCGGATTGATTTCCGGGTACGACGTATCGGTCACGAAACGCTGTCCGTTGTTCTCTGCCTGCACCAGTTCCTGCTGAACTTCCGCACGGGTCTTTTGCTGGGCGAAGGCATTCGAGAAAACACTGGTCGATGCGAATACAGCGACTGACATGGTGAGCAACGAAAGCTTGTTCATTTCCAACTCCTAACTGATTGTATTTTAGGTGACGCATTCATCAAGGTGAACATCCGGACTACGCCTTCTATTCCGCGATCCTTGCAAAAATATTGATTCGCCAGGGTCGATGTTTCTTAACGTTATTTCGGTGTACTACTTTAATTATCTAAACCCATACACTTTTCGCGATCGCCCGGCTGACCCGTCACAGCCACTGACAACCTCACGCCGGCGACCTTGTTTCTCACGCACTGCTCAAATCTGGATCAGCCTACGTAAAGGAGAACCCAGGTACGCCATGGTTTATTCCCGCGGAATGGAAAAAAGACCGGTCGGACGCCCAACGGGAGATGCCAACCAAAATGATTTCGTCGAATGGGAATAAATGAGCGAGACGGTGTGTTTGCGGTAGGTACAGCCATCTCTCTGCGCGCAACGGATCAACAGCGCAATGACGAAATGGCTTGCTACCTCGGCCCGGCAGTGCAACAGTCCGAAGACGGCGCGGACGCTTGCCCCGCGTGACGGCCGGGCAGAAACGCCGCCGACCCAGCCGCACCACGACGGTCCACCCGCTTTGATACCTCGCAGGGCGCCCCATGACTCCCGACATCACGGCATATGACCCAGGCAGGCAATTGCTGCCGTTTCGCGCATCCCTGATGGCGATGGTCGGTGTCGCCTTCGTTGCCATGCTGGTCGCGCTTGATCAGACGATTGTTGGAACCGCCCTGCCGCGCATCGTGATGGAGTTGAAAGGGTTCGATCTTTACGCCTGGGTTGCCACGGCGTACATGCTGGCCTCGGTCATTACGATTCCCATCTTCGGCCGTCTGGGGGATCTGTACGGCCGCAAACCGTTCCTGTTCGCCGCGATTATCGTGTTCACGCTCGCTTCAGTCTTGTGCGGCATTGCCACCAGCATGCTGTTCCTTGTGGTCGCGCGAGGCCTGCAGGGCGTGGGTGGCGGCATCCTGATCGGCACGATGTTCGCGACCGTCGCCGACCTGTTCCCCGATCCCAAACTGCGCCTGCGCTGGCTGGTTTTCGTCACGTCGGCGTTCGGTATTGCGAACGTCGTTGGACCGACACTCGGTGGCATCCTGACCCAATACGGCGGCTGGCGGCTCGTGTTCTTCGTGAATGTCCCAGTGGGAATCGTCTCGCTGCTGTTCGTGCACTACTACCTGCCACATCTGCGGCAGCCGCGGCAAAGCGGTCCAGTGAGGCTCGACTGGGTCGGCGCCGCCGTGCTCGCTATCACCTTTGGCGCGCTGCAGCTATTGATCGAATTTTTCCCTAAACAAGGGCTGAGCAATGTGACGATCGTGCTTGGCGCCATCACCTCCGTTTGCGCACTGACGCTCTGGTTCTGGGAAAAAAGGATGTATTACCCCATTGTGCCGGTCGACATGCTGCTGGACCGCAAACTCGCCGCGCTCTTTGCAATGTCCGCGCTGGGCGGATTTGCCTTGTTTTCGCTGGTGTTTTACGTGCCGCTGCTGTTCCAGGGCGGCTATGCGATGTCGCCTCATGCTTCAGGGATGCTGATCACCCCGCTACTTCTGGGGACCACCGTCGGCAGCGTGTTGAACAACCGCATCGTCACCCGCCTACGGCGAGCCAATGCGCTGATGTATGTCGGATTTGCGCTATCCGCTCTGGCTTCGCTGAGTGTCGTCGCGCTCAAGGGCAACGAACCACATCTGGTGTGGATGTCGTGCATGGGGATCAGCGGACTCGGTCTTGGCCTGGTAGGCACCAGCCTCACGATTTGCTCGCAGCAAATCGTCTCACGCGATCATCTCGGTGCAGCAACGGCGCTTCTGCAGTCGCTTCGAACCTTTGGCGGAATGCTGGGGACAGTCATGACCGGTGCCCTGCTTGGCCATTTATATTCCCGCGGCGTGCATCGGTCACTAGACACGTATCAGGCCACGCAGTGGTTCAAGTCGTTTTCGAGTCCTGAATTGCTGGTCGACCGCGCGGAGCAGGCTGCGCTGATCAGTCGCCTCGTCAACGCGGGGCAAGCTGGCGACGCCATGGCCATGATGAACTCGGCGCGCGGCGCGCTAGTGGAGTCGATGCACGTAGGCCTCGTCGTCACCGCGGTGGCTGCGCTCGCCGGGCTGGCGCTTGCATGGTTCGTGCCGCCGGTGCGCGTGAGCCATCATGCGGAAGCAGAAGCGCATAGCGGATAGCGGATACAACTGGTTTTGCCGGTACACGCTGCAGTCGGCGGCTCTCATCGCCCATCGGCGCGGTTTGCATGGCTGCGAACCGCGCCCTAGTGGGACATTGCGCCCGGATTCACCGTCATGCTCATCGCGCCACCCGGGCCTGCTGGGTCAGGGTTGCCAAAGCGCGGCAGATCGCCGTCGGAGCGCGCCCGTTCCAGTTCCATCCGCACCTCGGCACGCGTCTTGGGTACCTGATTCGATTGCGTGAGTGTCGTCTCTGGCTGTACCGCTGGCGGCGCGGGTTCGACTGGCGGTGCGGATTGGGCAACCGGTGCGGCTTGCGGGGCAACGGGAGTTTGATGAACCGGTAGCGACTCCACCGGCGGCGCAACCGCGGCCATCATAGGTACTGCCGCGGGAGAAGCCGGTGCCACCGACGATGTCGTCGTTTCCGCACTCGGCGGATGCGGGCGGTCTGCTTCGACTCTCTGGGCAGGTCGCAGCTCCACGGTCGTCTGCGCCGCATACCGCGTGCGCGCGTTGCGCGCTGGGTTCGCCGCGTGTTCTTTCTGCGGCAACTCCGCATAACGCGAATGTTCAGGCCGGCTTGCAGGGCTCTCCGCGACCCAAGGAGGCAGCGGCACGGTTGTTGGCGGGTTGCCCGCGAGCGCAACCGGCGGCGCGTGCCCTACACGGGCCTCACGCATCTGAACCTCGTGTTGAAGGGCCATCACACGCGGATCGTCTTTGTGAAGCACCACCTCGGCTTGCAACAAGACCTTGGCGGAATCGAGATCATTGCGGTCAAGACAGAACCGAACCGCGTCGAGCACCTGTGATATGGCGGCGTCACCACCGGTGACGACGCCGCCCGATGCCACCGCGCCGGGCGGCGGCGCCCTATCCTGACTCACTGACGCAGGCGCTGGGCGACTCTCGACACCAGGCTGGTCGTTGGAAAGTTCGCTGCCGTCTGGCCGCAACTCTAGCGCGGCAATTGTCAGCACCCCTCCCATTAGCAAGCTGGCGACGATTGCGATCTTGGGATTGCTAATCGGCTTGGCACTCATGACATCCGTTTCCTAAAGGTGTGCATCTGCCGCACGGGCATACGGCAGATAACGCAGGCGTAATCGTATGCTTACGTTTCGTACGCAGTGATGCGTCGATTGGATGCGCCAACCTTTAGAAATTTTTCTGTCGTGGCCTTTTGCTGGCTTCGTGGCTTGAACGCAGCACTCTGCGAACTTCGATGAGCCGAAACAAACTCCGCACCAGTTCCGACAATAGCACTAACAAAACACGGAGATTGTTCAGATGAAAAGGCTCCGCCCACGCGTGTGAACGTCGTGACGGCCTGTCGAATTGCCTTGGTGTCGCGAGCCGCGCGCATTGATAAAGCACAGCCAGCAACGTTGCTGCTAGAACGGCACCTCGGCCACGTGCCAAAGCACGCCAGAGGGATCGAAGAGAAACCCGACTTTCATGCCCCAGGTTTGCATAACAGGTGTACGCGGCGGTTTAACAGAAAACTCGCTAACCAGTGCTTCCGGCTTTGACTCTTTCCACCAGGCGTCGACATTGCGAACGAGTAATTGCAGCATGCAGTTCTCTGCGAATTCTTTTACGTAGAACTGCTGCAGGATGAAACTGAAGCTCTCCAGCTTGAGGATGGCGATGCTCTCCTCCTCGAGAGTCATCCTGAATCCCAACGCCTGGTAATAGCGCTTTGAGAGTTCGAAGTCTTTGGCAGGTACAAAAGGGCGAAGCGCCAGAATCTCACTCATATTCTTCGTCTCCATTCGGATGTGAGTTTGCCCAGCTACGGTTGAATATCGACGAAAGGGCCGGTGTGCTCCCGTAGGCAATGTGTCCGCACAATCGTACAAGACGACGTATGACAATTTGGCCCAAGCTTTCAAGCGGATGCCGCCGGTATGGCTTGCCGCGCTCATTGGCGGCTCACCGCCGGAGCAGCTTATCAAAAGCAGTGACCGCCTTGGGACAGGAGTGGATATGGACATCGGATTCATCGGCCTCGGCGTCATGGGACAGCCCATGGCGCTCAATCTGGCTCGTGCTGGCACGCGGCTCGTAGTCTGGAATCGCTCGGCCGAACGCAGCGAGGCTTTACGTGCGGCAGGCGCCGTTGTCGCGGCAAGCCCGTCTGATGTCTTCAGACAAACCCGCGTTGTGATCGTCATGCTGGCCGACGGCGATGCGATCGACACGATCCTCGCGCGCGGCACGCCGCAATTCAGTGAAAACGTCGCAGAACACACGATTGTCCATATGGGCACGACATCGCCGGATTATTCGCGCGGCCTCGACGCTGACATTCGGCGTATGGGCGGTCATTATGTGGAGTGTCCCGTCTCCGGCTCTCGCAAACCTGCGGAAGCGGGCGAACTCGTGGCCATGCTCGCGGGCGAAGAGGCGGCCATCGCGCAGATGCGCCCTTTGCTCGAACCCATGTGCCTTCAGACGGTAGTGTGCGGCCCGGTTCCGAGCGGCTTGCTGATGAAGCTCGCTATCAACATCTTTCTGATCACCACGGTCACTGGCCTGGCAGAGGCCACGCATTTTGCCGAGCGCCTGGGCCTCGACATGCAACAGTTTCGCGCCATCGTCGATGCCGGCCAGATGGCAAGCAGCATTTCCCGCGTCAAACTTCTCAAACTGGTCACGCGCGACTTTGATGTCCAGGCGTCGATCACCGATGTGCTGAAAAACAATCGCCTGATCGCAGAGGCGGCTCGTGAAGCCGGTGTTGCGTCGCCGCTCCTCGACGTCTGTTATGCGCTGTTCGGCGAAACGTTGGCGTTGGGGCACGGCAAGCTCGATATGGCGGCCGTGGTCCGTGCATTCGAAGCGAGAACCGACGCCACGTCCTGAGCGATCAGACGGCCAGATCCTGCAGAAACTCCAGCATCACGTCGTTGAATAGCGGCGGCCTTTGCAGCGGCGCGAAATGACTGACCCCTGGTATCACAACCAGTTTTGCGTGACGAATACTGCGGGCGAGATATTGCGCGTGTTCCGGCTTGATGAACTCGTCGTGTTCGCTCTGCACGATCACAACCGGCACACGCACCTGATCGAGATCGTCCGCCGAGTAATTGGGCTGCGTTTTCATCATCTCGCTGACCGCGTCGACAAACGCTTCGAACGCATCCGGCGTGGCGGACAACTGCGCATAGTCCTTCGCGTGCCGGCTAAAGCACCGGTTGATAACAGGCGTAGGCACGAACTCCTTCGTACCGCTCGGATCCATATTGCAGCCGAAGAAAAACACACCTGTCACGCGTTGCGGCGCTTGCATGCCGAGAATCACCGCGGTGCACGCGCCATCGCTCCAGCCGATGATAGCTGCCCGCTCAAGTTGCAGCGCATCCATGACGGCGAGAACGTCGGCCGCCATCAACTCATACCTGTAAGGACGCGAATCGCGCGTGCTGCGTCCATGGCCACGGCTGTCAATGAGCACAACCCTATGGCCCGCGTCGATCAATGCCGGTACCTGGTAGGCCCAGTTGCCACTGTGACCCAAGCCGCCGTGCAGCAAAATAACGGGGGAGCCGCTGCCATGTGTTGCGTACCAGATGCGCGCGCCGTCATGGTCCACGTAACCCTGATTCTCCAGCTCCGGCAGCGAGGCGCCGTGTGCTTCGAAAAGTTTCAGTTCGTCGTCGTACGGTTCCATATCGACCCCATCAAGACGAGCCACCCCGTTGCCGACCGGGACCGCCTGATCGTGACGTGACGGCAGGTTTCCGGAAAACGTAGCCTTATAAGTTAACACTGAAACGCTCAAGTTAACAGCCCCGGGTGAAATTTCACAACATTCCCCTGGCGCGTCTGCCGAGTTCCTGGCAAGCTATGGAAATCAGTCGTTATTGCACGGTTTTCGTCGAGCAGGGCGTTAGCGGAGATTCGCGCAACGTGTACGTGAGGTGAGTTACCTGGGACTGCCACGCGCTTCATTGCGTTGCAACGACATGTCAGTCAAACAGAGGCATGTTGTTCTTCCCTGGCAATCCTGTCTTTTAAGCTCATTCGAAGCCAATCGTAACGTAACGACGCCGCTATCAACTAACTTTTCATTTGAAGACTGGAGGTACACCATGTCGACTCATGCTCACTCGCGTGAAGCAAGTGCCGCCGAACGCTTCGTCCGGGCGACCCGGCAGGTAGACATCGCGTTTCGGGTTGTCCGTGGCGAGATCGTGCCGCAGAGCTGCCCAATCGAACACTCTCTTGCCGTCCGTCAACTCGAACAGGCGCTGGACGAACTTGCTGAGGCACAGGATTTCTTTGACTCCGCTGTCGGCAAGATTTCGCCGAAGCAGACCAACTGAGCACAGACGTCGGGGACCTGCCCGAGTGGCTGCAGCGCGCAGTGGCGGCTGGTCAAAGCATTGAGCATTTTCGCAGCGGTGACGGCGCATAGCCCGCGCGCCGCGCCCTCGCCTCATACGTTTGACAACCGCTGTCTCCGACGCGCGGCGGCTAGTCAAACGCCATTTGCGTATAGGTGAATCAGGCTTTTGTTAATTCGGTTTCAATGGCCTCGATGAGACGCGGATCATCCGCGGTCACATCGGGCGCAAAACGCCCCACCACTTCGCCATCACGGCTAATCAGGAATTTTTCGAAATTCCATAGCACGTCCGCCTGATTCTCGGCGTGCACGCCATAGCCCTTCAGGCGCTCGCGGAACGGCCCGTCACCCGTTGCGACCGGCTGCTTTTCTGTCAGTGCCGCGTAGAGCGGATGCTGGTCTTCACCCAAAACGGAAATCTTCGAAAAAAGCGGAAAGTGCACGTTGTACTCGGTCGAGCAAAACGAGGCGATCTCGCTGTCGCTGCCCGGCTCCTGACCTTTGAAGTTGTTAGCGGGGAAGCCGAGCACTTCAAGACCCTCGGCGCGCTTTGCCTGGTACAGGTTTTCCAGCGCGCTGTACTGAGGCGTCAAGCCACACTTGGACGCGACGTTGACCACCAGCAGCACCTTGCCACGATAGTTTGCAAGGCTGCTGTCCTGACCGTCGATCTCTTTGAGGGGAATGTCGTGCAATGCAAGCGTCATAAAAACTCCATGAGAGGTAGATGCGAGGCAACGTGGCCACAGCGAAGACTACCGGAGTTCCGCACAGGCTGCAGAACGATGCCAAGCCCCCTACACGGTGCGCCATGCACGACGCAGCATTCGCCAGGTCAGCTGCCCAGGTTGTTTGGATCGCGCCAGGCCCGCTCAAACGGCAGCCGCCAGGCGCGAGGCGCAACGAGTTGATGAATCGCGTTTGGCCCCCACGAACCAGGCGCATAGAAGCGCACGGGCGGCGGCGATTCGAGCAAGGCCGTCGAGACGTCCCAGAGCCGCTCGATACCCTCTGCCGTCGTGAATAACGTGCGGTCTCCGCGCATGGCGTCGAGGATCAGCCGCTCGTACGCTTCGAGCACGTCACCGATCAATCCCGTGTCCCGCATCGCGAACTGCAGGCTCAACTTGTCGAGACGCATACCAGGGCCCGGACGTTTGCCATAAAACGAGAGCGACATTTTCGAAGCGTCCGCAAGATCGAAGGTCAGATGGTCCGGACCCTGCGAGCCGACACCCGATCCGGCTGGAAACATGCTCTTGGGTGGCTCGCGAAATGCGATGGAAATGATCCGCTGACCTTCGGCCAGCCGCTTGCCGGTGCGCAGATAGAACGGCACGCCGGCCCAGCGCCAGTTGTCGATGGTGCACTTCAAGGCGATAAATGTTTCAGTTTCCGACTCCGGGCTCACCCCTTCTTCAGTCCGATAACCGGTGTACTGCCCACGCACGACGTCGCCTGGCTGGATCGGCAACATGCTTCGAAATACCTTGTTCTTTTCTTCGCTGATTGGCGATGGTTCGAGCGAGGTGGGCGGCTCCATCGCCATGAACGCGAGAATCTGGAAAAGATGCGTCACCACCATGTCGCGAAACGCGCCGGTCTGCTCGTAAAAGCCGGCCCGTTTGCCCAAGCCCAACGTCTCCGGAACGTCGATCTGCACATGGTCGATAAAGTTGCGGTTCCAGATTGGTTCGAACAGACCGTTCGCAAACCGGAAAGCCAGAATGTTCTGCGCCGGCTCTTTGCCGAGGAAGTGATCGATGCGGAAAATCTGCTCTTCTTCGAACACCTCGTGAAGCTTGGCATTCAACGATACCGAGCTCGCCAGGTCGGTGCCGAAGGGTTTTTCCATGATGATGCGGGAGCGCTCAACGAGTTCCGCTTCGCTCAACATGCGTACTGCGGACAATGCGGCGTTCGGCGGGACGCTCAGATAATGCAACCGCCTGCACTCGCCCTCGAAAGCCTGTTCGGCCCGTTCGACCGCAACCCTGAGCGCATTGGCGCCGGCCGAAAGCGGCACGTAGTCGAGGTTGGCAGCGAAGATGTCCCACTCCGCCGCTACGATCTTGCGGCTAGAAAACTCGTCAAGCGCTTCGCGCGCGGTGCGGCGGAAGTCGTCGAGCTGAATGTCGTCAAGCGCCACCGCGATGATGCGGCAACCGGGGATAAAGCCCGCATTCGACAGATGGAACAAGCCGGGCAACAGCTTGCGACGCGCGAGATCGCCGGTAGCGCCGAACAGCACGACGACCTGTGGAAACCGCGGACCTACGCCTGGAGAAATCTTCGCCATCGTACCAATCCTCTTGGGGAGCCAACGTCAAACCAGCTAGTGTTCAACGGAAGGGATGCGGACTGAGCGTATTTCCATGAGCAACCGCGGGCCGCAACCACCAGGGCGGAGCCCGTGCGGCTCCGCAAGCGTACAGGTCTGAAGACAACGCGCACTTTCCGGCGAAACGGATAGCGCGCGGTCTAGTGTAGCCTTAAGTGAGCATCCGGACCTGCGCATGCTGCTGATCGCAAGCGCGGACTACCCTGGGCTCACGAATCCTGCGAGAGTTGGTCTGGTGCTGGACTGGCGGGAGAAGAAGCGAAGAACACGTTGAATCGCACGCGTCAGTACCCGGTCAGAACGACGTGGTCTCGCGTGCGAAAAACAAAAAACGCCCAGACACACGTCTGGGCGAAGCTACCAGGCACCTGGCAGCGGAGGAGTCTTTAGCAAACTGACCTCGACGATTACAACGAAGGTCAGTTCTACAAAAGAGGGCGCGCAGAAGTGCCGCGCGCTCAGGTAGCGATGCTCAGCGACCGGATAGGACGCCGGCGGTTCGCCAGACTGACTGGTTAGTGATGTCCCGCAAAAACCGTAACCTTGCCGCCTCTGTCAGCCGGATGAATCGCTGACAGATGGAATGCTGTAAGGTGCAGACCTGCTCGTGCGCCAGATGCTGACGACCCGCTCTCTACCCCACCAAAGCCGCTTGCGGAGTCATCCCCATGCACGCGCGCTTCCGCAGCCTGAATATCTACCGGGTAGTCATTATGGTCGCCACCAGGGTTGTAACCTGCTTTCTCCAGTTGCACTAGTTCAGAGCGCACTTGAGCGCGGGTGACCGGCTGGCTCGACTGCGCGAATGATGCAACCGGAGCGGCGAGAAGAGCGGCGATGGCAACAGCTTGAACGAACGATTTCATGATCCTTTACCTCCAGATATTGTTTTGTGGATTGCTACAGGCAGCCTGATTCTCAGCTAGCGTTCGTGGATTCATGACCGCGGAACAGTGACTTGAAGCCAGCGACCAGTTTGTGCGCGCCCGTTTCCGACGAGCCGTTGCTCACGCCACCGTAAGCCGTATCGCCGTTTGCCTGGGCGCGCTCAGCAGCAACCGTCTGTACGCTCTGGCCTTGTTGCGAAGCAGGTGCACCTACAGTCGGACGATAGAACGGTGCAGGGCCATAACCGCTGGCGAAAGCCGGAGCGGCGAGAGTGGCGGAAGCGGCAACCAGCAAAGCGGCGATAATCTTGGTCTTCATGATGGACTCCAATAACGTTTCGACTTCAGTTCGGGAAGGCAACGTGACAGGGGCTGGGGGGCTTGTGTCTGCAACGTCGATGGAGGCAGTGTATATCCTGGCTATCGAATATTTGTATCGATAGCCGAGCATGACTTTTCGGGATTTTCTGCCAATTCCCGCGACGCAGAAATGGACCCTTGGGATTTGCGGTGGCCTGCCCCAACCCACATTTATCGCGCGCGTTGATCGCTACGCCCATGGCGGGACGGTTGCTTAACGTGTGGGAATTCACGGCGCTACTTCAACGAATGCAGCATTCGAGAGGACGGCGCTGGCAGCAGAAAAGGAGATTCGCGGAAGAGGCGATGCGCTGAATGCGTGCTGTCGGAACGGTCCGAGACGTAGCAGCAGCAGCCGGCAGTTTTGGGCAACCGCGAGATTCGCTGACGCCGCGCCATGCGCGGTGCATCAGCTTCAGGTTCAACCTGATTCAAACCTCGCGCACCTGTCAAACGCACCTGAATACAAATCAATGACCGCTGTCTACCGACTTCATTCGCGTCGTCAGCGGTTCACCTGCGTCAGAGTGCATGGCTGTAGGATTTGCAGCACTGTATGAGCCCGATTGCGATGCGGCGCCGCTTACGCCGCCATACGAGCTGTTATCACCTTCGTTCATGCGATCGGCTGCGAGGGTTTGCTCATTCTGACCTTGTTGTGAAGCAGGCGCGCCAACGGTGGGATTAAGAAACGGCGCTGGCCCGTAACCGCTCGCGAAAGCAGGAACAACTACCGCAGTGGACGCGACAGCCAGTAAAACGCGAAGAATTCTGGTTTTCATGATAGCTCCAGCAACGTTAATACTTCGGTTCGGAAAGGTCTCGCCAAATGGATTCAATCACATTTGAAGCGCCTACTGAACTAGTGTATGTCGTGGGCACCAATCAAACAGACGATATTATGAAATTGCTTGTTGCCGATTTTGCATGGATTAGTCGGTATTCCAGATTCTTCGAATCAGTCATTGCCGCAACGAGCATGCCCGAGTTAACGTCAATTGATTACTCTTCTGACACATGCCGCTATGAGCCTTTGCTTTCCCCTCGCGCCCATGCAGGCATCGTAGGCATAATACGTCGTAGCCGAAGCGTTGGGGGTCAACACAAATTCGGCAACAAAATTCTCTCAAGCAATCAAATTTAATTGCTCTAATCAGCGCACATTAACGTGAGTTACACCCTTTCAACCGCCGTATCTTCAGAACTCGAAATCCGCAAAAGCCGCTTTATCGCCCACGCGATTCCCGTCGCGGACCGTGATGCGGCGATGGTCGAGTTGCGGCGCCTGCGCGAAGCGCATCCCACCGCCACCCATGTGTGCTGGGCGTTGCTGGCGGGCGGGCAGTCGGGCATGTCCGATGACGGCGAACCGTCCGGCACTGCTGGGCGGCCCATTCTCGAAATGCTGCGGCATCACGATCTGGACGGCGTGCTGGCCGCAGTGGTCCGCTATTACGGCGGCGTGAAACTCGGCGCAGGTGGCCTCGTGCGCGCCTACACCGACGCGATTGCTCGCGTGCTACAGGATGCGCCACGGGTCGAACGGATTGCGCAGACGCTGCTGACGGTGGAGATTGGATATCCGGACGAAGCGCGCGTGCGCCGCTGGATTGAGCAGGAAGTGTACGAGTTGGCAGGGAGCGCGTATCAGATGGCCGTGAGGCTCACCATTCGCATGCCGGTCACCGCGCTGGACGGTGCGAGAGCGGCCTTGCGTGATATGACGCAAGGCCGTGCGGTTTTTCCTGAAGAAGAATGAATGCGGCGCGTGGGCCGCATCCTATGACTTCGTAACTACTAAAACGTCAGTGCGTTGCCGCCAACTCCGACTTGGCACGGGCAGCACCACGATCCATTTGCGCATCTTCCAGAATCATCTCCGCGCCCTTCTCCGCTACCATCATCGTCGGCGCATTGATGTTGCCCGAGGTGATGTTCGGGAAGATCGACGCATCGACCACGCGCAAGCCGGCGATACCATGCACGCGCAAACGCTCGTCGACGACGGTGGTCTGCACATCTGAACCCATCGCGCATGATCCGCACAGGTGGTAGATCGAACCCGATTGCTCGCGGAAATACTGCAGGAAGCCCTCACGGCTATTCACCTGCGGTCCCGGCGAGATTTCTTCGACGGTGATACCGCTCAATGCCGGCGTTGCCATCACCTTGCGCACCAGCTCGCAACCCTGGATCACCTCGTCGATATCTTTCTCGGTGGTCAGTGCGTTGATGCGAATCTTCGCGGCATCTTCAGCACGGTTCGAGGCAATCTCAATCGAGCCACGGCTGGTGGGTCGGCAAGGATTGAAGGCCAGCAGGAAACCCGAATACGGTTCCGGCTCGAGGTTCGCCTTGTTGCTCTTTGGAATGCGGTACGACAAGGGGTTGAAATACAACTGCAGATTCGGTTGGGTCTGCTGATCGTTGCCCTTGAAAAAGCCACCCGACTGGTTGACACTCATCGCCAGCGGCCCCTTGCGCGTCAACAGATACTGCAAACCGAGCTTGAGCTTACCCAGCAGTGGCCGCATTTCATCGTTCAACGTCTTCACGTTCGCACGATAGTAGAAGCTCACGCACAGATGGTCCTGCAAGTTCTGTCCGACTGCGGGCAGTGCATTCACAAGCGGAATGCCATGCTTCGCGAGCAACGCCGCGTCGCCGACGCCGGACAGTTGCAACAGCTTCGGTGTATCCACCGCACCCGCCGACAGGATCACTTCGCGACTTGCCGTGAAAGTCCGCGCGCTGCCGTTCTGTTGAATGACCACGCCCGTCGCGCGCTTGTCCTTGTCGAACAGCACCCGGCTCACTAGCACTTCGCGTTCGACCTTCAGGTTCTTGCGCGTCAGAACGGGATGCAGATACTCGAAGCTGCTCGACGAACGTTGGCCGTTACGCGTATTCACGTCGTAGATGCCCGAGCCTTCGAACTGCGCACCGTTGAAGTCGTCGCTGCGCCTGTAGCCCGCCTGGTCGCAACCCTTCAGGAACACATGACAGATCGGATGCACGGCATTACCCATCGGCGAGATGCCGATGGGGCCATCCGCACCGTGGTACTGCGTGTTGCCAAGCGGATGCGATTCCAGCTTGCGGAAGTACGGCAGGACATCGCGAAACGCCCAACCCTTGCCGCCCGCTGCCGCCCAGTCGTCGAAATCATGTGGCTGGCCGCGCACGTAGATCATCGCGTTGATCGAGCCCGAGCCGCCCTGCACCTTGCCGCGCGGGCAATAGATCAAGCGATTGTCGAGTTCCTTTTCGGGCTCGCTGTAGTACATCCAGTTATAGGTTTCGTTGTAGTACGTCTTGGTGAAACCCACTGGAATCTTGAACCAGAACGAGCTGTCCTTGCCGCCCGCTTCAAGCAGCAACACGGAATGCTGGCCCGACGCCGTCAGCCGGTTGGCAAGAATGCAACCCGCCGAGCCTGCGCCGACGATGATGTAATCGTAATTCATGGTGTATCGCGCCCGACGGCGTCCGCCTCAATGAATGCGAAAGAATGCGAAAGTGAATCTCAAGTTCAACCCTTGGCCGGCGCCAGATCCTTGACGTCGGCAGGCCGATCGGCCATCTGCAGATGCAAACGCTTGCCGGTGTACGGCGAATGCTGCCGCACCACGTCCATGTTCAGCTCCACGCCGAGGCCCGGTTCCTGCGAAGGAATGATGTAGCCGTCTTCCCAGCGGATCGGCGTCTTCAGCACTTCTGCATGGAAACCGTCCCACGTGCCGATGCTTTCCTGAATCAGGAAGTTCGGCGTACATGCTGCCAACTGGATGCTTGCCGCAGCGCCCACCGGGCCGTTGTAGAGGTGCGGCGCGATTTGCGCGTAGTACACCTCAGCAATGCTGGCTATCTTCTTCGCTTCCAGCAGACCACCCACTCGTGCCACGTTCAGTTGCAGAATCGACGCTGCGCCCGCTTCGAGCAGCTTGAAGAATTCGAATTTGGTGGTCAGACGCTCGCCCGCTGCGATCGGAATGCTGGTGTGCTTCGACACCTGCGCCATCGCGCCTTCCTGTCCCGGCGGCACCGGCTCTTCAAACCACAGCGGATCGTATTTCTCGAGACGCTTCGCGAGCCGGATTGCCGAAGACGGCACCATCTGCCCGTGTGTGCCGAACAGCAGGTCGGCCTTGCTGCCCACCGCTTCACGCACCCGGCGGCAAAACAGCTCGCAGCGGTCCAGCACTTCCATCGAAAGCTGATGGCCCGAATACGCCGTGTACGGTCCCGCCGGATCGAACTTGACCGCGGTAAAGCCGCGCTTCACGTTCTCTACCGCGCACTCGGCGGCGAGATCAGGATCGTCGTAGTCATACTCGCCACGGCTGTTCTTCGGATACAGGTACGTGTACGAGCGCAGCCGCTCATTGACCATGCCGCCCAGCAACTCGTAGACCGGTTTGCCAGCGGCCTTGCCGATAATGTCCCAGCAGGCCATTTCCAGACCACTGACGACGCCCATCATGGTCAGGTCAGGACGTTGCGTGAAGCCGCTCGAATAGGCTTCGCGCCACAGCCGCTCGACGTGGTGCGGGTCTTTGTCGAGCAGGTAACGGCCGAACACATCATCGATGATGTGGACCATCGCGTCCGGATGGAACGTCGCCGAATAGATTTCGCCCACACCTTCGATACCGCACGCTGTTTTCAGCTTGACGAAGATCCAGTACATGCCACCCACGTGCGGCGGCGGGACAGCGACAATATGCGTTTCGAGCGAGACAACTTTCATTTACGCGCCTTCTTTCTTGTTAAGCATGTTTCTGAGCGCCAGAGCAGCACAGCCGCCCAGCGCCGCCACTGCGGCCACATAGCCGAAGTAGAGTTGATAACCGAATACGCCAGGGAACGTCTGCGTCAGATAGCCGTTGATGAGCGGCAGGAAGACGTCCGGCGAATAACCGAGCACCGAGATCAAACCAATGGCGAGGCCCACGGTTTCGGCCGGTACATTGCAGCGATCGAGCAAGGACCAGTAGAGTCCGCGGATCGCATAGGTCAGGATGCCGATGAACAACACGAGGAACACCAGCGCTACGTGACTACCGATGCCAGGTGCCGCGACCAGGCCAACCAGCGACAGCGCCGCCAGAAACAGCGCAATCACCAGCACCGAAACCTTCGAGAAGCGATCGCCGAGGAAGCCGCCGCCAATGCCGCCAATCGGGCGCATCCACAGCTTGAGCGTGGTGACTGTGCCGGCCATCACGACCGACAAACCAATCGCGCCTTCGTGCAGGTAAGCGGAGAAGCTATACGTGGCCCAGAACACCTGGTAGCCACAGAACACGATGGCCGCGACGAGCCACAACTCGGGAATGCTGGCGAGCGTGCGCAGATCGACTAGCACGTTGCCGCGTTTGCTCTTGCCAGCCTTAGCGGCCGCGCTAGCCGACTGCGGATCCTTCACCAGTCCAAGCACGAGGCCCAGCGCAATACACAGGAACGCGTACATGTACACCACCAGCTTGAAACCCATGGCCGTCGTTTCGCCGCGCGTCTGCGTGACCCATGCGAACAGGCTAATTGCGATGGTTGCCAGCAGCGCTTCAACCAGACCCCGGCCACCGTCGAGGAAACCGAAGAAGCGGCCCTGTTCATGCGTGCCGGCGATCATCGTCACGCGTTTGATCACGGCGGCCCAGAAGGTCAGGCCCGTCGACAAGCCCCAGCCCCCGAAGATCACCATCAGGAGATCGAACGAAGGCGCTGTCGAGTACCACAACCCAAGGACGCCGGTTGCGATCAGCGAGAAGCAGATCAGCAGGCGCGGCGCGATGCGGTCGGCGAGCCAGCCGCTTGGCAGATAGCTAACGAGGAAGATCGTGCCCAGCGATGAATACAGGTAACCGAGTTGGCTATCCGTGATGTGGAACACTTCCAGCATCGTCGGCTGATACACCTGCCGCAGATAGAGAATCGGATAGATGGCGCCTGCTGCGATCACCAGCAGCAGAAGCTGCACATAACGTTGTGCTTTGGTGTCTTGCAGGGAGGCTGAGTCCTTGGATAAGGGCAGCTTGGCTTTGGATTGAACGGCTTGAGATGACACGGGGTGCTCCTGGACGACGCGCAAAGCCGCGGCGCAAAAGAGCGCCCGCTTTGCTGCATCTCCGATATCTTTTGTTATGGTTGCAGCATGCTCGCGCAATGCTGCAGGTTGGGAAATGGCGCGCCTGTTGCGAGGCGCGCCGGTTTAAGCGGACGGCGTCTTTAGTACTTCATGACCACGAGACGCGTTTGCGTGAATTCAAGCATGCCGTGCTTGCCATCGTCGCCACCCAGGCCTGAGCGTTTCCAGCCTGCGTGGAAGCCTTGATACGGATCGGCCGGCGTGCGATTCACATACAGTTCGCCCGCTTCGATGTTGTTGGCAATCTTCATCGTAGTGCGATAGGTCTCCGTGTAGAGCACGGAGGACAAACCGAACTGGTGATCGTTGGCCATCTCGAGCGCTTCGTCGAGCGTGCGGTATTTGACGACCGGCATGATCGGACCGAAGGTTTCTTCCTGGATGATTTCCATGTCCTGACGGCAATCCGACAGCAGCGTGGCCGGATAGAAGAAGCCCTTGCCTTCAGGCAACGTGCCGCCCGTTTCGAGCTTCGCGCCTGCCTTCACGGCACGCTCAACCATGGCGTGGATCGACTGACGCGACGCTTCATTGACAAGCGGGCCCATCGCGGCCGGCTGTTCAGCGCGGTCGCCCGATTTCACGGCGCTCATGTGCTGTTTGAGCAACGCGACAAAACGGTCATGCACGCTTTCATGTACATAGACGCGTTCAATCGCGGTACACAATTGACCGCAATGCGTGGTCTTGGATGCAACCAGGTCGCGCGCAGCCTTCTCGAGGTCGGCATCCGGCTCGATGATGGCCGGCGTTTTGCCGCCCAGTTCGAGCGAAGGCTTGGCGATATTTGCCTTGCAGTATTCGAGCACTTTGCGGCCTGCGCCGACGCTACCCGTCAGCGTAATCATGCCGACCGCCGGATGCGTGCAGACCGCTTCAGCGGTGGCATGGCTCATGGCCAGAACATTGACCACGCCTGCCGGGAAACCGGCGCGTTCGACCGCCTTGGCAATTTCGAATGCGGAAGTCGGCGTGTTATTGCTCGGGCGCACCACCACCGTGTTACCGGAAATCAGCGCAGGTGCTACTTTGCGCATGAAGGTGTAGACGGGGTAGTTGAACGGGATCAGACAGGCGACTACGCCGATCGGCTCGCGATGCAGCACGAGATTTTCATCCGGCGTATCGCTGGGGATGACTTCGCCCTCGATACGGCGCGCCCATTCGGCGTGATAGCGCGTGATCTGGCCAGCGTAAATAGCTTCGTTGGTGGCGTCCGCCACGCTTTTGCCCGACTCCAGCGCGAGCGCCGCACCGATGGCGGGCGCGCATTCGGTCAGCGCATCGGCCAGCTTGTGCATATAGACGGCGCGCTCGGCGGCGGGCAGCTTACGCCAGCTTTTCTGTGCCAGCGCAGCGGCGTCGACAGCGGCAATGGCCTCGTCTTTTGAAGCGCCAGCAACGTGGCCAATCAGGGCCTCGGTGGCGGGGTTATAGACGGGAATGAGTTCGTCGGTGGCGGGTTCGACAAACTTGCCGCTCACAAAATTCCGGTCGAGTCGCATAGTCCTTACCTGGTGGCATCGTGCGAAAAACGCATTGCCGGCAGCTATGGGCTCCATGCCACCGGTGCATGGAGCAGGATTCTTCTCCGGGTCACCAAGCCCGGCAAGCGACTATTTTTTGAATGGAACGTGCGAAAAACTCATGTTTGCCGTGCCAACTCAAGACGACACATCTGGCACCAAAGGCCCGCTCAGGTCCAACGCGCGCCGCTAGGCGCCGCGCAGCAAGGGCGCGTGGCTTTCCAGCAAGGCTTGCAGTTCTTGTGAATCCGGACGGGTGCCCCAGTTGCGCGCGCCCGCAACGGATGCGATTGCGATCCATGAATTGGGCGGGAACCACTCACGCACGGTCGTGCTGCCCTGCAGAATGCGCAGGCGACCGGTTTGCTCGCAATAGTCAGCGCATAACTGGGTGCCATTGAACTGCGCAGTGACAAGCAGGTTCCGCGTTCGCTGCATGGGTTTCTCCTGCAAGTTTGGGCTCGCCACGCGCAACGCAGCAGAGAGCCTGGCGGCGTGACCGCGCCGCACGCGCCTTGGCCATGCCAGGACGTAGGCACGACGGCGCATGGCCGAAGCGATGGCGCCGTGACAATGAGTTGTCAGGAAAGCGACCAGTGAGGGCAGTCTATGGACGGTTCTCATTTACAGGTGATACGGGCATGCGAGATTGGTAACCTGGCGTTACGGTGCCGCTCGCTGTACAAGCGCGCGGGCCGTCGCGCCGCGAAGTGCATCCACTGCCACGAAGGTCTCGTATATGACGGTGACGCGGCGCAATCGCGCGGCGCACCAAGGGAGAACCGATATGAACAAGGCAATTCTGACCGTCGTTACGACAAGCATCGCGGCGGCTTCGCTCTGTATGTCGAGCGTAACGTTTGCGCAAGCGGGCGGCGCAGGACAAGGCGGCGACGCTCACGGAGCCGCCACGGCAGGTATGACCTACCACGGCGACCCGATCTCGAGCCCATGGACCACCAAACCCGCCGGCTGGAACGGGGATCAGACGAGCAGTACGAACCCGCCCCCTCCCGCTGCCATGTCCTCCGATGACGGCAGCCACAAGCAACCGGATGCGCAATAGAACACGACGGGGTGCGCCTCGTCCCCACCAAGGGAGAGTCAGCGCAGAGGACGAGCGACAGTTAATGGCCGCCCGCGCAGAGCGTGTCTGCGCGTGGTGGCAGGTTTGCACACGCAATCCGCAGTTATGCCGCATGACACGTTGCATGGGATAGCGCATTACTCGACCGCTGTAGCAGAAGCGCGGTAGAACGCGGGAGCCGGTTCGAGGTTTTGCGGCGGCTGTGGCCTGCACAGGAAGAAACCCTGCACGAAGTCGCATTTCACGCCGCGCAGGATATCCAGTTGCTGTTGCTCCTCGACGCCTTCCGCAACAACCTTGATACCCAGCTTGCGGGACAGGTCGATGATGCCTTCGACGATCGTCTGTGTCGCGGAATCGCTAACCAGCTTCGACGTAAAGGACCGGTCGATCTTGAGCGTATCCGGTGCGAAGTCCGCCAGATACTTGAGCGTGGAATAGCCGGTGCCGAAGTCGTCGATGGCGATTCTCACGCCTAACGCCTTGAGCGCCGCGATGACTTTTTGCGCGTGATAAGGGTTCTCCATCAACGCCGTTTCCGTCAACTCGATTTCGAGTCTGGCTGCCGGCACGCCATACTTCTTGAGCGCGCGATCCACCTCCCACACGATTGCATCCCCACGTAACTGGCGTGCCGAAACGTTCACTGACATGCCCAGTTCACTCGCCCCATGGCGGCGCCACTCGGCCAGTTGCCCGAGTGCTGTGTTCAACACCCACGCGCCGACATCCGCGATAAAACCGGTCTCCTCCAGAATGGGAACGAAAACGCCAGGCGGGATCAAGCCGCGCCGTGGATGGTTCCATCGGATCAGTGCCTCCGTGCTATGCACCGATAGCGTACGGGGCTCGTGAATGGTCTGGTAATGCAGCAGGAACTGCTCGGAAGCGAGTGCGTCCGGCACATCGCGTTCCAGTTCGAAATCGCCGATGGTGTCCGCCGCCTCTTTTCCCGCGAACATAAAGCAGTTACGTCCGGCTTTCTTGGCGGCGTACATGGCCACATCCGCACTCGTTAGGAGTGCCTCATGACATGCACCATGCTCCGGATAAAGCGATATGCCAATTGACGCCGTCACAAAGGTGCCCGCACCATCATCGCGGCCGCTGCGCGACAGTTCGTCGAGCAGCGCATGCGCGAGAGCTTCGAGCCCCGCCTTCTCCGCGATGCTGCCGATCAGCACCGCAAACTCATCGCCACCGAGACGGGCCACATAGGCATCGGGCGGCAGCGTGCCTTTGATGACATCGCCGATGCCCTTTAACAAACGGTCGGCTGCGACGTGTCCCAAGGTGTCGTTCAATACCTTGAAACGGTCCAGGTCGACGAACATCAGGCCGAACTCGGCGCCCGCCGTACAGCGTGACTCGATCTCGCGGAACAACGCGGCGCGGTTGGCGAGGCCGGTCAGCGAATCGGTGAACGCGAGTTTGTCGAGCGCGGCGATACGCTCATGCTCTGCCGTAATATCTTCCGTTGTGCCAATGATGCGCACGACCGTACCGTCCTTGCCGCGCACCGGGTAGCCCGTGCTGCGCAACCAGCGGACCGCCCCATCCGGGCGACGGACGCGATACTGCGCGCGGCCATCGGTCGTCTCGGTCACAATGCGCTGCATCTCTGCGCGCAACGCCTCGAGATCCTCTTCGAGCACCAGTTCGATCCACGCAGACGGATTGCGCCGCATTGCCTCCGGTTCGATGCCGAACACGCGCGACGACCCCGCACTGATGTAATGGAAGTTCTCGAAGTTTGCGCTGTAGGAGTAGAAGACGAGCGGCATGTGGGCCTCCATCTCCGACATTAACTCGTTTTTGGCCTGCAATTGGGCCAGCAGATCGGTTTGACCCGTCACGTCGAGCGAGGCACCCACGACCGCGACCACCCGTCCGGTGTGGTCCTTCATCGGCGTCAACCGGGTGTCCCACCATTTTTCGCGACCCGTCGTGGTCGCTGCAAGTCCATGAAACGAAGTACGCTGCCCCGCGACGGCTTCGGCGAACGCGGCCGACGCCGCCACACTATGTTCGTCTTTCCAGAAGCCGAGCCAGTTCGCGCCGGTGAGCACGTTCGGCGAGTCCGCATCCATCAGGTGCGCGCCGTACTCCGAGATGCGCAACATGCGTCCGTCAAGGCCGATCAGCTTCATGCATTCACGGTTGGAGTCGAGGAGCGCAGCGGCGAGCGCTTCGGCCGCCGACGGTTTGGCGCGCTCCGCTGCGAGAAAACGATAGACGAACCCGGCGCACCCTGCCGCCACGATAACGGCAGTGACCGCCAACACGCTGGGCGGCAGGCCGTCTAACAGGTGCAACCATGACGCCATGCTCAGACACATCGCGGCCGCGCCTGCGCCCGCCATCATCGCGATCAATATGTTGGCCGCGCCGAGATGCTGATAGCGCTGATACCACGCGAAGAAATACGATAGAAACTGTTGGTTCTGCGCGACGCCGCTGGCGTCGCTCGCGGCGCTCGAGTACTCGACGCGCTCAATCGTAGAAGTGGGAACGCACGACGATTTCAATTTGATGCCTGGTCGGTTACGGGTCTTTTGCTGTGCGCTTCGAATGACCGTGCCTTGCGACACTATCTGAGCCAGTTAACGGCAGGATGGAGGGGAAATTGAGTTTCGATCGTACTGTGATTTACGCGCAACCAGAACGGAAAAACCTGCCGTAAGGCAGGTAGTGTTTACACGTATAAGCCAGTATGCGGATTGGATGCCGAGGTTGCCTGCGAATTTGCATCGCGCTTGGAGCGCGCGCATTCGCTTCCGGATGAATTCGAAGTTCAGCACCCGAGTTTTTATTCGTTCGTATTGCTATGTTTTATTTTCAGCGCGCCGCTGCATAAAACGCGGGAGCCTACAACTCAGGATTGGCAAGGTCAGCAGCGACGATATGCTCGCCATACACCTGCGCTGCCGCAATTGCCTCTATCTTGGTGGGAAATGGTCCGAGTTCCGGCGCCCCATCGAATGGGAACAGTTTCCGGCCATCAGTCTTGCGAACGACGCTCAACAAGCCGAAAAAGCGTCGGTAGCCGGCTAGCTTCGAGGCCGCTTTGACCTCGAAATCGCTTTCGGACCTAGCCGGGACGCTGGGAATAAAGGCGGTCTTGCTCATGCTTGCAACGGTCAAATGAGGGAACGGGCTGCCGGATTGCCGCGAGCACGGAGAAATCCCGCGCTCGCCGGGCCACCCGCAGTCAGCTTAGTACGCTTCCCGCGACCACGGGCCCCATGCGGCGCCGTCGGCCCTAACCCGAGTATAGGTAGCGCTGTGCCCAGTGGGGATGTCCGACGTGTCATCCTGCGGTTTGACGTCAGTGGTATGAAGCGCGAAGGCCTGGCGCTCGTCCGTATCAACAGTCACACGCCCGATCGGGTCCAACGCCAGGACCGGCGCCGGATGCGAGGCAGGCTCCGGGGTGCCGCGCTGCGGCGATTCCAGCAGCGCGAGGTAAGGGGTCAGACGGCCCCAAAACGAAGTCAACTCTTCCTGCAAGTAGTGTGTCATGTCATTCCTGGGAGAGTGTGAGCGACAGTTTACCCTACCGGGACATTACATTTGTTTGACAAATTTGACCGGCTACGTGGGTTCGCGTACCGTGAATGAACAGGATGATTGGCGGTTTTCATATCAGCGTGGTACAAAGTCATTCTTCGCGTTCGGTCGCGGGGCGAAGACGCGGCAAACGTGAACGCGACATTTAATTTGAATGGATTAAAAAATGGCAACCGGTATTGTGAAGTGGTTCAATGATGCAAAGGGTTTTGGTTTCATCACGCCGGATGGCGGCGGCGAAGACCTGTTTGCGCATTTCTCCGAAGTGCAAGGTAGCGGCTTCAAGTCGCTGCAGGAAAACCAGAAGGTCAGCTTCGAAGTGAAGCAGGGTCCGAAGGGTAAGCAAGCGGCTAACATCACGCCGCTGTAATAGCGCTGGAACATCCGTTCCCCTGCTACAAAAGGCCCGCCTGCGCGGGCCTTTTGTTTTTGCGAGGGTCGCTGATCAGTGTAAACCCTATAACCCACGTATTTTTACAGTGCCCTGCAGGTCCGTGTGCGGCCACGAGGTCCAATCGGCCGCCAGCACGCCTCGCAAGCCCGTATTGCCCGCTCACAGCTCGTGCAACGTCGTTTGCATCCAGTCGTGAACAGTGCGGCTCAATTCCTGTTGCGACGCCCCTCGGGATGCAAACGCCGGTCCAACGACCACCCGAATCTGTCCCCGGTTGACAGGCCACCCTTTCGCCGGCCAAACCTTGCCCGCGTTGTGGACTACCGGCACCACCGGCGCACCGGTCGCGCATGCCAGGCGAATCCCGCCCGAAGTCAGACGCAACGGCGCGTCATGAGGTACGCGGGTGCCTTCCGGAAAGATCACGACCACGTCCCCCTTGGCGAGCCGCTCGGCACACTCCTGCGTCACCGCCTGATGCGCCTGGCGAGGCGAGCCCCGATTCAGGCTGACCATGTCAAGGCCGCGCAGAACCCAGCCGAAAAACGGAATCCGCAGCAGATCCTCTTTGAACACGAAGCTGATGCGACGGGGAAACAACGCGAGAAACGCCAGCGTCTCCCACGTTGACTCATGACGACAGAGAATGATTGACGGACCCGGTGGAAGATGTTCCAGCCCCTCCACCGAACAGTCCACGCCAGGCAGCCAGCGCATCCATGCAACCATTGCACGGCACCATTGCGCCGCCAGCCAATAGCGGCCGGCGCGCCCCACGAACGGGAACAGGACCAGTATCCCCGCGGAGTAAAACGTGCCGCTGCCGAGCAGGCAGACAATGAACAGCCATTTGATGAACTTGGAACGCATGGTAAGCCGGGCAGATGAAGGATAGGAGCGCAAAGCGTGGAGACGGATGTGTCCGCGTCGCGGTGAACTACGCAACCGGAGATCGCTGAGGGTTCGAGTCTGACACAAATAAAACAATGAAGCCGGTAAGTGCGCCTCACGCGCGCTTACCGGCTTCCAGATACGTTTACCTATCCTTGGCTATCTTTGGCCATGTTTGAGGATCGATAGACCGGCGTAACCCGTGTCCACTCACACCAGGCCACTCCCATACGCCTAGAACAAGATGCGCATGCCCGCCGCAACGATATAGTTGGTAGGCTCGTACCCGACGAACGCCGCGCCGTTGTACTTGGAAAACATGTAGCCCAGGTACACATCAGTGCGATGGCTGAAATGATAGTCAGCCAGCAGCGAGTATTGCAGCTGATTGCCACCCGCTACGCCGGTCGATTGCATGGTCTGGGTATCGTAGAACCCCGCAGCCACATCGAAGGTCGGCGTGAACGTGTAATCGCCGCCCACGAAGTAGAGATTCGTCTTTGTCGGGTTGACCGTGTTGGTTAGTTTTCCCGAGTAGCCGAAGTAGTCTGTCGTTGCGTCCGTTGCAGCCGGGTCTGTCGGCGCCTTCAGTTCGTAATGCTCGAAGCCGCCGCGGATGGTTGCGCCGCCGAACGAATACTTCGCGGCAACCATAAAGTCCTGGTCGTTATCCAGCGTCAGCGTGCCGACGTTGGTGCCGATCAATGTACTGCCCACGGCATTGGCGCCGACCAATGCGCCGGAATGCACCTCATCGCGGGCTTGATAGTAGGTCGCCTGAATGCCGAAGTTGTTCGCCTCGTAACCCACGTTGGCACCGAAGGTTGAACCCTCGCCGAAGTTCCCGGCAACGCCGCCCAGGCTATAAGAGAGGCCCACATTGACCGGACCGAGGTGATTCACGTACTTGATGTTGTTGTCCTGGCGTGAACCTTCCGTAATGCCCCCTGCTGAGTACGATCCGGAGAAGCCGATTGGCGAGAACAACTGGGCGGAGAACAGCGGGTCATAGGCGGCGATTGCATCGAATCCAAGCGTCGTTGAACGTCCAAACGACACCGAGCCGAACCCGTCCTGCTTCAAGCCAACATAAGCACCACGGTTGAACAATTGTCCACTGAGCGCCGAGGCGCCTGCGACGGTATTGTTCGCACCGGCAACCGCGCCTGCGGCATTGTTGAGCGCGCCCGATTGAACATCGATGCCCGATTCCAGATCGAAGAACGCATGCATCCCTCCACCGAGATTCTCGGTGCCTCTGATCCCCCAGCGCGAGTCCGAAATGCCGCCGTTGAACATCCCATAGACCGGCTGATTGAACTTGGTGCTGACCTTCGTGACCGGATTGACCGTGGGCGGAAACAGCGGGCTCGCGTTGGCGCTGTGCTCCACCACGCCCACGGCGACATCCAGGATGCCGTAGAGCGTCACGCTATCCCCTTCGTCCGCGTGCGCGACACCAAACAGCGAGCCCAATATGGCCGCCGCAATAAGTCTCTTCTTCATTTTTTTTAATTCCCGATTCTTGATTGTCCCCGCACGCCTGCCGATGCACGGGGCGTCCGAGATGGCTTTGAACCTATTAATTTTTAATGGTCTATTTCTTAGTATCTCTAACTTTTACTTATACGTAGCGAGCTCTCCATCATTCGATGCATCGACTTCGTGAACCGCGTGGGCGCCCCCCAGCCAGCGCCACGTGCCCTATGTTTCCATGATCGGACCAAGGCTGCGGACCCTATCCGTAGCAAACGTTTTCCTCGGCCCATTCATGCAGCGCGGGTAAATATATCGGGATTGGTTCACGCGGCACGTGCAATTCAGTCTTTCAGATTTCGCGTTTTCTATTTCCGACAAAAACGTCGAAACGGCCGGTGTTTCGCTTGACGCGAACTTCAGAGAATGCATGGCGCACATGGTTCAGATAGCCCCGCTTCGCCCAAACACCGTGGATTGGCTCCGTCGAGATCCCACGTATTGGCCAAGTCAGTAAGAACACTCCAGACCGACATCCGATTAAATATCTCTTCACTTTCTTGCTCGCGTTGCGATAGGCCCACCTCTCTATTCTGTTCCTTACCGAGACGCGCACCGCACTCAGCGGTACAGCCCGGACCCTACTCACTCGTCGCAACCAGGAGCCATCAATGAAAGTAACCCACATCGCCGCCTTGCTCGGGATTCTCGCCACCAGCAGTGCATTCGCTCAAAGCAACCCGGCCGCTGCCGCCACGGCGAATACCTCGACCAGCACGGTGGCTATGTCGACCGCGACGCCGCAGAACGGTGGATGGGTTCCCCCGTACGGCCAGGCAGTCGCACCCAAGACCCGCGCACAGGTCTATGGCGAACTGGTACAGGCCGAGAAGGACGGTCAACTCGCATACCTGAACAGCACCATCTACGCCCACTCGTAAGCATGGTTCGGGGATGCGCGCCGTCGCACCACCGAACAAACCCACCCGTTTTTTATTCTTTACCGAGGAAACTGCCATGAAGACCATGATGATCGCAGCGCTCATCAGCCTTGCCGCGACCGCCGGCACTGCATTCGCACAATCCACGCCAGGTTCGAACGGCGCACAGTCAGCGCAAAGCACGAATAGTGCGACGCTCGCCCAGAGCGGCCAGTGGGTGCCGCCCGAGGGTCAGCCGATCGCCGAAAAGACGCGCGCGCAGGTGTATCACTCGTTGGTCCACGCTGAGCAGGATGGTCAACTGGCGCACCTGAACAGCACGCTGTATGCGCATCACTGAGCGCGATGAGTCGCGCCGCAGGCTGTCGAAGTAACCGTCAGGAAACGGGGCGGGGCGTTCCCGCGCAGTTGCGCAGAGATGCCGCCGCGCCCGGTTGACTGCGCGAAGTCTGGCACTTCGATCACGCCATGATTGCGACGAACCCGTCTCGCGCCAACCACCAGGCTATTCGACACCATGAAAAAGAAGTCTTCAACCTCGCCGTGGGTACGGCTCATACTCGGCGCCATTGCGTGCGTCGCGCTGTCCAGTTGTGCATCGATACACGGCGGTCCGGACGGCCCCGGCGATTGTGTGGGGCCGCCCGATTACTGCACCCCGTTCTTCGGCTCGTAAGCGGTCAGTTGCTGCATGCGTTTGGATTTGCATTTGCCAACCAGTGCATGCACCAACCGGCCCATGCGAGCGTCGTACCCCGCTTCGCTTTCGCTGTGCCTCGCGTTTCCTTCCTACGGCTTCATGCCCACACCGCTTCCCGGTATTTCAACGCGTAGCCAGTTGATAACCGTAGCGGCTGATCGTTTCCACCCTCGCCCTGAAGCCATTCGTGTCCAGTTTTCTGCGCAAGCGCGAGACCACGAGGTTGACGCTTGAAGGATCGACGTCCTCCTTGTCCGGCCACGCGTAGCGAATCAATTGATCGCGCGCGACCGGCGCATTGGCCTGGCGTAACAGGCATTCGATCAGCAGATACTCACGCTTGGTCATGAGCACACGCCTGCTGCCTTCGACGAGATCACGCGTGAGCGGATCAAGCCTGATCGAAACGCTGCTGACGCTTGCCGTAGCTGAACGCGCCACCGACGCGCGGTGCAACGCCAACATGCGCTCCTGCATCTCGAGAAAAGAATACGGCTGTACAAAGCAGGCATCCGCACCGGCGCGAAGCACTCGTGCACGGTCTTGCGACGTACCGCTCGCCAACGCGACGATGAGTGCCGGCGCGCGCGGAAGGCTTGCCATTTCGGGGAGCGTATCGAAGAGCTCCGTCATCTGGGCAATGCCCACGGCAGACACGACAATCGCGTCAAACTCCTCATGTGAGGCTAGATACAACGCATAGCGCAGGTTATCCGCTGCATGGACGCTGTGGGCGCTTTCCCGAAACGCCTTATGCAGGTAGACCGTCTCCGCCTCGGAGGAAGAAACCAGCAGGATTCTCATCTAGTTATATGACCTACTGCAAGTTGTGCGGCCAGCAATTGACTGTGATGATGGTGCCACGATCCTCACCGCCAATGCGAAGCTCAAAGTCATGCAGCCGGATGATCGCGGACACAATGCCAAGCCCCAGTCCCGTTCCCGGCATATGACGGGTCTGCTCCACCCGATAGAAGCGGTTGAGTACTGCATTGCGCTCGCCCACCGGAATGCCCGGCCCGTTATCAGCGATCACCAGTTGCGGGCCATTCCGAACCGCGCAGAGGTCCACGCTGACGTCACCGCCCACCGGCGCAAATTTGATGGCATTGTCCAGCAGGTTGCTGAACGCTTCGAACAACAGGGCACGATCGGCGAAGATGTGCTCGACGTGCTCTGTGCTCGAGCGCAAGTTAATGGACTTCTCTTCGGCGAGCGGCTGATACAGATCGCACAGTTCTTCGACGAGGGTCGGCAAGGACACGGAATCAAAGCCACTTCGTCGCTGCAATGCGCCGATTTCCGAAATGCGCAGCATGGCGCCGAAGCGTTCAATAATGGAATCGGCCTCGCTACGTGCACCCGCAATCAAACTATTGCTCACATCGTCGCCGCCTGCGCGTACCCGCTCCGCGAGGTTGGCCAACTGCAACCGCAGGCGTACGAGAGGTGTGCGCAGATCGTGCGCAATGCCATCGCAAGCACCCTTGACCTCGTTCATCAACCGCTCTACTTCATCGAGCATGTGATTGACAAGATGGCAGAGCATGTCCAGTTCATCGCGTCCGCCCATTGGCAAGCGTTGCGCCAGGTCGCCGTTTGCGATGCGGGTGGTGACGCGGCGCATGTCCGCAACGCGGCGCATCTGACGCAAGCTCAGCAGCAGGCCCGTGCCGAGACTGATCACGAGACACAGGACGCCGCCCGCGATCAGCGCTTTGGTCAGTTCGTCGCGGACGTGCCGGACATCGGCGAGACTGCGTCCAATCACGAGTTGGACTCCATTGTCGCGAGTCTCGCCCATGACGCGCACCGTGGGCGTGGTGTCATTCTGTTCCAGCACCAGCGTGCGGCCCGTAGACGCGCTATGTGATTCGTCCGCCCGCTCGAACTTCAGACCAGCCGGGATCGATACGATGTCGCCCGCAAGGCGGTGGCCGTCGGGGGCGAAGAGACCGTAGTAATTGGTGTGGCGATTCTCGCGCTCGAGCCTGCGGTCGATGATGGGTGCGATCTGATCGTCGCTCTTCGAATCGAAGTAGCGCATCTGCCAGCGAATCCCGCTGTCCGCTTCGCGCTCCATCGCGGTGCCCACGGAATACTCGAGAAAGCCCAATAGGGCCATGAAACACAGGGTGAAAATCGCAGCGTACGCCGACAGCCACCGAAATGTCGTGGTATGCCACCGCTGAACTGAGCGGCGGGCTGAAGTCGCACTCTGTGTATCCGGGGAGATCACAGTTCCGCGTACTTTGCCAAAATCCATAGCGGACACGGTCATCGGCTCCTCGCCTGTTGATTCATTGAGAACGTGAACCCGATTGGCATTCTTCGCCACACGACCCGCTAAAAGAGTCGCAACGCGAGGGATTGCCCAAATAATGAAACATCGAATGCCTTGCCAATCGCACTCGGGGTATTGGACGCGCTTCGGCTGCCTGAAATCAGGTCTCGCAAGACCACGCGAAACATTACAATAAGGATTCCATATCTTACATAATCTGCTATATTGGCTTTACGGAACATTCACAACGCGGTGCTTAAAATGAATTTTGTAAACATCTAGCCCGTGCCTCTGGCAACACCGGTCAAATCGCTTGCCTTGGGCCTTACGTCAGGCGCAACGGTAAGGGCGAGGTCGTGTCGCAATCATCACAGTTTCGGCATCATATCCCCGCGTGAATAAATACGAAGCCGCATAAAGATGAAAAACCCGTCACATTTTTGTACCCAACATGAAACAGAGTGTCAAATCTCGCGGATATAAAAAAGCACAGGCCGGATGTCCGGCCTGTGCTTTTTGCTGCTTTTGCTTTAGATGCCTGTAACGCTGCGTCGTCTTAGAAGCGGTGCGTCATGGCTACGCGATAAACCATCTGGTTGCCTGTCGACGATTGGCTCGGCGAGCCGATAATGTTTGCGTAATCGAAATCCTGCCCGGTGCTGCCGTCCACATGCTGATAGGCGCCTTGCACATACACCGAAGTGCGTGCGCTCAGGTCATAGTCGAGCATGAGCGAGAGCTGGTTATAGTTCGAATCCGAACTGCCCGTGACCGTCGAAATGTGGGCGTGCGTAAACGTATAGGCAGCGCCCAGCCAGAAATCGTGGCGGAAGAAATACTGGCCGTTGATTTCGATGTTGTCGAACTTCCACGAATCCTGCGTCCCGGCAATCGGCTGAGTCGAGAAGTACGCATTGCTGGTCGGGTCGTAGACGTCGACATGCGAATAGGCAAGCGACACGACTGCCTTGTCGCCGAGCCTATACGACAGGCCACCGTCGATGTTCTGTTGCTTCGACGCGGCAAACACGACAGTAGCGCTCGGCACAGCGCCGCCGGCTGTCGTGCCGCCGTTATTGCTCAACATATACGCCGCGACAGCGGAGAACGGTCCCATCTGGTACTGGACCGCCGCGCTATACATCCGGTTGTTGGCAAAACCGGTGTCGTTGCTAAAACCATACATCGCTTCGCCGGTGAAGCCGCTGACGGTAGGCGACACATACTTGACGGAGTTCTGGATGCGGTAATCCCAATCCGCGTTGTCGTTGTCATACGGATGCGATCCGAGGTCGCCTTCCCAATTGCCCGCCGCGGTATAGCCGCTCCACAGGTCGATGGTCGGATCGTATTGACGTCCCAACGTGACCGTACCGAACTGCGCCGACGACAGGCCCACATAAGCCTGGCGGCCAAACAGCAGACCGCCTTGGCCCATCGCGCCGTTATTGGTGTTAAAGCCGTTTTCCAACTGGAACACCGCCTTCAGGCCACCACCCAGGTCTTCATTGCCTTTCAAACCAAACCGGCTGCCAACCGTGTCGCCGCTCACCATCTGATAGCCACGATGGCCGCCCGCGTTGGTGGTGAAGTCTAAGCCTTCATCGATAAGACCGTACAACGTGACGCTGTTTTGCGCGTGCGCAACGTTGCACAGTACCAAGGTGGACAACAGTCCGGCCAGACACGTCTTCTTCATTTGCCTTCTACCTAATCAGTGGAGTGGAGGAATCTGCCGCTTCCTGCCGCGCTCTGCGGTGCGGTGCCACCATGCGGGCGGCCTCGTGGAATTGAAGGCGCAGTTTACGTAGCCACTTTGCAAATTGAGGGGGACGCACCGAAACTCAGACTTTCAACAACCGCAAGTACGAAATGCGACGCCCGGCCGCCTTGAGTGAAGGGGCTTCGCGGGCCTGCTCTGGAAAATAAATCGGCTTTTGCGGCCTAAGTGTGTCGTAAGGGAGAGACAAACTCGGCGCCAGATTTAGGGTTGCTGGTGCGACTTCGCGCTGATCGCGAATCTGTTTCGCTGTACTAATGCTTTGCGCGACCTGAAAAATGCAGAGCGCGGCGATCAGAGGAAGATGGAGGTGCGCCCCAAGCGATGGGTCGCACCGTTGCGAGAAAAACCTGGCGGTGTGCTCTGATAGAAACTGCGCCGATCGTTGCAATCCGCGCCGTCACCGGCCCCGGAAAATGTTGCACTGCGATCCGGAAACACACGGCGGCATGCCCGGTGCCCCTGCCTCGCCTCGCACATCCGGCGTCCCGCCATAGGATATGTTGGTGAGGGAGTGGGACGACGTTTTCGCAGATTGCCCCATATCGCCGAACGACATATCCGTGATGTCCTGCACGGATTCGTTGGCATTTTGCTCGAGCGCTGCCCGCCCCGCGGGTTGCGCGCCCATACTTGCGCCCTGCCCGCTGGCGACGCCGGCTGCCAGGAGCAGCCCTGCCGCGGCCAACGGCACCACGAAAAGTGATTTCATTTGATACTCCTTGCATCGGGAACCCATCGCCTGAGTCCGTTGCCCGGCACCGCACCGGTCTAATGCCGACTTGCCCATCCTCTTTCCGGTCGACTGAACCGCGTCTCGCGGAAACCGACCGCTCCCTGCTGTCCATAACGGACGTGCTGCCGGGCTCCTTTGCTAACGACTCACAGCGGCCATCCTTACAAAAAGATGGCGCAGGGCGCTGCACGAAATGCGCGGCCCAGACCGGTTTCATCCATTCCCGGCCCAAATAGTGATCGCTCTGCACCTTCGTTATAGGTCAAGTTCGCCAGAGATCAACGCGACCGCACCCCGCGCAGGGCCGGATGCGCGGGCAACCCGTGCCGGCGTTTGCAGCCAGGCTGCGCCGCCCGCTTCCGCACGGAATGGGGCCAGGTGAGGTTATATTTCAGCATGGCACGAATTGCGCTGTTCCAAAGCCGAAGGTCCGCCGGAAGCGCCTCGTCCGAAACCCGTAAGAAACCCTCAATTCACGCCATCCGATGCCGCAAACGTGTTCATTGGCCGATACCGCAAGACTGCCGGAGAGGTAGATGGAGCACGCGTACCTACATCTGTTGCATCTGCTAGGCGGAAACGCGGGATGGACGCTGGCAGTCGTGTTTCTCGCTGCGTTTCTCGAAGCGGTTGCGGTCATTGGCACGTTTGTGCCGGGCAGCACCGCGATGTTTCTGGCGGGCGCACTCGCCGGCACCGGCACGCTCAATCTGGGCTGGCTGTTCGTTTGTGCAATCGCCGGCGCGATCACCGGCGACGGCACAAGTTACTGGTTGGGCCGCCGCTACCGCGGCATGATTGTGAAGATGTGGCCGTTTTCCACCCATCCGAAGATTCTCGAAGCGGGCAAGACCTACTTCAAGAAACACGGTGCGCGCAGTGTGGTGTTCGCCCGCTTCATTGCGCCGGTGCGGGCAATTGTGCCGGTCGTAGCAGGCATGCTGGGCATGACGCCGACCCGCTTTTACCTCATGAATCTCCTCTCGGCGCTGCTGTGGGCGCCGGCGCATATTCTTCCTGGCGTGGTGTTCGGCGCGTCGCTGCAACTCGCTGGCGCGGTGTCGTTTCGACTTGTCGCCGTGATTGCCATTCTGGTGGCGATTGGCTGGCTCAGCTTTCACCTCACGCGCATCGTATTGTGGCGCGCGCACGCATGGACAATCGCATCGCGACAACGGCTCGTGTCATGGGCACGCTGCCACGACGGCCGCGTCGCCCGTTTCGTCGCCGACGCTTTGGACCCCGAACGTCCCGCCATGGGTGTGGTGGCCGGCATCTCCATACTGGTGCTGTTGTTCGCTGCCGTCTTCTTTAGCGTATTCAAAGGCGTCGCGAGTGGCGACCCGCTCGTTCAGGTCGACGTATCCGTATACCGGTTTCTGCAATCCATCCATTCAACGTGGGCGGACGGCGTGATGTCGGGCCTCGCAACCTTCGGCAGCGTGCCCACGCTCGCCGCGGTGGTGATCACCATCACCGCGTTCATGATCTATGAACGCCGCTGGCTATCTGTGGCTTACTGGCTCGCCGCCGCAGCGTTCTCGCAACTGCTGATCTTCGCGATCCAGTTGACCGTGCGGCACGCACCGCCAAGTTACGCGGGTGCCGACGTGTATATGTTTCCAAGCAATCACGTCGCCGCAAGTGCAATCGTCTATGGCTTTCTGGCGTTTGTCCTGGCTCGTCGTGTGGGCAAGATTCAAAGCGTGCTGGTGGCAACGCTAAGCACGACCATCGTCGTTGCGGTTGCATTCGCCGGGCTGTATTTCGGGCGCTTTTCGTTCTCCGATGCAGTGGGGGGCGCCGCATTCGCCGCTATCTGGGTCGCGGTAGTTGCCTTGACGGCTGTCTGGCGAAATCCAGAGCGGCCAACTTCGCATCCTCTAATGCCCGCCGTTTTGCTGCTCGTGTTAGGCGCCAGCGTGTTGGCGCAGATCACCTTTAATCCGGTGACCAGCATGCCCCCCGACCAGCAAAGCCACCCGTTGAACGTCGTGACCGAAGCGCAATGGACCGATTCGCTCTGGAAAACCTTTGCATGCTATCGATCCGACATGTCAGGCGACCGGCGTGAACCCATCACCGTTCAGTGGGCGGCGAGCCTCGATCAGATCAGGGCGCAGTTAAGTGAGCGAGGGTGGATCGAAGGCACGCAGTTCTCTGCGCGCTCGCTGCTCATGCTGGTGGCGCCCGACCCTATCGCCACCACGCTACCCGTGCTACCTAAGCTCGACAACGGCCAGCCCTCCGTGCTCGTTTTCACGCGGGCGCGTGAGGGGCGCGACGAACGCGATGTATTGCGTTTCTGGCCAACGGGCTACGCATTGGAGCGTGCCCACGATACGCCGGCCACTCCCATCTGGCTCGGTTCGCTAGTACACGAACGCCTGCGTCGGCCATCATGGCCGTTTAACGTATTGCGCCCGGATAAGCAGATTGACCCGCTCATCTCCGTAGAAGGAAAAGCGGGCCCGTGGCGCGAACTTGAAGTATCGAGCAGCGTCGCATGCGAAGGCACGCGCGTCACGCTGATCGATTCGAACGTAAAATGAAAAACGTGCTGATGTCTGCTCAAATGTCCTAAACGCAGGGACAAACGTCGGCGAGCGGACCCACTCGCTACGACGGCAATCGTGGCCTCAGGAGTACTGCAATTGATAGAGTTTCCGCAATCGGAAATTTCGACCTGGGGCGGCGGGGTCGTCTTTCTAAACGTCCTTCTTACTCGCCTCGGCGTACCTATCCCAGCAGTGCCCGTGCTTCTGTTTGCGGGAACCGCTATTGCAAACGGCACGCTGTCCTTCTGGTACGTGCTCCCCGCCGCGTTAGTGGGTGCGCTGATCGGCGACGGTATCTGGTTCGCCGCGGGGCGTCTTTACGGTCAACGGCTCATCAACTCGCTTTCACGGATGTCGATGGCCGTCGGCAACCATGTACGGACTGCGCGCTCGATGTTCGAGCGGTACGGGGCGCCGATTGTATCGGTATCCAAATTCATTCCTGGCCTCGCCATCGCAACGCCTCCCTTGATGGGTACCACGTGTGTCGACCCGAGAATCTTCCTCGCCTGGGATCTGGTAGGTGCCGCCCTGTGGGCAACATTCTGGCTGCTGGGCGGTGCTCTTTTTGAAAAGCAGCTTGCGCTGTTTGTGCTTGAAGTGCGCGCGCACGGCGCGACCGTCATTGATCTCGTGCTCGGCGCATCGCTCATTTACTTCGTGTTTCGCTGTATCCAGCGGTGGCGCTTTAGACGATGGCTGGCTCGGGTTCGCCTGACGCCGCAGCAACTCGAGGCGGCCATGCACTCCGAATCGCCACCCATCATCCTCGATGCCCGCCCGGACGAGGCAGTCGAAGAAGCGCAGCGCATCCCTGGCGCACTGCCTCTGGACCCAAGTTCGCAAGCGAATATCGATGCAGCGTTGCCTGCAAATAATCGGGTTGTCTATTGCGTATGTCCAGATGACGCAACGGCCATGCGAATCACTCAGCATATGCGTCGAAAAGGGTTTACGCGTATACGGGCGCTCAAGGGCGACATTGACGTGTGGGCACGCCGCGGCTATTCTCTCGACGCCTTATCTTCAGGGCCAAATGGCCCAGCCCGCAGCGTGCGGGTCCGGGCCGTGCGGGCCGTAACCGGTGGCGCCGTCACGCTGCGCGGGGTTGCACCCAGAAAGAGCAACCGCGATCCTGCTCCACTTGACGAGCCGCCCGCAGCTGATGCGCCCTTCCATTAGACAAGCGGATCAGTCACCGCACGATCGCGCTTTTTTAGTGCCGATGACGTCAGGCGGTAACCGCCCTGGTTGTAGATTGTCATTTTCCTGTGGTAAAAGGATATTCCGCGCCTAGCCGGGTTTCGGCGACGCGGTACCAACACAACGTCTATTTGGAAAATTCAGGAAAATGGCAACAGGTACAGTGAAGTGGTTCAACGATGCAAAGGGCTTTGGTTTCATTACGCCGGACGGCGGCGGTGAAGACCTGTTCGCGCATTTTTCTGAAGTCCAGGGAAGTGGCTTCAAATCGCTGCAAGAAAACCAGAAGGTCAGCTTCGAAGTGAAGCAGGGCCCGAAGGGTAAGCAAGCGGCTAACATCACGCCGCTGTAAGCAGCCGGAACGCGCGTTCCCGCTTGAACATTGGCCCGCCTTGGCGGGCCAATGTCGTTTTTAGACGCGGTTTAGGTGCGCATGCTTTGGTGGCTGGTGGTCACGGTTAGTAGACCACCGTTGTTGGCCACCGTTATTGGCCACGTTTATTGGCCAAACTAGCGGCCAGGTTCGCAGCCACATCAACGGCCGCGATAGCCATCCGCCCTCCGCTGGCTACACTACGCCGCAACGCTCGCAGCGGCCGACTTGCCAGCCGCCTTTCTACCCGGCGATTTCCTGGCTGTTGCCATTTTCGGGCGCCCCGCCTTCTTCGCGACAACCGGTTTGGCAGCGCTTGCCTTCTTCGCAGCCGGTTTTTTCACTGCCGACTTCGTGGCGGCAATCTTCTTTGCCACCGTCTTCTTTACCGCAGTCTTCTTGACAGCAGCCTTCTTCACCACCCCCTTCACGGCGGACGCTTTCTTTGCAGCTGCCTTCCTGGTTTTAGCTGCCGGTTTGGTTGCGCTTGCAACTTCGTGCGCAGTTGAAGCGGCGGCATCGATCAAATAGCGAGTGCGGTCCTTCACATTCTTGATCCATGCCGGCGGACGCGCATGGCCGCTCCAGGTCGCGCCGGTTTTTGGATCCCGATACTTCGGCGGCATCTTGCCCTTTGCGCCAGCGGCGAGCTTCGACACACCATTGGTTAAGTGACGCCCCGCCGCTTTAGCTTCTCGCCTCGCCTTTGCACGCGCTTCGATATCAGCCGTGGTGAGTCCATGCTTGAGCATGAGTTCGCGAATCTGATTGACCGCTGCCTGCGCCCGCTTTGCAAGCAACACTTCCGCCTGCGCCTGGAGTTTCTTCATACGCGATTGAATTTGTTCGAGAGTGGCCATTACTGCCTCCTAACGTGTGTGTGGTGATGCACTATGCCATGAGCACAGGAATTAACGCTACGATTTGTCGTGTAAACGCGCGCGGCATCTCGTCGTTAAGCAAGCGAGCAATGCTTTTTCATCCATCCGTTGACTATCAATTGAATTGCTTTAGGTGTTTCCAATTGTAAAACGCGGCAAAGGCTAAGCCGCCACCGTCTCCCGCACTCACGGTGTTTCATTAATACAACTGAGCATGCTTTAGTACCACTCCTGATTTCAGAGATTCCGGGATTCAGGCGCTTAAGCATCTTCGAGGCCGTCGCCAAAGTGGACTTGTTCAACGTTGCTTCAGTGGTTCTAAAGAGCGGATCTTCCATCCAAAGACCCGATTTAAGCTTCATGGTTGACGCCAGACTTCGTCCTTAGGCCTCGGCGCGCCTGACCTCACTTCCACGATCGACCATCTGGAATGCGCTGCGCGCAATGGCCGGTTCGCATCAAAAGAACACCCAGGGAGCCAGTGGCATGAATAATGCTGCACCGTATTGACTCGCAGCCCCACACAATCCGCGACACCCTTTCGCGGACTCAACCACTAGAGGTGCGATCGTGGCAAAAGAAGCGCTCGAAGCCGAACTTGTGGTCGAGGACGAGGCGGAGCGGTCATGGACCAAGCGACTAGGGCCCGGTCTGATAACCGGCGCGGCCGACGACGATCCAAGCGGCATTGCAACTTACTCGCAAGCGGGTGCGCAGTTTGGGTACGGCCTGCTCTGGACCATGCTGCTCACTTATCCGTTGATGGTCGCCATTCAGATGATCAGCGCACGCATGGGACGCGTAACTGGCCGTGGACTCGCCACGAACCTGCGACGGCATTACCCGGCTCAGGTTCTGTACGGCGCGGTGATGGTGCTGCTCGTTGCGAATACGATCAACATCGCGGCCGATCTCGCGGCAATGGGCGCAGCCGCGAAGCTCGTGCTAGGCGGACCGGTGCAGATGTATGTCGCGTTGTTCGGCACCGTTACCCTGTTGCTTCAGGTTTTCGTCCCCTACGAGCGCTATGCGCGTTTCCTCAAGTGGATGACGCTCGTGCTCCTCGCCTACGTCGCGATTGCCTTTGTCGTGCCAGTGGACTGGAAAGCCGTGGGCTTAAGCGTGGTAAAGCCGCACATCGAATTGTCCGGCCATTACCTGACCACCGTCGTCGCGGTGCTTGGCACGACGATCAGCCCATATCTGTTTTTCTGGCAAGCGTCGCAGGAAGTCGAAGAGATTCGCTCGGAGCCGGCACAGGAGGCATTGCTCAAAGCGCCAAGACAAGCACGCGGTCAGTTCAGGCGAATCCATCTGGACACCTGGGTCGGCATGGCCATGTCGAATGGCGTCGCGTTCTTTATCATCCTCGCGGCGGCCGCGACCCTGCACGTCCATCACATTTCGGTAACGACATCCGCCGATGCCGCCAACGCCCTTAAGCCCATTGCCGGTCCATTTGCTTTCCTTTTGTTCAGCCTTGGCATTGTGGGTACGGGTTTGCTCGCGCTACCGGTGTTGGCCGGCTCTGCTGCTTACGCTGCGGCTGGCACAATGAAGTGGCCCAATAGCCTCGCGCTTCAGGTCAATCTCGCCAAGCAGTTTTACGCTGTGATCGCGATTGCCATTCTGGGCGGGATTGTGCTGACCTTCGCGCACTTCGATCCGATCGAAGCGTTGTACTGGAGCGCCGTCGTCAACGGCCTGGCCGCTGTGCCGATCATGGTACTCGTGATGCTTATGGCGGCACGGCACGACATCATGGGCGATTTCGTGGTGACAGGGCTATTGCGTTGGGTGGGATGGATAGCCACCGGGGTTATGGCATTGGCCGCCGTGGGGATGTTCTGGCCGGCTTGAGGATGCCTGCCGTGGGTCCCTTAGTGACCGCTAATCAACCGTTCCCGTGACGACGCCGACGGCTCAAGGTTGCGCTCGGCCAACCACACTTCCTGCTGAAGCCAGTCACGAAACAAGGCCAGTTGCGGTAAATCGCCCTGCTCCGGACGCGTCACCAGCCAATACGACTGGTGACCGTCGACGTGCACGTTCAGCACCTGCACAAGTTCGCCTGTGGCAAGTTCGCGGGCAATCATATGACGGTCGGCAATCGTGATCCCGAGGCCATCGATGGCAGCACGAATCGCCATATCGAGCAGATCGAATTCATAGCCACCGCTAGTGTCGATACCCTCGATGCCGGCCGCCTTGAGCCAATGCTGCCACGTCAGGTAACGCTGATCGTCGCTCGCCAGCACATGCAACAGTGTGAACTGATTCAGGTCAATGCCTGGTTGTCCAGACTGCCGCGCAAGGACGGCCGGGGCGCAGACCGCGACGTGCCGTTCGCTCATCAGGAGACGGTTGTCGAAGCCCTCCCATTCGCCGTCGCCAAAACGGATCGCGCAATCGAGCACGCCCGATTCGGCCAGTTTGTCCTCGATGCGTGTCGACAGACTTAGTTCAAGCTCAGGATGCTCGTCGCGCAACCGGCCGAGGCGCGGCATGAGCCAGCGGCTCGCAAAGGTGGGCGGCGCGTTCAGGCGCAGCCGGTTCAGATGGGTTTTTTCCTGAATGCTGCGCACGGTCAGTTCGATCTTGTCGAACGACTGTTGCAATGCCTGCAGCAACAACCGCCCCGCGGCAGATAACTCCAGATGATGATGGCGCCTTTGCAGCAACGGCTCGCCGAGTTGCTCCTCCAACTGGCGTACCTGGCGGCTCACCGCGCTCTGCGTGACGTTCAGAAGCTCTGCGGCACGGGTGAAACTGCCGGTGCGGCCGGCCACTTCAAAAGCTTTGAGCGCGTTGAGCGCGGGCATTTTTCGTTTCAAGGGCGTCTCTAACTGGATGCGACAAACTGGAGCGACATTTTACTCGCTCGCCAAAAGTGGCCGTTCTGGCGACGTATGCGCGTGTGCTTTGCCCATATTCGTCAGAGTGCGCCGACATTATTCAGATCAATGCCAGCTTAATTGATTAGCAGTTCGAAGCTAACCGCACACCCCACCAAGGCGAATAATAGTCCCGGCCTTTATACGCCTTCCCGATGATATAGGCCCGCCTGGTAAGGAAGCGAACTGCTTTGGCGCGACGTGGATTCACGCAGTCGGCAGGCGACACAAATTGTTCACCAAAAAGACACATTAATGAACCAGCATGGGAAGTTCGTGTGTCAACTTTACCTTGGGACAAGGCCATGCCGGAACTTTCGTACCCGCAACCGACCAATTCAACCGCCCGAGGCCGCAGTATTGGTCTGATAATTTTTCTCGCCGTCATTGGCGTCGGCGTGCTGTATTGCATTGTTCACCTCACCTCCGATCTGGAATCCGTCCAGCAGACCAGTTTTCTGCCGTACTTCCTGTTAGGTGTCGCGCTGCTGATCGCACTCGGTTTTGAGTTCGTCAACGGCTTTCACGATACCGCTAACGCCGTGGCGACCGTCATTTACACGCACTCGCTGACGCCTAATATCGCGGTCATCTGGTCGGGCACGTGGAATTTCCTTGGCGTGCTCACCTCGACCGGCGCCGTTGCCTTCGGCGTGCTGCAATTGCTGCCAGTCGAACTGATCCTGCAGGTGGGCAGCAGCGCCGGTTTCGCGATGGTGTTCGCACTGCTGATCGCCGCCATCATCTGGAATCTGGGAACGTGGTATTTCGGCCTGCCCTCTTCGAGTTCACACACCCTGGTCGGCTCGATCATCGGCGTAGGCCTGATGAACCAGATGATGCACGGCGCAAACGGCACGAGCGGCGTGGACTGGAATCAGGCGCTGGGCGTGGGCAAATCACTGGTATTCTCGCCCATTGTCGGCTTCATTCTTTCGGGCCTGCTGCTGCTGGTACTTAAAGCCGTGGTCCGGGTGCCGGCACTGTATGCCGAACCCAAGGGCAGCGAGCCGCCGCCCTTCTGGATTCGCGGCTTGCTGATCCTCACGTGCACGGGCGTCTCGTTTGCGCACGGCTCGAATGACGGCCAGAAGGGCATGGGACTCATCATGCTGATCCTGATCGGTACGGTGCCGACTGCCTATGCGCTGAACAAGGCCGTAACCCCGGCGGAAACTCAAACTTTCGTCGCCGTGTCGCAGCAGGTATCGACCACGCTCGCTAAATATACGCAAGGCGCGGCACCCGCAACCCATCCGCGCGCCGAAGTCGAAGCCTACGTGCGCACCCATCAACTGACACCGGCCACGCTGCCCGCGCTGCAACAACTCACCGATATCATCGGCCGCCAGGTCGGCACATCCGGTTCGATGGCGGGCGTGCCGCAGGACATCGTCGACAACGTGCGTAACAACATGTATGTCGCCTCGGAAGCGATTCGCCTGATGGAGAAAAGCAAGCAACCCGCCTTTGCCGACGACGACCTCAAGGTCATCGACAACTTCAAGAAGCAGGTCGATCACGCCACCAAATTCATCCCCACCTGGGTCAAGGTGGCTGTGGCAATCGCCCTCGGGCTCGGAACGATGGTGGGCTGGAAACGCATCGTCGTGACGGTCGGCGAGAAGATCGGCAAACAGCATCTGACCTATGGGCAGGGCGCCTCCGCCGAAGTGGTGGCGATGTTGACGATCGGCGCAGCCGATGTCTACGGCTTGCCCGTATCGACGACTCACGTGTTGTCTTCAGGGGTCGCCGGCACGATGGCAGCCAACGGCTCAGGCCTGCAATGGAGCACCGTGCGCAGCCTGTTGATGGCCTGGGTGCTGACGCTTCCTGTTTCGATCGTGCTGGCCGCGGGCTTGTACTGGGTGTTTAGACACCTGTTCTGACTGTCATAGCGCGTCACGAAACGTCCAAACGCAAAAGGGGCGCAGTTCGCAAACTGCGCCCCTGTCACAACAGCTGTCACAACCGCTGTCACGCACAACCTGACAGCGTCATCCGCCTCAATACACGTCCGGCACGATCATATTGCTGGGCACCGGCTGCCGGATATATTCATTGTTGTACACACGGGCCGGCAACGTGATCAGCGGGTGCTCAATCTCGTGGTACGGCACCTGGCTCAGCAAGTGTTGAATGCAGTTCAGGCGCGCGCGTTTCTTGTCGACGGCCTGAACCACCCACCACGGCGCTTCTGGAATATGCGAGCGTTGCAGCATCACTTCCTTCGCATGCGTATACGCCTCCCAGCGACGGCGGCTTTCCAGATCCATCGGGCTTAGCTTCCATTGCTTGAGCGGATCGTGAATGCGATTCTGGAAGCGGATTTCCTGCTCTTCGTCCGTGATCGAAAACCAGTACTTGAGGATCTGCACGCCGCTGCGCGCCAGCATCTTTTCGAATTCAGGCACGGAACGGAAGAACTCTTCGTACTCCTCGTCGGTGCAGAAGTTCATCACGCGCTCAACGCCCGCGCGGTTATACCAGCTGCGGTCGAACAGCACCATCTCGCCGCCCGCCGGCAGATGCGAGACATAACGCTGGAAATACCACTGGGTGCGCTCGCGGTTATTCGGCGCCGGTAGTGCAGCCACTCGGCACACGCGCGGATTCAGACGTTGTGTGATGCGCTTGATCGCACCGCCCTTGCCCGCCGCGTCGCGTCCCTCGAAAATCACCACCAGCCGGTGGCCCGTGTGAACGATCCAGTCCTGCAACTTGACCAGTTCGCCCTGGAGCCGGAACAGCTCGCGAAAGTACATCTTGCGCGCCTCACGACTCTCGGTCGAAAAAGCGGCCTCGCCGTCGAGGATGCGGTCGTCCACTTCCATTTCGAGCTCTTCGTCGTAAGCGTCGATGAGATCCTCCTCAAAACGGCGCTGCCGCTCGGCCATTGCAGCGGTATCGGCTCTCGGATCCTGCTCTTTCATCGCTACTCTCCTGGAAACGGGAATGGGTAAGCACGCTGCGCGGACCGCAGCGGCGACCGCACGATTATCGAAGCACGAGGTGTCACTGATGTTACCGGGCAGGGTCTGGCGCACCGTCCATGCTCGCGGAGACCCTAAACGCCTGGCCCATATGATAGCGAGTTTCGAGCACCGCCAATTTGCGTTAGCGAAGCGGCTTCGCGAAGCTCAATTCGTGGCCGTCCGGGTCCGTGATGTGGAAATAACGCTCGCCCCAAGGCGCATCCGATGGCGCGAACTCGGGCTGCAGCCCCGCGGCCAGCGCCTTCTGATAAAGCGCATCCACATCCGACACGTAAATGATGACACGTCCCCACCAGTTGATGGAGCCACGTGCGTCCGCGATCAGGTTCAGATACGACGGTCCAAAAGCAAAGGATGAAAACGTTTCCTGTGGACCGCCAAACTGCAGCGGAAAGCCTAAGGCCTCGTAAAACGGCACGGCGCGAGCCATATCGTGGGTCGCCAGCGTGATCGCGCTGAGCGATTCGATGCGTGGCTCGTCGGGCGGGACGGTCGGATTCATGGCGGAACTCCCTCGCTGGTTGTGAATTACCCCACCACAATACACAGAGACGGGTGAATGGCTACGAAGGCGGCTCGCCAGATGCGATATTTGCGGAACGACCTGTATGGACATACAGTGATCACCCGGATTCTCCACGGTGATGAACGGACACTTTTTCGGCGCGACCTAATGGATAGGCGCGCACGGAGATTGTCGCGTCCGAAGCACCAAAGCGTTTCGCACCTCGGCGTTTATCGCCACGCTCACCTCGGCCATACTGTTGTCGAGTCGGCCCATGTGTATCGCCTTGCCTGAGATGTGTTTTGCTGGGCTGGCGGACAACAATCTTAACGAGGCAGGAACCATGTTGACGCGACAGGCCATAAAGTCGGGCGCATATCTGGAAAACTTCGAAAGCCTTTCAAGCCTTTGGCCATTGGAGCGCATCGAGGCTTCGCTCTCGGAAACCATGCAAGCCCGCCCAGCCGACACCGAGGGCGTCTGGATATTCGCTTACGGTTCGCTGATGTGGAACCCGATGGTGGAGGTTGAAAGACGATCTGTCGCCACGTTGCATGAATGGCACCGCAGTTTCTGTTTGCGAATGCTCGTCGGTCGGGGGGCGCCCGACATGCCGGGGAGAATGCTCGCGCTGGAGCCCGGCGGTCACACCCAGGGCGTGGCGCTCAAACTACCCCAGTCGGCGGTCGACGAGGAGTTGCGCGTCGTGTGGATACGAGAGATGGTACTCGGCTCCTACAAGCCTACCTGGGCGCCGCTAACCTTGGCCGACGGAACCGAAACCCACGCAATTGCATTCGTGGCAGACAACGAACACGAGCAGTTCGAGGCTGACTCGTCTGTCGCTACTGTTGCCCCTCTCATTGGCTCGGCGTCCGGCAAGTTCGGAACAAACGCAGAGTATCTGTTCAGGCTGCGCGATTCGCTTAGCGAATGTGGGTTGCAAGACGCTTATGTCGCGGCCCTCGTCGACGCAATCCTGCTCGCATCGACTCGCGCCGAAGGCGGGCCGTCAGGCAATAACGACTGACCTGGGTTTCGCCCCAAGGTCGGGTCGGCCGTGCTCACCACGTGCGAAGCGGCAGCGGTTCCGAACTGAATTGAAACGTGCAATGAATTCTACGGATTACCTCTATTTAATATGGATCACTATTTATTTTTCAGGAAAAAATAGATCACCCCCTCGCTCGGCGCCCTCACCATCGCAGGTGCAACTGCGAACGCCAATTTCTTTAGCGGGCATGATTCTGTGGCGGTGAGCGTCGGTCGCTGGCTCGCCTACCCGGCACTCACTTTTACCACCTCGACCGTGCGGAAACATTCGGCCAGTTTGCAGTCTATTGTTTGCGGCAGGTGCGCAGCGGCGCAGTTTTTGCTACAGCAAGGCGACAGGCAAGTCGCAAGCCTTGCATGTAAAGTGGCTTGTTCCGCTGCAATCTTGGCCTCATCAACTTGACCTGCACTCCAAAGGAGGGTGAATTGCCGTTGCACGCCAGAAAGATCAAATGCGCCATCCTGACTTCCTGCTTGCTCTTCAGCACAAGCTCGTGGGCAACTGACATTCACTGCGCAAGCACGCAGCAGCCTGCCCAGCGGATCATCTGCGACCATGCGATTTTGAATAACGAGTACGACGACATCTATGAGCAGCAACAAAAGCTGAATCAGCAAGGAAAACTGACGACGAGGAACCTCACCGCCTGGAAGCAGAAGCGAGATGCGTGTACCGATGTGCACTGCATGGATGGTGTGTTCGCTGAATGGAACACGATCAGCAAGAGTCTTGAGAGTGCTGCGGCAGTGCCTCTCGTGACGGCATCTGAAGCGCTGGGGACACTTCCCGCTTCCGCTGCTGCGGCGCCCGTCATGACCGCATCGGAAGCGCTAGGGACACCTCCCGCTTCGCCAGCATCGCCGGTCGCAGCAGAGCCGAGCCAGCTAGCCTCAGGTGTCCCTGTTTCGCGCCAGGGAAGCGCATACGGCGTCGCGCTTCCGCAGGCAGTAGCATCAGACGCGTCCGCGCCGGCTCCCGCTATAGCAGCATCGGCGACCACACGTAGCCAGGACGGAATCCTGTCGGATCCGTTGCTCATCGTGCTTGGCATTCTGCTCGTTATTGCGGCGCTAAGCGTCGGCGGGATGATGATCTATCAAAGAAGGCGCGAAAGATAAATCACGGCGGATTGAGCACGTTGGCGCACGCGTGCTGGAGACGGACGGCTTTGCACTTGCCCGGTACACTTGCCGGACCACCGCTTTCCGAAAGCCGGCATCACGAGAGGCCGCAGTGGGCTAGCATCCCGCTCGTTACAGTGATGAACCGTCTTCTCACATACCCAATCCCACGGAGACTTAAATGGCAGTTGCAGCAAACATTGAGTTTCACCGCTTTCCGCATGTCGAACTGCTGGAAGGCCCAACGCCCATACAAAAACTCGACCGGCTTAGTGCAAGTCTTGGCGGCGTCAACATTTTCGTGAAGCGCGACGATGTCATGGGCCTCGGCGGCGGAGGCAACAAGCTGCGCAAGCTTGAGTTTCTCGTTGGCCAGGCCATCGCACAGGGAGCAGACACGATTGTCACGGTCGGTGCGCGCCAGTCCAACCACGCAAGGTTGACCGCAGCCGCAGCCGCCCGTGCGGGCCTGAAATGCGAGCTGGTCCTGACGCGCGCTGTGCCGCGGACAGACCCTGCCTACACCGATAACGGCAACATTCTCCTGAACGACCTGCTCGGCGCCGTTGTACACGACTTGCCGGGCTCGGCAAACGCATTGGAGTTTGCTGAAGCGCGCGCTAATGAACTGCGCGCCCTGGGCCGCAACGTTTACGTGTGTCCGCTGGGTGGTTCGAGCCCTGTGGGCTGCCTGGGATATGCCCGTTGCGCCATTGAAATTGACCAGCAGGCACAGCAGCAAGGAATTTCCTTCGATGAAGTCGTTGTGCCGAACGGCAGCGGCGGTACACATGCGGGACTTGCCGCGGGCTTTACGCTACTCGGCCGAGGCACCACCTTCGTGAGGGGACATGCCGTCCTCAGTTCTGCGGAACGGTCTACACAAATCACGCTTGAAAAAACCAGTCAAACGCTCGAACTAATGGGCGCTTCGAACCGCATGTCTGAGGCGGACATCAACATTTCCGGCGAACATCTGGGCGACGGGTATGGAATCCCTACCGATAGCATGCGTGCGGCGGTCCGTGCAATGGCATCAACAGAAGGGCTTCTTCTCGACCCGGTGTATGGCGGCAAGGCGTTCGCAGGAATGATTCAAGACATTGAACAGGGCCGGTATAAGCCCGGACAAAACGTTCTTTTTGTAATGACCGGCGGTATTCCGGGCTTGTACGCCTATCGAAGCGCATTTTGAGGCCACTTCGCGACCGGCCAAAGCAAGCGCTGCCGCACCTTGAAAAGCGCTCGGCCGCCCCGCAAGTGGGTTCCCGTTTATCCGGAGCTTCACCATGGGAAGCCGCCCTCGCTTTATCGATGATCTGTCGCGCGCCTCGTCAGAGAGCGCCGGGCCCAGTTCGCCCGCGCCGTCCGTGCTGGGCGACGAGGTTTTGCTCGACGCTTACTCGCGCACCGTGATCGGCGCGCTCGAACGCGTCCAGCAAGCCGTCGTCTTTATCTCCGTCGAACATCGCACGCCCGCCAATCCGCAGGGGCGCGGCACGCGCGGCGGCACCGGTTCCGGCTTCCTGTTTACGCCGGACGGCTATCTGCTGACCAATAGCCACGTCGTGCATGGCGCTACGCAGATTCGTGTGACGCTCGCTGACGGCAGCAAATTCGACGCCGATCTGGTCGGCGACGATCCCGGCAGCGACCTCGCAGTGCTGCGCGTTGGTTCGGCTGAACCCCTGCCCCACGTCGAACTCGGCGACTCCGGCAAGCTGCGGGTCGGACAGATTGCGATTGCTGTCGGCAATCCGCTGGGGCTTGCGCAAACCGTCACCACGGGCGTGGTATCCGCGCTGGGCCGCTCGCTGCGCTCGAACTCTGGACGCATGATTTACGACGTAATCCAGACCGATGCCGCGCTGAATCCGGGCAATTCAGGCGGGCCGTTGATCAATTCGGCGGGTCAGGTGATCGGCGTGAATACTGCCATCATTCCAGGCGCGCAGGCCATCTGCTTCGCCACTGCCATCGACACCGCGAAGTGGGTGATCATGCAGATATTTGCGCATGGCCGCGTGCGGCGCGCCTATATCGGCGTGGCAGGCACCACGACGCCACTTTCGCGGCGCGTACAACGATATTTCGGATTCGATTCGGAAAGCGGGGTACAGGTCGTCGAAATCGTCAAAGGCAGCCCGGCGGCCCTAGGCGGTCTGCGCACCGACGATACGGTCGTCGCCATCGATACGCTGCCCGTCGATGGCGTCGACAGCCTGCAACGGGTACTCGACGCATCGCGCATTGATCGTCCGGTGAGTGTGACCGTGCTGCGTGGCGCGCAACGGCTTGAACTCACGCTGATGCCTGTCGAACAGGCGACCTGACGGGTCAGCTAAGGCGCTGCTTTGCCGTGGCACAGGGAGGGGGGGACGGCGAGCCCGATACTGATCGACGCGCGCACCGCCCTCATTCACATCCTCACTGAATCACGCGCGTCACACCACGGCCACGCGGATCGGCGGCCGGTTCCGGCGTGTCGCCGTTCACCTTGATAGCCTGGATATCCCCACTGAAGTCCTGGCCCTTCAACACGTAGCCCTTCGCTTCGATCTGCTGAGCGAGTTCACCTTCGATTGGCTTATACGGCTCCCAGAAGATGGTATTCGGTGGCAGCAACTGATGATGGAAGCGCATCGCGGCGACCGCATCCTGCAACGGCATATTGAAGTCGTAGATGTTGTTGATCACCTGGAAGATCGAGGTGAAGATGCGCGAACCGCCCGGTGTGCCGATCACGAGTGCCACCTTGCCGTCCTTGGTGAGAATGGTCGGGGTCATCGACGACAGCGGACGCTTCTTCGGCGCGATCGAATTCGCGTCGCTGCCCACCACGCCGAACATGTTAGCCACGCCTGGCTTCGCGGAGAAGTCGTCCATCTCGTCGTTTAGCAGGATACCCGTGCCATCGACCACGACACCCGAGCCGAAATAACCGTTCAGCGTGTAGGTGTTCGACACCGCGTTACCCCATTTGTCGATCACCGAGAAATGCGTGGTCTCGGCCTTTTCCGGCATCGACGTGCCGAGCCCCGGTTGCACGCTCTTGGTATCCGACGGCGCATTGGGGTCGACCTCGGCGGCGCGCTTGGCGAGGTACGAATCGTTGATCAAACGCGCAACCGGCACCTTGTAGAAATCCGGGTCGCCAAGGTATTGCGCGCGATCGGCGAACACGCGCTTTTCAATCTCCGCAATCAGATGCACGTATTGCACGGAATTGAGCGGCACATCCTTGAACTCGGGCGCGATGTCCTCTTTCATCTTCAGCAATTGCACGAGGCCGATACCACCCGAGCTCGGCGGCGGCGCGGTAATCACACGATAGCCGTTCCAGTTGGCCTGCACCGGCTGACGCCACACCGCCTTGTACTGCTGCAAATCCTGCCTGGTGATCAGACCATGACCACGCATCGACGCAGCGATCAGGTCAGCGGTCTTGCCTTCGTAGAAGCCGTCAGCACCTTGATCGGAGATGCGCGTGAGCACCGCAGCCAGCTCGGGCTGTTTGAAATTGACGCCCTGCTTAAGATTGCCGAAGTAGGTATCGAAATTGGTTTTGCCCGCGAAGTCTTTAGCCGCGTCGTCACGGCGCTGCTGCAACTGTTCGCTTACTTCGAAGCCATCGGTGGCGTACTTGATGGCGGGTGCCAGGTCCTGCTTCCACTTTAGCTTGCCGAAGCGGCGCTGCGCTTCCCACATGCCTTCGACTGTGCCCGGCACGCCGACCGCACGATAACCGAACAGGCTCATGCCCTTGATGACCTCGCCCTTATCGTCGAGATACATGTTTTTTGTCGCGGCCAACGGTGCTTTCTCACGATAGTCGAGAAAGTACGGTTTGCCGCCCACGTACAGCGTCATGAAACCGCCCCCGCCGATGTTGCCGGCTTCCGGATAAGTCACGGCAAGCGTGAAGGCAATGGCGACCGCGGCATCAACGGCGTTGCCGCCTTCCTTGAAGATCTGCTCGGCCGCGTCGGCGCTAAACTTGTCTGCGACAGCGACCGCCGAAGCGTCGAGCACTGCCGCCTGTTTCGCCGGTGCCTTAGCGTAGGCTGGGGCGGCTTCGAGGAAAGCGCTTGAAACGGTAACGAGTGCCGACGCCGCGAGCAGGGTTGCGGACAACTTTACTTGGCCCAATGACATTGACTGCCCTCCATGACAATTCCTAAGTTGTGAGGAAAACGTCTGTCTTGCGCTTATAGCATGCAGCACACGGTTTTGCGAAGCGAAGCGCAACGCGCCGACCACAACCCGTCGACTCATGCGCGCCCGCGTCCACCCTTCGCAACTTCGTCGCCCACGCCTTGCGGCAAACGCGCCGTCACCGGAATCGAGCAGACCGAGAACAGCCCCACCACCAGAAACGCTGGCCAAAAGTCCGACCACACGATGGTGGGATGCCCCTGCAGCCGATGCGAAATCTGCAGCACGATACCGCCAATCGTCACGCCGAGCCCCAGCGAGATCTGCTGGATCACGCTCGCCACGCTGGTTGCACGCCCGATATCCTCGCTCGGAATGTCCGCATAGGCCAACGTGTTCAAGGAAGTGAATTGCAGCGACGGGAAGAAGCCGCCAAACAGCACAACGAACCAGATCAACCAGTGCGGTGTGCCTGGAAAAAACAGTCCATAAATCGCGATCGCGAGACCTGCAAAACACGCGTTGAACATCAGCACCGTGCGAAATCCGAAGCGTCCAAGCACCCGCGACGCGACCGCCTTCATGAAGAGCGAACCAAACGCGGATGCACAGGTAATCGAGCCGGAGACGAACGCGGTCATCCCCAAGCCTTCCTGTAATGCGAGCGGCAGCAGAAACGGCACAGCACCAAGTCCAATCCGGAACAGCGACCCGCCGAGCACGCTCGCATGAAAGCTAGGAATCCTCAGCAGGCGCAGGTCGAGCACGGGCCGTTCCACCCGCCCCGCATAGTGCCAGTAGATCAGCAGTAGCGCAGCGCCCACCAGACACATGCTAAACGACAGCGTGTTGGACACCAGCTCGCCGCCGACCAGCGAGAGCCCAAGCATGAAAGACGACGCACCGCCTGCCGACAACACGAAACCGGTCCAGTCGAGCCGCCCTGGATGCGCCTCTCGCACGTTGACGATATGTTTGTTGGCGAGCCAGATACCCAACACGCCGATCGGAATGTTGATGAAGAAGATCAGACGCCAATGCAGATAGGTCGTAATGAAGCCGCCCAGCGGCGGTCCCACAACCGGTCCGAGCAGTGCCGGCACGGTCAGATAATTGACCGCGCGAATGAATTGCGCCTTCGGAATGGAGCGAAAAATGATGATGCGTCCGACGGGCACCATCATCGCGCCGCCGAGACCTTGCACGAAGCGCGCAAAGACAAAGGTGGTGAGCGAACTGGAAGCGGCGCACATCAGCGAGCCCGCCATAAAGATGCCAATGGCCGTGCGAAACACCGTGCGTGAGCCGAAACGATCGGCTACCCACCCGCAGATGGGAATGAAGACGCCCAGACCGATCACATAACTCGTGACCGCCAGCTTCAGGGTGATGGGGCTCTGACCGAGGTCGCGCGCCAGAACCGGTAGCGACGTCACGATCACCGTGCCGTCTACATTTTCCATGAACATCGCACAGGCGACGATCAGCGGAACGATGAATGCACCCAGAGCTAGAGGCATTGGCAGGACAACGGGTGGAAAAGCCGTTGGTGTAAAGCCGTGATTATCGCATCGCCCTTGCGTTAAATGTTACGCGTAAGAGGGATTTGCACCGCACGATATGCTGTGACGGATGGTTGAAAACGCAACGAAGTGCGCGAGGTGGGGAGTAGTACGGCTTCCGCCATGCAGGGCGCATGGCGGACTCAGCAATCAGCAGCGCTTAGCGCGGCGCCGTGACCAGCGGTTGCAGTTGCGGCAGGATTTCGGTGCGGGCGCGCTCGACATCGTTCGGGAAGTCGATCTCGATCCACGGTGCGCCGGTGACGTCGGCCGTATCGAATACCTGACTGCGTTCCAGCAACAGATCGCGCACCGCTTCTTCGTGCGGCATGTTCGCGCGATCGCTGTCAATGTACCCGGCGACGATCTGCGCAAAGCGCTGCGCGGTTTGCTCGCGGAAGCGGAAGAACCCCACCGATTCGCCAATCGTGTCGTAGTCGATGTTGACGGCGAGCTGCTTGCGCAGTTCCACCGGCACGCCGTCTTTCAGACACAGCTTGACGGGCTCGTCACCCGCTTCGAACTCGCGGTCGATCAACAGGCGGTTGACCGTCTCGCCCGCTACCAGTGCGTTCAGGATGCGCTCGTCGTACAGCACGTCGGCATCCATCAGCAGGACATCGCCGCCGCGCGTCAGCGCCTCGGCCACCGTGTGCACCGTCAGCACGCTACCCAGGTCGTAACGCGGGTTGATCACAATCTCGACCGGGTGCGGCCAGTTGATGCGCTTCAGCTCGGCCTCGACCAGCCCCGGCTGAAACCCGAGTGCCAGTACGACGTCCGTCACGCCAGCCGTTTCGAGCATCTGCAGATGCCGTTCAAGCAGGCTCACGCCGTCGAACTGCAGCAGACATTTCGGAAACTGCTCACCCGGCGGAAGCTGAAGGCGCAGGCCTAGGCCCGCAGCGAGAATGATGGCACGCATGCGTGGTCCCTTTTAGAAGATGGTTTAGTCGACAGCCGGCACACGCGTAGCGTGGCGCCGTTGCCAGTTTCGTTCACTGAAATGCAGATACAACAGGCCTGGGAGACCAAGCAGGAGTTCGCGCGCCCGCTTGGCGAGCGACAACGCCAGCGCTGCTTCCGGCGGCAGGCCGACGAGCGGCGCGAGCAGCAGATAACCGCCCTCCTGCACGCCAAGCGAACCGGGAATCGCGAAAGCCGCGCCGCGAATTGCCTGGCCGATACTCTCAAGCAACAGGGCGTCGATCCATCCCACCGGATGGCCGAGGAAACGCAGCGCGAGCCACACTTCCGCCGTGCCGACAATCCAGCCAACAAGACTCAGTGCGAAACTCGCCAGCACGCGTCGACGATCGCGGTAGAGCGCCTGCACGGCGCCATCGACGGCATCGGCGCGAGTGGTGAGCACTGACCAGTCGCGCTTGCCGAACACCTTGGCAAGCACCCGCAGCAGCCGCCCGAAGAGCCCGCGCCGCTGGGCGAAGAAGAACAGTGCGATCAGCGCGGCCAACACGCCCGTGGCGATAAACGTCGCAGTACGCAGATCGTGCAGCGCGCCCTGCGCGGCGTACGCGCCGAACAGCAAGAGCCCGAGTACGGCAAAGACGATTTGTGCCAGTGCCTGCAGCGTTGTGCTCACCGTGATGGTCGCTGCCGCGTCGCGCATGCGCATGCCACGTTGCGTCAGTTGCCGCACGATCACCACAGGACCACCGATCTGACCGGCGGGTAGCAGACTGTTGACCGATTCGCCGGTCCAGCGCGCCAGCAGTGTGTCCAACGGGCGAATACTGTCACGCCGACGGTCGATCAACATGGTGATTGCGCCAGCGTCCAGCACCAGCGGTACGACGTGAAACGCGGCTACCAGCGCAAGCCCCCAACCGGCCGCCAGCAGCGTGGACGTCACCGAGCCGAGGCCCTGCCACGCCAGCAGCGCGACGAACAGCGCCACGCCGATCGACAGCAGGATCATGGCCGCGCGATTCATACGCCGGCTCCCTTCTTCTTGCCCAACTGGCTGAACACCTGGCGAAAGCCGAAGTAGGCCACCGCGTCCTTCATGTTGGAGATGAAACGGCGCCACGGACGCATGTTGGGGTCGGTGACATACTCGAACGTCAGCGACACGCGCATTTCGTTCGGACCGGCCGGCGTGATGCGATGGCGCAGCTTGTCGCCGTCGAAAAACACCAGTCCGCCCGGCGGAATCTGCACTGAACCTGGCACGTCGGGCACATCGGGGTTGCGCGTGTGCAACTCGTAATCAAGGCGGCACGACGATTCGTCGATCACGCCCAGCAGCAGCGTGTAACGGCGGCCGTCGTAATACGACGTGTCGTAGTGCCAGCCAATGTGGTCGCCCGGGCGCGTGTAGTAATACAGCGCGTAGGCGTGCGGATCGTCGACGGGCGACACCATCAGCTTGTCGCCGCTCAACTGTTCAAGCCAGGCAATCAGTTCTTTCGAGCGATACAACTCGGCGATAAACGGCGCGAGCTGGTCGATCATGTGGCGGCTGACGCTGCCGCCCTGCTTGTGGCCCGGCAGATAGTTGCGGTTCACCTCGTCGAGCAGCGCACGGGCGTGGTGCACCAGTTGCGCGGTCACTTCGGGCGCCAAAAAATCTTCGAGGTACAGGAAAGCGCCCTGATCGGCGAAATCCTCGCGCAAACGAGCATTGTCGAACTGGCGCGTGCGGCTCACGACCGCGCGGTCGGGATCCGGCGCAGCCGTCGATGCCGGCGCTGCGGCTGACCCGGCAGCTGTGCGCTCGAATGCGGCTTGATCCGCCACGTTTTCTTCGGCTTGCATACTCATCAACTAACCTGCCATTTGACTGGTTGTGGCAGCCGGCGTAGCGGTGCGCCGCAGCGCACGACGATAGTCCACCACGACCCAGACGGCAAAGAGCGGCGCGCCAATCGAGGCGGCCACGATAAAGGGCGTCACGCCGCTCAGCAAGGTTACAAGCGGCAGCAGGTACAGCACGTCCTCGGTCTCGAAACCGGCCACTGATGCCTGTTTTGTGCCCGACTTGCCTTCCAGGTCCTCAATCCGCATGCGCAGGAAGAAAATGATGGCCACCGCCACGCCCGCCAGCCCACCGAGCGCAACGCCCGGCGCACTATGGCCGGCTACGTGGACCACGCCGATCCCCGTCCCCATGCCGACGAACAGCATCACCGTCACGAGCGCGTCGCAGGCAAGGTCGTAAAAATGACCGATTTTGCTCGACTTGCCGCTGATGCGCGCGAGTTCGCCGTCAGTGTGGTCGACGAAATTCGACAGCACGATCAGCAACGCGCCAGCGTTGGCCCACGCAAACCCGCCACGACCAAGGCACAGTGCGCCTGCGACGCCAATCAGCAAACGCAGTGTAGTCAGGTGATTCGGTGTGACAAACGTGTGAATTAGAGGCGTGACAAGGCGTCGTGCGAGCCGCGCGTCCCAGGTTCGCGGGAGCGGGACATTTTTGGGGAGAGAAGGTTGCGAAGTCATAACCCGGAAATATATACGGGAATCGCCAGCCTTGCATTTCTCCGACGCTTTTACCACGCCGCCCAGGGCAATATCGTGGCAATTGTTAGCCGTCCAGCAAGAATGGCTGAAGGTTGGTAAAGTGCGTGTCCAGTTGCGCCTGTAAACCTTTGTAATTTCGATGCGCAACCTTGTGTGGCAGCCGTCGCCCTGTTCCTTTACCGCCTGCCCGCTTGCGAATCCGCCATCATGTACACGCAACCCGAACCTCATGAAGCAAGTTTTATCCGCCGTTATCCTCATCCTGAGCGCCGTTGCACTGCCGCTTACCTGTCATGCCACCGCGCTCGATGCTCCGCTCGCCTGTAATGAAACCGGCCATCAGTTCATCGCCGACCTTGCCCAGCAGCAGCTGATCGATCCGACACCCACGCATGTGGAGCGCAATTCGATCAATGCGTTCCGGCCCGCCAAAGGGGCGGAGCTGACCGCCTTTGGTTTTCACGTGTTCGCGTTGGTCGGCTTCGAGAAAGACGATCCGATGTTCCGCACCGGCGACGGCGAACCGTTAGCGAATTCCGCTTACGGCGCTGTGGTATTTGGCAACGATAGCAGCGTGCAGGACGCCGTCACCCGAGCCGGCAGCACGGCGATCGTCCATCACGTAGCCCCGCACGTGACGGCGATTTTCTGCAAGCGCGACTAACGCGCCTCGCGTAGCAAACGTCAAGTCCTCAGTTCGGCCGGCCGAAACCCTTCTCGACCCACGCAGCGGCGTTCGCCTTACCGAGCTTGAAGTTCGGCGCCACCTTCACCTGCGCGAGCTGCTCACCGTATGCATCAAACGCTGACAACAGCGCGTAGGGATCGTCCTCGCTCGGCACGATATCCAGCGTGACCACCAGTTCACCATCGCCAGATGCTGAGTCGACGGTCACGCGTTTGTGCAGCATCGCGTGCAATTGCTGCTCGTGACGGCGCAGCACTTCCGAAGCGGTCTTCACAAGCGTATTGAAAGCATTGGTGTCCAGCGGCTTCGGATTCTTCTTGTCGCGTCCCATCGTCCACGGACCCACCAGCGCCGGTTCTGGCTCGCCGTCCTTGATCATTTCCACGGCCCAGCCGTCGTCGTCCTCATTCTTGATAACGCGCGCCGTCCAGCCGTCGTCGCGCCACAAACGCGGGTCGTGCTGGACCTCAGCAGTTTCGGCGGTCTCGGCCAGATCTTCCGACGCACAGGCGGCTGCGGAGTTTGTCGTGGTTAGAGGCGAGGGAAGAGAGGGATCGGTCATGACAGGTTCGCTCAGGGCTATATACATATGAGGCCTGAATTCTACCTGCCCAGCGGCACCAAAGGGCGCGGCCTATACCAATCAGCGGAGCCCCCGGATTATTGCCATTCAGAGAATGATATTTTTCTCAATTCGCTGGAACTTATAATCGAATTTAATACAGAATAAAAAAACGCGGCCCGGAGGCCGCGTATAAATAGATGAAAAAGACGCCCCTGGTCAGGGGGCTGGAACGAATTCTAGCGCGATTATATGCGCGCATGGTTTCATTTATCGGAAGAATCCCTTCCAGAAATGATAAGAATCAATCATGCATTGGATGCATACGGTTTGCTTGCCGCTTAGCCTTTCTGGACGGGCGTCGCGCATGTGCAACAGTAACGAATTGACACACTTATAAAATCCATTTAATAAATCAAAAAATCACTTTATTTACGCACACTTACGCAACTCAAATCGACCTTTTCTAATTGGGAAAAGCACTGTTGTGTCGAATGGGGTTAATCAATTCATCAGGGGGAATACACTTCGCTGCGAATCACCGGGGGCCGCCGGCATCAGCGGCACACCCTGGATAGCGATTCTCTACAGACTGTCTCGGAGTTAAAAAGCATGAAAAAAACCCTCATCATTGCTGGCGTCATGGGCGCGTTTGCCATCAACGCTCACGCACAAAGCAGCGTCACGCTGTACGGCACGCTGGACGCAGGTCTGGTCTACACGAACAACCAGGGCGGCCATAACAACTGGCAGCAAGGCAGCGGCACGGTGTCGGACACGTACTTCGGTCTGCGCGGCAGTGAAGACCTCGGCGGCGGTCTGCACGCCATCTTCACGTTGGAAGACGGCTTCAACCTGAACAGCGGCAAGTTCACGGAAAGCAACACAATGTTCAACCGTCAAGCGTTCGTCGGTCTGCAAAGCGACCAGTACGGCACGCTGACGCTGGGTCGTCAGTATGACTCCGTGGTCGACTATCTCGGCCCGCTGTCGGAAGCAGGTTCGGGCTATGGCAACAATCTCGCCGCCCACCCGTTCGACAACGACAACCTCGACAACTCCTTCTCGATCAAGAACGCGGTCAAGTACCAAAGCGCGAACTACGCTGGCCTGCGCTTCGGCGGCCTGTACGGCTTCAGCAACGACGCTGGCCAGTTCTCGAACAACCGCGCATGGAGCGCCGGCGCGTCGTATACCAACGGCCCGTTGAATGTCGCTGCTGCTTACCTGCAACTGAACAACTCGTTGACCAACGCCAACACGGGCGGCGCAGTTTCCGCAGGCGAAGGCAACAACGCGAACCTGACGGCAGCCCTGCAACGCACGTACGGTGTCGGCGCGAACTACGCTTACGGCCCGGCAACGGTCGGCCTGCTGTACACGCACACGCAGGACAATAACGTCATTGCAGGCGCACAGAGCGGCACCGCTTTCACGATTCCGACGGGCATGAACCTGCACCTCGACAATTATGAAATCAACGGCAAGTACGCGCTGACGCCGGCCCTGAGCCTGCAAGGCGCTTACACGTTCACGGACGGCCGTGTGACGGGGGCGAACGGCACGGGCGATCCGAAGTGGCACACCGTTTCGCTGCAAGCTGACTACTCGCTGAGCAAGCGGACCGACGTGTACCTGGAAGGCGTGTACCAGCACGCTTCGGGTAGCCTCGGCGATGGCACGGCAAACGTCGCAATGATCAACACGCTGTCGCCGTCGTCGACCGGAAATCAGGTCGCGGCGACTGTCGGTCTGCGTCACCGCTTCTAAGGAAACTGCAAGGCGGATCTGCCGATCCGCTTTGTCGAAAAACGCGCACGTGAGGCCTCACGTGCGCGTTTTTTTATGCGCGTGACGCACCGGCCGTGGTCGAATTGCCGTGCGCTCGCAGGTATACTCGATGCAGTTGCTTGCCACGCTGCGGGCTGGTTTTTGCCTCAACGCGTTTCAAGCAACTTCGTCGCGGAGCACCCCGTTCCGCCCGTGCCCCGGTTCCCGCGCGTGACGGGAAACAACGACGATCGGACCATGAAAAAACTCTGCTTGCTCACCCCTCTCGCTTTCTTTCTCGCAGCTTGCGGCTCGTCTGGACCCGCTCGCGATGCTTCGCAACCCATCGTGTTTGTGGCATCGCAGCGCGCCGCCTCGTATGTTGCTGAGTGCCTTGAAAGCCGCCTGTCGCGCGTGCGTAGTTCGTCCGTGGGCGGTACGACCGAACTCGCCGTTGGTTCGGATTCGGATACGGCTTACTTCGTGACGCTGACGCCGACCAGCGCCGGTTCGGAGATCAAGGTCATGCGGCCCGCGAATGCACCGGACGATCCGCCTGAACCGGAAATGCGCTTTGATATTGCGCGGTGTGCCACTTGAGCGGTGTCTTTTTGCGCGGGCTTCTGCGAAGATAGCCGCCCCGTGCTTTCAGTGCGGCGCCACTGTGCGCCGCGCATTCTCAAATGGCCTCCAACAAAGCCCATCACGCAACCGGTTTCGCAGCCGGTGTCATCGCGGCCGCGGTCGTCGCACGCAGCCATGCGAACGGTCCATTTCATCTGTGGGTGCTACTGAGTTTTATCGCGGCTGTAGCCGGCGGCACCGCGCCCGACTGGATGGAAGTTGCGTGGTGGACACGCAAGCGACGACTATGGATTACCCATCGCACCATCACGCATTGGGGCATTGGCTGGATCGTGCTGCTCGTGTTCTCGTATAGATGGCTTGGCAATCAGCATCCGCTTGCTGCGCTCGGATTCGGCTTTGCCTGCGGCGGGCTGATGCACCTGCTGGCCGATTGGCCCAACCCGCTTGGCGTGCCGTGGATCGCCGGGCGCCATTCGCTCAACTGGTGGAATAGCGGCCACTGCGATCTGCTGATCGTCGGGGCGTCATGGGTGGCCGCGTGGTTCGTGGCCGGGCATGTCTGGCTGCATGGCGTGCATGGGTTTGCATTGCTGCAGCACTGGCGGATCGGGTAGGGAGGTATGCCGCCCTTCAGAGCATCACTAAAGAATTCCTGCTAAGGCAGCGTGGTGTTTCACCGGCGCGAACTCGATGACACTGTACTTTGCCAGGCCAGCCTGAAAGAAGGGATCGTACGTTAGCAATTCGTCTAGTTCGGTACGCGTAATCGTTCCTCTCACCAGGAACACACCGCCATCTCGGGGATTCTTGGGTCCAGACGCAAGGAAAACGCCGCGCTCATACTGGTCGTCAAGGAATCGAAGATGGGCGTCCAGTTGCAACTGGATGTGATCCAGCGACTTCAGATAGCTCAGGTTGACGATATACACAGCTATGTTTCCTTTATTACCCTGCGGCGACACGATGTGCCTGAAGAAACGCCAGAAGATCAGCGTTCACTTTATGCTTGTCGGTAATTCCGATCGCATGTCCGCTACCCGGATATTCAATGTATTGGGCGTTCTCGATCATGCGCGCGGCAACATGCGCTGTTTTCTCTGGAGGGACATTCACGTCGGCTCCCCCGTGCAATATCAAGGTCGGGACGGTGAACGCCTTCATATCCGGGCGAAAATCAGTCTCGGACCATGCACGCACACACGCGATGATTGCATGAAGCGACGCCTGATTCGCGAGGAACATATACCAGTCAAGAACGCCGTCAGACACTGTGCAATGAGTGGCGCTCCCACTAAAGAAACCTTCGCGGAAGTTGGTGAGAAAGCCATGCCGATCATCATCCAGCGCCTGAACCAAACCATCGAACACCGACTGATCTATCCCGCCGGGATTATCGTCGGTCTTGATCAGCAAAGGCGTCACAGCCGACATCAGCACCGCCTGCGCGACCCGGTCCGTGCCGTGCCGTGAGAGATACCGCGCTACTTCACCGCCGCCCATGGAAAAGCCCACAAGCGTTACGTCGCGAAGCGCCAGGTGTTTTATCAGCGCCGCCAGGTCATCTGCCAGGCTATCGTAGTCGTAACCCGTCCACGGTTGTTCCGAACGACCGAACCCCCGACGATCATACGCAATGACGCGGTATCCGTTGGCCGCCAGATACGTGGACTGAGGCTCCCAAAAGTCGGAATTCAGTGGCCAGCCGTGAATCAGGACGACCGGTCGCCCCGTGCCCCAGTCGTTATAGAAAAGTGAAGCACCATCACCAGTTTTAAAGAACGGCACGACTTGTCTCTCCCTACTGAACCGAAATCGTCTGATAAGTAAAAGGCGGGGGAATTGCCCCGCAGCACATCTTCTAGCGCCCTAGTTGCGAGAAATTGCAAGCGGGTCGTTCACATTCGAGACCCCTTGCAGGTCGCGGAAGAGTTCGAAAGCCGAGCGCTCTACCCAGTTTCGAACGAAGAGGCCGTCGGGTCCTACATGCCAGATCGCGTTGCCGGTAAAGTCGATCGGTCGCTGGTCTGCGGGGAATCCCATCAATCCATTGTTCAAACCTCGAATGCGGAAGCGTGCTGAAACCAGTTTTCCATCGGCAGACTGAAATGTATTAACAATCTCGAACTGCAGTTCAGATATTTGCGCCTGAAAGTCGCGCAACCACTGCTTGAACGATTCACGTCCCGTTATAACGCCACCACCTGTCGTCAGGACGAAATCTTCCGCGATAAATTTGTTCGCGGCGTCGATATTGTTCGGGGTTTGCCAAACTTCTTTCCAGAAACGTTCCACCAGATCTACTGACTCTTGCGTATTCATCCTTCTTTCCTTTATAAGGACCACGTAGCAACGTGGAAGCCAAATGCGAGTCGCGGTATATTCCGCGAGAAGCGCCCGATGAGTCCGAGCTAGTCACATGTCCTTGTACGTCGAGTAAGCAATTCAGACACGGTCCATGCCGTGGCGGCGCAGATTGATCGTTGGAGGTAAAACGAGTTTCACCTCGTCCAGTACAGGAATCAAAAGCTCCGGATCTGGCCGCCGGGTGTAGTCTGGATTGACTTCTGCATAGACGATCGTCCCATCCTGCGCGATCACAAAGCGCGAGGGCATGGGCAAGGTCCAGCTAGCGTCCCCATTCGTTACCGCCAGGTCGTTCCTGAACGCGTTCTTGTACAGATCCTGCAAGTAGTCGGGTAACGTAAAGCGCAATCCGAATTTCGCGGCTACGTCGTTCCCTAAGTCCGACAGAATCGGAAATGTGATGTTGTTTTGCCGCCGCGCCCGTCGGCTGTTTGGCGCGGTTTGCGGCGAAATCGCGACAAGCCGCGCGCCGCGCTTCTGAAGTTCCGGCAGTGTTGCTTCGAGGGCCTGCAGATCCAGGTTGCAATAGGGGCACCAGACTCCGCGATAGAAGCTCACGACGAGCGGCCCTTGAGCGAGAAGGTCAGCCGACGATACAGCGATTCCGTCTGAGTCGTCGAGGGTGAATTCCGGCGCTGTTGCGCCAACCTTGAGCGCGTTTTCGGCAGCCCCGGATGCAATCAGTTCGTGGGTTGCGCGATGCATGGGCTCGTGAACGTGATCGGGCGCATTGTATGGCGGGCCACCGGCCTCAAAGTTCGCGCGCAGCGTGTCCAGTTTGTCTTGAAGTGACATCAGCTATTCCTGTTGGTTGCGGTGGCGTGAGGAAAATCAGGCTTTCTGCGCATCGGGATGGAATATGTAGTCGCAATAACGGAAGGTCCTAAAGGACTCGATGCGTCAGCAAGTTTCCTGGCGTTCCAAACGCCTCGAATCCTGAAGAGCCTGATGATTACACGTGACGCACGGCGCTTTGACAGCAATTTGGTCAACTGTTCTTTGCCTCAATCCACGTATCTGAATAGGTACGCGTGGAAATACAATTCCTTCGTCCAGTCCATGTCGAGGCGGGCTGCGGATATCGATGGCGGATATCTTCCGGCAAGTGCTGCTGGAAGCATAAACAGACTTTAATTCGATGGCGTGTGCATCGGGCGATTAACTTGAATAAGAAAAGTACCCAATCATGAAACGGGCCGTATACAGCGGATTATTTTTGGCCTTCACGGCGGCGGCAATCATGGCCGCAACACCGCCAGTTTTCGCGGACTCGAGTAGCGCAGACGCTTCTCCAATCTACGGCGTCACGATTTCCCCCGGCTATCGACAATGGGAACTCATCGCCCCAGCCGAGGAAACTGCTCCCGCAACCGAGCTTCGCGCGATCCTTGGCAACCCGCCGCGATGAAGGCAATTCGGTCGGCCACGCTCCCCTTTCCCGATGGAACCATTCTTGTCAAATTGCACTGGAAGCGCGTGCCATCATCCGATTTACCGCCCGCTTCTGCGCCTGATGAAACGCCCACAGTCTTATTTGATCCGGGCGCGCCGACTGTATTGCAATTCATGGTCAGAGACTCCAAAAAATACGCCGCCACCGGTGGCTGGGGATTTGGAGTGTTCAGGAACGGCAAACCTGGCAGTGTGGCAGAGCATGAGACATGCTTCGCATGTCATCAGGCGTACGTTAAAGACCAGGATCTGGTTTTCACACGCTTTGCGCCTTGAGTCGCGCAACGCGAATGATGGGGTGAGGACCTTTCTAATTCACATGTTCATGTGATCGCAATTGCAGCACCACGCAGCGCTTCCATGTTGTTACATTGACACAACATGTGACAGATCGTGCACGCCGCTCGCATTCAGGTAAGCAGTTTACCGCCTAGAGCGCTTCCTGACACAACGACATCATCTTTTGCACCATCGTGCTGGCTTCGTTGAGTTCCATTTCATCAGTGAACAGCGCCTGCACGCTATGCAAACGGACCGCAATACCCGCGTCGAGCAGGTCCTCGCTCGCAATTTTCAACGCCAGCTGACCGATTAGGACGCGGTCGAGCCAGTACATGCTAGCATCGTTTTTGACTAACCAGTCCCGGCAGCATTTCACAACGTGGTCCACGCGCCATTCCTGTGTCAGTGCGTACGACGCCGCTGCCACCGCGACCAGCAAACACAACAATTCGGGACGCGCACTGGTCGCGTCGGAAAATTCGGGTTTTACCATGCCTTACGGTCCTCAATTCTCTCCACGTTCGACGTTGGTACGTGTGGGTGAAGGTCAGGTAAATCAACCCACTCCCTCACTTAGCCGCAACCTACGCCGGAGCGAACACCACTGCGCCCGCTTCACCCACTTGCGCGAAGCTGCGAAAAAACCGGTACGTCTGCTCGCCACTTGTGATCAGGTTCGCACCAGGCTGCGTGTATGCAAGTATTTCGTTGGCCACCGCGCCAGTCACGCTTCCCTGACGCGTCAAAGGATTCTCCTCATCCGCCGGGTTCCCCAGAGACACGGAAAAATCACCCGCCTCATGCCGCATCAGAACTACGGCCTTGCCCTTGTCAAGCGAGAGTTCGAGATATTTGATCAGCGTGCGCAGCGATTCCGGCGCCTCTTCCTGCGATTCGTGAATCCATCCAGAAGCGGTAGTCATCGTGCCCCCGTCAAAAGTTCCTGCCCTGAACGCCGGACCGCGTCCGTGGCAGCCACCGTTCCAATATAACCGCTCGCGTGGTGCGACATCATTTCCAGCAGATGTCGTCCTGAAGGCGTTACAGGCCGCGCGGCTCCAATACGGTTGGTGTGACAGTGCGGCGCGCCTGGAAGTGCCCAACCGGAAGTGCCAATAGTAACCAATTTGCGGCTGTCCATGACCGAACTTGGCCATCGCGGCAACCCATCAACTGCGAGGCGATCAGCCGCCCCTCACCCGCGCGGGAATAGCAGGCAGAAAAAAGCCCGGTACTGGACCGGGCTCAACTTACTGCATCCGTCTTTCAGGGACGTGAACGGATGAGGGGCGATGCAAGGGCGCTCGCGCCGCTTACACCACATTCTTTTCCACGATTGGCCGGTTCTCCAGCACGCGCTCAAAGCTGAGCGACGATAGATCCAGCGAGGTATATCGTCCATGCAGGATCAGTTCGCTCACACCACACCCGGTGGCCGGACCCTGTTGCAAGCCATGACCGCTAAAGCCATTGGCGAAGATGCAGTTATCGACATCGGGATGGTGGCCAATAATCGCGTTCTGATCGAGGACGTTGTATTCGTAGTATCCGGACCAGCAGTTCTGCACGCGCAGCGCCTCAAACTGCGGCACGCGATGCGCGAGCGTCGGCCAGATCACCTCGTCGAAGAGTGCGTGATCGACTTCGTCGAGCGGCAGGTCGTCCGGATCGTTGTTCGCATCCGGCGAGGTGCCGCAGATAAACGATTTGCCTTCCGGACGAAAATACACGCCGGTCGGATCAATCAACAGCGGGCAGCGCTCGAGTTGCGCCGGCGAGCTGACATTGAAAATACTGCGACGCCGAGCGAACACAGGAATGTCGATGCCCACCATCTCCGCCACCTTGCGCGACCACGCACCGGCCGCGTTGACCACCACGTCGCACGGGTAAGTTCCGCCACTCGCCGTCACGACCTCGGTAACGCGCGCGCCGTCGCGATGCAGCGCCGTCACGTCATCGGCGACGTAGCGTGCGCCGAGCGCCTGTGCCTTCTTGCGCAGCGCCTGTACAAGGCCATATCCGTCGAACCAGCCCTCGCCGCTTTCACCGTACGCGCCGGCAACGAGGTCTTCAGTATTGAGCCAGGGAAAGCGCGTCTGCAACGCTGCCCGGTCGAGCAAGCTGATGTCGGCGCCGAGGCGTGTTTGTAGCGCGTGATTCTCCCGCAACGTCGATTCACCCGCGGGGGTAGCGAGAAACAGATACCCACCTTCGTGCAGATCGATCGAAGGCTTCACGCCGTCAATCTGCAAGCGCTCGCCGATCGAACGCAGAAACTCGATACCGAAGAGCGACATCTGGATCGACAGCGGAGTGGAGAATTGCTGCCGAATGGATGCGGCCGACAACGCCGACGACGAGCGTGCGTAGGTCGGATCGCGTTCGATCACGGTGACGCTGACGGTTGGATCCGAAGCACGCAGGAAATACGCGATGGAACTGCCGATCACGCCGCCTCCGACGATCACGACTTTCGAACTCCCAGGAGAACGCCGGGAGATTGCCGGGCTGTCCTGATCCCCTCGGGGGGCCTGACGCGAAGCGACAGGGTTGAGGGCACTCATAATTCACTCCACGGAACGCAAGCGCCGGACGCTTCGAGGCTGCAACCGGACGAACAGAGAGGTTGAGGGGTACTGCCCAGACCATGTGCAAAGCGGCGCCGAGCGCGTGGATCGCACTGCATGACACCGCCGGTTCCTGCCTGGCAAACGCGCTTCACCGGTTGAAGAATCCGGGCGAAACGCGTTCCGCCTGCTTCAATCGATATTGAAGTCGATACCTTGCGCGAGCGGCAACGCCGACGAGTAGTTGACCGTATTGGTCGCGCGGCGCATGTAGGCCTTCCATGCATCCGAGCCTGACTCGCGGCCGCCGCCGGTTTCCTTCTCGCCGCCGAACGCGCCGCCAATCTCCGCGCCGCTCGGTCCGATGTTCACGTTGGCGATCCCGCAATCACTGCCGGCCGCCGAAAGGAAGCGCTCGGCTTCACGCAGATCATTCGTAAACACACAGGACGACAGGCCATGCACGGCGGCGTTGTTGGCGTCCACTGCGTCCGCAAAGTCCTTGTAGCGCAGCACGTAGAGAATCGGCGCGAAAGTTTCCTTCAGCACCACCGACGTTTGCGACGGCATTTCCACCAGCGCCGGGCGCACGTAGTGACCACCCTCGTAACCCTTCACTTCGATGCGCTCGCCGCCGAATACCTTGCCGCCTTCAGCCGCTGCCTGCTGCAGCGATTCCTGCATGCGTGCGTACGCTTGCTTGTCGATCAGCGGGCCCATCAGGGTGCCCTTTTCGAGCGGGTTGCCGATTGGCACCTTGCTGTAAAGCTGCTTCAGACGCTCGACGGTCTGTTCGTACACGCTATCGTGCACGAACAGACGCCGCAGCGACGTGCAGCGTTGACCCGCCGTGCCCACCGCGGAGAACAGGATGCCGCGCAGGGCGAGTTCCCGGTCGGCGCTTTGCGCGACGATGCCCGCGTTGTTGCCGCCGAGTTCGAGCAGCGAGCGGCCAAAGCGCTTCGCCACTTCGACGCCCACCGTACGGCCCATTTCCGTGCTGCCGGTCGCGCTGACGATCGACGCACGCGGATCGGCGACGAGTTTCGCGCCCACCTCACGGCCACCGTTGATCAGCGCAGTGAGGCCGGCCGGGGCGTCGCCGAATTCCTTGAGTACGTCATTGAGGATCTGATTGACTGCGAGTGCGGTAAGCGGCGTCTTTTCCGACGGCTTCCAGATCACCGCATTGCCGCACACCAGCGCCAGCGCCGCATTCCATGACCACACAGCCACCGGAAAGTTGAATGCAGAGATCACCACGCAGGTACCCATGGGATGCCACGATTCCGCCATCCGGTGCCCGGGGCGTTCCGAGGCAATCGTGAGACCGTACAACTGACGCGACAAGCCGACCGCGAAGTCGCAGATATCGATCATTTCCTGGACTTCGCCCAGGCCTTCCTGAAGGATCTTGCCGGTTTCGAGGGTGACGAGGCTGCCCAGCGCCTGTTTCTTCTCGCGCAGACGGTTGCCAAGCAGGCGCACCAGTTCGCCACGACGCGGCGCAGGCACATCGCGCCATACGCTGAAAGCCTGCTTCGCACTGGCGAGGGCCGCGTCGACATCCGCCGGCGTGTTGCTGGCCACACGGCCGATAAGTTCGCCGGTGATGGGCGAATGAACCGCGATGTCGCCGGCTTGCGCCGCCTGGGCGATGCCGAGATCGGCGAGGATGGTTGATGCGTTCATAAGAGAAATCCCTGTTTTTCCAATGCGAAACAAGAGTAAGTTCGGAAACTATACACGCGGGGTTTTGCGGCGGCAAGCGCAATCGCCGCGGCACGCCTGGCGGGGCTCGGCGGCCTATAAACAGAGGGCTTGGCGGGCATAGCATCAAGCAGGCATGGAGTCTTGAGCGGTTCGGGCGCGAGCGCCGATCAGGCTAAAGCTTGGGCATTCGAGTTTCTTATTGGAAAAAAACCGATAACTGCCGGCGCCGAAGCGCGCTTAAACGCCACAACCATCATAGATCGCCCACCCAGAAGCCGCTCCTCCGCTCGGGCTCCGGCGCGCGCTCTCAGGTGTTCAGCTTACGCTCGGAACGGGTGTGATTCCGGCGCCGCGCAGGCGCTCAGGCCATCGCGGCAGTGGCGCGCATCGTCAGATAGCCCTCGTGGTCTTTGGCCCACAGGTCGAGCGTCTTGCCGTCGTCCGCGGGTTTGCCGCAGACCATGAACGGCTGGTTTGCGAAGGTGGGCCGCAGCGCCTTGAACGCGAAGCTTTGCAGCGTGGCGTTGGGCAGTTCGCGCCGTACGAGGTCAACGAGCAGCGTCGCAATCAGCGGCCCGTGCACGATCAGCCCCGGATAGCCTTCGACTTCGGTCGCATACGGAAAGTCGTAATGGATGCGATGGCTGTTAAAAGTCAGCGCGGAGTAGCGGAACAGCATCACGGGGTCGGCATCGATGGTGCGCCGCCACGTTTCGCCTTCTGGCGCGAGCGCGGCTTTCGGCGCGGCAGCGCCGGGTTGCGCCGCATCGCGATAGACGATGTCTTGCTCCTCCTCGATCCTCAACTCCCCCGCCACTTCAATGTCGTACTGCACTGTGACGAACACCAGGCGCCCGGAGCGACCGGTCTTGTCCTCGATATTCGCAATCGTGGAAGTCCGCACGGCGCGCTCGCCGACTTTCAGCGGCTCGTGAAACGTAAGACGCCCGCCCGCCCACATGCGACGCGGCAACGGCACCGGCGGCAGAAAACCGCCGCGCTTCGGATGGCCATCGGGACCGGCTTCGGACAGTGGCGAGACCGGCAGAAAATACAGCCAGTGCCACAGCGGTGGAACGACGTTGCCTGCGTCGGTCTGGTCGAGCGTCGCGGTCATTGCCTTCAGCGGATACACCGTGATGTCGTCTTTGACCACCTCCTGCTTGTCGAGCCAGGTATCGAGGTTCTGGGAAACAGTGGACATGCGCGGATCTCCGGTAGGCTTGATAGGGCCTTACTATGAACCTTGAAGTGGGTTTCGCGAAGTTTGCATTTCTGCAGCGGGGGTTTGGCTTTGCCTAAGACGCCCGCCCCACAAGTTCGAGATTGGCCCCGAGAAGCAGAGTTCCGTCGAATTGGAGAGCAAGACCCGGAGTGCTCCAGACGGCCTCTCGTCTTACATTGGAACCATTGAAGCCTTCTTCGGAGTGGTCAATGAACACTGTAGTGACGCACGCCCCTCACAGCGCGCATGTAACAGACATGAAAGCCATTCCAGCCAGCGCGTCCGGGTCAACCGTGAACCAGCGGGTCGATACCGTCGACTGGCGCGCCGTTGAAGAGAGTCTGGATCAGTACGGCAATGCAATGCTTCCCGGTCTCTTGACCTCGCAGGAATGCGACGCGCTCGCCGCTGGCTATGCGCACGACGCGCTCTATCGCAGCCGCGTCGTCATGGCGCGCCACGGTTTTGGCCGTGGCGAATACCGATACTTCAACTATCCGCTGCCCGATCTGGTTGGCGCGTTGCGCACCTCGGTCTATCCGCATCTCGTGCCGCTCGCGAACCGCTGGAACGAAATCATGCGAATCGACGCGCGTTATCCTGCCGAGCACGCCGCTTTCATCCAGCGTTGTCACGACGCGGGTCAGTTGCGGCCCACGCCGCTGCTGCTCCAATACGGGCAAGACGACTACAACTGCCTGCATCAGGATCTGTATGGCGAGCACGTGTTTCCCCTGCAACTCGCGATCCTGCTATCCGAGCCAGGGTGCGACTTCACCGGCGGCGAGTTTGTCATGACTGAGCAACGGCCGCGCATGCAATCACGCGCTGAGGTGGTCCCGCTTGGTAAGGGAGACGCAGTGGTGTTCGCGGTCCATCACCGTCCAGTGCAAGGCACACGCGGCAGCTACCGTGTCAATCTGCGCCATGGCGTGAGCCGTTTACGTTCTGGAAAACGGCATACGCTTGGGGTGATCTTTCATGATGCGTTGTGATGCGTTGTGATGCGTTGTGATCCGCTGTATCGCGCGAAACACAAACAAAAAAAAGCCCATCGAGCATCTCGCGAGACACGATGGGCCTATAAAGACATCAACGTCACGCGTACACCACGTCACGTGATGCCGCGTGGTTCTTAAAACTGGTGACGCAGCGCGACGCGCACAACCACCTGACTGGAGGTCGTGGACGGTGCATCGGTACCCGGCGTGAACGCGTCGTCAAGGATCGAGTTGGTCTGGTCGCCGGCCACCTTCTGATAGGTGCCCTGAACGTAGACGTCGGTGCGCTTGGAGAGGTTGTAGTCCGCCATCAGGCCAACTGAATGAATCTTCGGCTTAACCCCACCCGTTGACGCGTCGTAGTTCTCCATCGTGTACACATACTGCGCGCCCACGTAGAACGCCGGCGTGAACTGATACTTGCCATTCACTTCGAAGTTCTGATACTTCAGCGTATTGAGCGTCGCACCCGCTGCGACGAGCGGCGTACTGCCGATGTAGCCATTGCCCGTCGGGTTCTTGTAGTTCGAGTTGGTATACGCGAAGCCAGCCGTAGCCGAACCGAACGTGTAATTGATGCCCGCGCCGAACACGCGCATGCGTTCCGCGATAAAGCTGGCGTCGTTGGCGGTGATCGCACCTGCCGAACCTGCGCCCGGATTGTCCGCCTGCAAGTAAGCTGCGGCGACCAGCAGCCCGCCATTCGCGTACTGCGCGCCGAAGCTGTATGCGCGGTTGTTCGCGAAGTTCGTGTCGTTGCTGAACGCATACGCGCCGCCGAACTGGAAGCCAGCGATCGACGGGCTCGCGTACTTGATAGCGTTGTCGAGACGGAACGAGTTGTCCGTGTTGTCGTTGTCGTACGGGTGCGCGAACAGATAGCCAGCCCAGTTACCGTTAGCCGTGGTCTGCGCAAGGTAGTCCACCACTGAGTCGTACTGACGACCGAATGTGATCGTGCCGTACTTGTCGTCGCTCAAGCCCACGTATGCCTGACGGCCGAACAGGCGACCACCTTCAGCCAGTGCGCCGTTGCTCGCGTTAAAGCCGTTTTCCAGCTGGAAGATCGCCTTCATGCCACCGCCCAGATCTTCCGATCCCTTCAGGCCCCAGCGGCTGCCCTGCGCATAGCCGCTCGCCATTTCGTACACGTGGCCACCACCAGCGTTGTTCGTGTAGTCGATGCCCTGGTCGATCACGCCGTAAAGCGTGACGCTGCTTTGTGCAAATACAGGTGCGGTAAATGCCGCCGAAACAGCGAGTGCAATAGCTTGCTTTTTCATGAGATCTCCAGAGTCACTGATAACCAGTAATCAAACGATTAGTTTTAAAAACTGCCGTTGCCGTCGAGTAATGGGCCATGGGCAGTTGCGGGTATCCACACGCAACGGACCGGATGCTTGCACGCCGACAGCGGGGCGTCCATCGACACGCATGACGCAATGCAAAAGCGTTGTGAAATGCCAACCTGGAGCAAGCCAATTTTCAGCATTGACCTCGTCAAAACGCGGCGACGTTGGGGTTTCTACGCTCTTGTATTGATACAGAAGGTTCTTTCGCGCGCAGGCGGCGAGATGCATTCCATGCGTACAAAAGCGAAGTTGAATTGATGTCTCTTTAATCACTTCTTCATGCCAATTCATCATTAGGATTGCATATTGTTTTAGAAAAATATCTAGAAGCCAAATGAGCCGCTGTCGTGTCTTTTCAAAACTTACGAAGAAACCGGCGAGCATTCGCCCGAAGGCGGACGCGGGGAAGTCCGCGGCCCTTCGCGGCGTGTAAATTTCCGCCGTCCAAGGTAGACACCGTTAATTTTGTCCATATATGATTCGGGAAAACCCGAATATGCCACCGCTCCGGCGACACCCGTCGCGCGGCCGATGTGGTCATGCTTGGGGTCGTTGTCCGTTGTCAAACGGGCTTTTGGCCGGTGATCCCGGCTAAAAGCCCGAATTGGCATGTATGGAAGGCGGGCCTCGCGCCCACCCTGTCGCAGTCGGCCAAAAGCCGGTTCGACTTTTTAGCCTGGATATCATCGATCATGATTGCTGCCGCGTTTTCGCGCGTCGCCGGCCGCCTGCTGGCTGCGGACCCGGGACTCGTACGCCTCCAGATCGCGTTGCGCGTCGCATTGGCCTGTCTCCTGAGCGGCATCGTCAGCATCACCTGGACGGTCACTCACCATCTGCCGGTCACCCTCGCCGCCCTCGGCGTCCTGTTCAGCATGATCGCCCCGCTGTTTGTGCGCGATGCACGCCGCGGCGCGTGGTTCTTCACCCTTTTCTGCCTGTATCTGTGCGCCTGCGCATGCTTTGCCGTGGCCGCCGCGTTGAGCCGCTACCCGCTCGCGGGCGACGCCGGCTTTCTGCTGGTCATGTTCGTGGGCGCGCTATGTCAGGCCTGCGGCCCGCGCGCGCTTGGCTGTGCCCTGTTTGGCGTGGTGACGTTTTACCTGGGCCTGTACCTGCATCCTTCATTCGTCGAAGTCGTACAGATGCTTGCGTTGTCAGCTATCGGGCCACTGTCGGTAGCGCTCGCTGGCCGCATCCTCGTGCCAATGCATCCGAAGCGAACCCTGCAGTTGGCAATCCACACCGTTACGCTGCGAGCCGAACGCATGCTGGACGCGACTCGCCGGGGCGCCGCGCCGGACATGACGCTGACCGCGCGCCTCTCCGAACTGAATGAGGCCGCGCTCGCGCTAGAGGAACAGCTTGCGTTGCTAAATCCACCTAACGCTGAGGCGCTTCGAGAACGACTCGTCGAACTGGAGGTCGCGGCAGGCCAAAGTACGTTCGGCGCGGCAACCGGAACGCCGCAACCAGAATTGTTGAAGGACGCCGTCGCGCGCCTGAGAAATGCGGGACGCCCGCGTTGCATCGCGCAAGCGCTGACGGTCAGCCCCAACCGCAAGACGCCAACCGTATGGCTTGACGAATTGCGGGCGAAACTCTGCTGGCTCCCAGCCGCCCGCGCGACGACCGCAGCCCTGCTCGCCATGCTGATCGGCCACTCGCTGTCACCCGAGCGCTGGTTCTGGGCGGTGATCACCACCTTCGTGGTGTTTCTCGGCACGCGGTCCCGCGCCGATACCGTCTATCGCGGCGCCCAGCGGCTCGTGGGCACGCTTGGCGGGGCGCTTGCCAGCATGGCCCTGGTGGCATCGCTGCACCAAACCGCGCTGCCGATGATCGTAGCCATGGTGGTATGCGTATTCGGCTGGGCTTACTACATTCTGAATTCGTATGCGCGCGGGGTGTTCTTCATCACCGTGCTGGTGGGGTTGGTGTACGGTCAACTCGGCTTCGCGATCGGGCCACTGGTCGAATTGCGCATCGAGGAAGTACTGGTGGGCTGCGTCGTCTCGTTCGCAGTGGCCTTCCTGATGATGCCGCTCGCGGCCACCCGGCACATCGAAGCACGCCTTGGCGCGGTGCTCGCGGCGCTCAGGCAAGCGGTCGTACTCAGCACCGCGACGGCGAGCGTTGATACGGCATCGACGACAGGCGGGGTGGACGCGGCGCAAACCACGACGGCAATGCGCGAGTTGGATCGGAGCTGGCATGAACTGCGCGTAGCGCTGCGTCCTCTGCAAACGCAACGCGTATTCGTGTGGAATCCGGACGTCGAACTCGCATCGGGGTCATTGCTCAGTTGTCTGCATTGGATACGCGTGCTGAGCCGCGAGACCCACCCAACCGGCGCCGAGCACCACGATCGTGACACGGCAATGACAGAAGTGAGCGAGCGTCATACCGCGTCAATTCTCTTGCGACTCGATACGTTGCTTGAGCGTTATCAAGGCGCTACTACCACGCCACTCGTGAAAAACGGACGAATCGAAGCGCGGTTTGGCCCGGCAAACGCCGCAGCGAAGGCGAGTCAAGCCCAAACCCTGGCGCAACTGGACGGCGCACTCGCCCAGCTTGCCGAGCGCCTGGCCCAGCCGAACGCCAGCATGCACAAGCGGTTGAACTGGACGCTCAGAGCGAAAAGCGCCTAGCCGGTTCGCTGCGTGCGATGCGCTCTGCATCGCACGCAAACGCTCGTGCTGTGAGCACCGCCCTGGGGCCAGCATAGCCCCCCCGGTGCGGCAATTCCGCGAGTTCGTAGAGCGCGATGCCTTGACCATGCCCTCGCGATAGCCCTACGGCCCCGACACCCGCCCTCAACAGGCTCTGCGGCACCCATCGTCCGCGGCTCGGCTCTCTCTCTCGCCTACGTGGCGTTCTCCGCCGCTTTGGGTTATATATGCATTTCCCAGTGACCCCGTGCCCAGCCCTCAGGCTCTCCAGCGATGTCCGACACCCCCATCCCCGCCGCAGTCACCCCCAATCCACAGGCCGTCTCCGTGCAAGTGAAACGTAGCGCGATCTTCATCGTCGCCACGCTCAACCCGGACCCCGCGAGCCACGACACGGTTCGCGCGTGGTGTGCGGATGTCGCCGCGCTGGTCAGGGCGGTCGGCAAGCGCCAACCGGCCGGCGGTCTGTCGTGCGTCTGCGGGTTCAGTTCGAACGCGTGGGATGCGTTATTCGGCGAGCCTCGCCCGGCCGGCTTGCACCCGTTCCGCGAATTCGGTTCCGGCGAACGGCACGCCATCGGAACGCCGGGCGATATCCTGCTGCACATCCGTGCCGACTTCATGGATCTGTGCTTTGAACTAGCCAGCCAGTTGATGAGCCGGATTAGCGCGGCTGTCACCACCGTTGACGAGGTACACGGCTTTCGCTATTTCGATCAACGCAGCATCGTCGGCTTTGTGGACGGCACCGAAAATCCGACTGGCAACGAAGCCGTCGCCTTCACCGTCATCGGCGAAGAAGACCCCGAGTTTGCCGGCGGCAGCTATGTCCTCGTGCAAAAGTATCTGCATGACATGAAGGGCTGGAATGCGCTGACCGTGGAAACGCAGGAACGTATCATCGGTCGTACCAAACTCGCCGATATCGAACTTGACGAAGCCGTCAAACCCACCTGCTCGCACAGTTCCCTCACCACGCTCGAGGAAAACGGCGAGGAAGTCAAAATCCTGCGCGACAACATGCCGTTCGGGCGGCCGGGGTCCGGGGAATTTGGTACCTACTTCATCGGCTATGCGCGCTCGCCTGCGCCCATCGAGCAGATGCTGGAAAACATGTTTGTGGGCCGCCCGCCTGGCAATTACGACCGCCTGCTCGACTTCAGCCGTGCGGTCACGGGCGGCCTGTTCTTCGTGCCGTCCGAGCCGTTGCTCGAAGCACTGGCGGATCGCGATCCGTCAGCCGGCGAACACGCCGACAGTCCCTCTACCGAAGCCCAACCCTCTGCCGCGCCGCTCAGCGAAGGCTCGCTGAATATCGGCTCTCTCAAAGGAGCATCTCAGTATGAATAACCTGCATCGCGAACTCGCCCCCATATCCGCGGCCGCATGGTCCGAGATCGAGGAAGAAGTCGCGCGGACTTTCAAGCGCTCGGTGGCCGGGCGGCGCGTGGTCGATCTGCAAGGTCCTGGCGGCGCCAGCCAGGCCGCAGTGGGAACCGGCCATCAGATCACCATCGCTGCGCCGCAGGCCGGCGTAGAGGCGCGTCAGCGTGAAGCGAAGATGCTCGTGGAACTGCGCGTGCCGTTCGAACTGACGCGCGAAGCAATCGACGACGTGGAACGCGGCGCGGAAGACTCGGACTGGCAACCGGCCAAAGAGGCTGCGCAGCAATTGGCCTACGCCGAAGACCGGGCGATTTTCGATGGTTACAAGGCGGCGGCCATTGTGGGTATCCGCGAAGGATCGTCGAACCCGACGCTGAGCTTGCCGGCCGATGTCGCCGATTATCCCGCGGTGATCGCCAAGGCACTCGAGCAACTGCGGCTTGCCGGCGTCGACGGGCCGTATTCGGTCCTGCTGGGCGCCGACGCTTATACGGCTCTCAGCGAGGCGACCGATAAGGGTTACCCGGTGCAGGAACACATCAAGCGGCTGGTGAATGGCGAGATCATCTGGGCTCCGGCCATTGACGGCGGCAGCGTGCTATCCACGCGCGGCGGCGATTTCGATCTGCACATTGGACAGGATCTGTCGATCGGGTACCTGAGCCATACCGACCAGGTGGTGCGTCTGTATCTGCAGGAGACGCTGACGTTCCTGATGCTGACGAGTGAGGCGTCGGTGGCGGTGTTGCCGGAGTGACGCTTGAGGTTCGCGTGAAAGTTACCCACAGAAATTGTTGGCAAGCCTGTGGATAACCGCAGGGCAAGCGCGCCAAGCCATTGATCCAAAGTCAATCTGGCGCGCTGCTTCAATTCGGCGACGCATGCTACTTCGTGCCACGCGCGGTGCCTCGCCCGCGTTCGAACCACCGCACGCGATCACTTCCCCGATACCACCAACTTCAGCTTGTTCGGCCCCGCCGTCGTCGCAGTGATCTGCGTGCGCTTATCGCGCGGGCCGAGATAGAAATGCTGCCGGGCTGGTGAATTCTGGTCGTGCGTGGCAGCGGGCAAACACGAAGCGATATCCGCTGCGACCGACTGCAATGCATCGGCGCTCGAACCCGCGTCGTGATGTGGCGTCCAGAGGCATTGATAGCTATCGTAGCTGGCGTTGCATTGCGCGTCGTCGCCGTAGGGTTGCGCGACGCCGTTCACGTCCGCGGGACTCAGCCCTGTAAAACCGTCCGGCGCGGCTGCAACGATGCGTTTGAGCGCCCCGCATGGCGAAGGCGCATCGTCGGCGCGTGCCAGGGTGGGTGCGAGCACAAAGACAGAGAGCGCCGGGAGTGCCGAGAGTGCAATGCGCAGAACCGTGTGCTTGATGATTTTCATGGCGGCGATTCCTTCCAGAAGTCTTCGTACGCAGCAACGAGGTCGTTCAGTCCGGGGTTGATTGCCCCGTACGGTCACTCAGCACAATTTGTGCCGAACGGTACCCGCTGCCCCACCGCAAACACGCCGCCCCTCTGAATTACTTCGCCATACGGTTCTCGTGACACTTTCGCCGGCGCGTCGCCATTTACTCCGCCCGCTTGATCACTCGCCCATCCATAAGATCAATCGTGTCGCCGATATTCAACGCCTGAATCTGCTGCACCTGTTCCGTCGAGAACCGGTGAGCCGGGTCGAAAAAAACGTGCATCGGATACGCAAACGTACCCGGCTTCCAATACCGGTGATCAAACGTCACCGTGAATTTCTTGGCGACCTGTTTAATCTGCTCGCGCGACTCGATCAACGCTACCTTCGCGCGAAACTTCTTGACGTCGCCGCGCACCAGATCGCGCTGCGACATCACCAGCCTCGCCACAAAGTTTTCCGGATCGTCGTCCACGGGACAATTTTCAGCAGCCTCGATAGCGGCCTCGCCTGCCTTGAGCAGATCCTTGAACCACCGCTTGGTTTCAGACAGTACGCTCTGTTCCATCATGTTTCGCATTCTCCATCACTGTCGATTGTGCATCTGCCCGTAGGCGGCTCCTGGCACAAGCTTGCGACGCGCCCTTGTTGCATGAACCCCAATGACTCGTAAATCTTGCCCGCATGGTAGGTCTCGTCGGCCACCATCACGAGCCGCTCCGCAAGACCCGCCGTGCGACTGATCACCTCGCTCAACAACGTCTTGCATACATTTCTGTTGCGATGCTTTTCCCCGGTGATAACCGACTGGAAACGCCCCATACCACCAGGAAAAAACAAGCCAAGGCTCCCTACCTGCTCGCCGTCGATAAACGCACCCCACCAGTTCCCCAGGCCCCTCGCAATCAGCGCCCGATAAGCGCGCTGCTGATGCGCAAGATACCGCTGCGACGTCGGGTCCGCCGGATCGGGCATGTCGGAGAGTTGCATCCAGGTCCAATCGTCCCAATCCTGCTGCGTCGCGAACGGGCTAACCTCGACCGATGCGTTGGTCGCAACCGGACGGATATCGCAGTAACGTGCAGCCAGTACCCGACACACCGTGGCGTCATAACCTCGCTCGACAAAACCGTCGAGATTCACCTCGCCGTCCGCGCTCTCGATCCATGCGAATGTGCGATGGGCAATCCGGGGCGGAATCCCGACCCATTGCGCGAAGTCGCTCTCCAGCCTTGGCAGGTCCTCCGTCGAGGGCCGCCCACGCAACATCAGCATGTTGCCGAAAAAATAGTCAGGCGAATCCGGCGTCCGGACCACCACACATTCATCCTTCCATTCCACCGTGCCGGTTTCGGCGTGCAACAGGAGATCGGTGGCCATACCAAGGTTATCGGCCAATTCGCGCATTTTCTTAGGGTGATGTGTTTATTCGTCCGTTGATGGTTCCTGGCGCGCGGCGCCCAGTATCACTGTCCAGCCCAAACCCCGCACGTTGCGGATCACGCCCTGGCCGAATTTCTTGCGCACGGAGTGGATCATCACGTCCACCGCGTTGCTTTCCACTTCCTTGCCCCAGCCGTATAGCTTGTCCTCGATCTGGGCACGCGAAAAGATCGTCCCGGGATGCTCCAGCAGCGCATGCATCAGTGCAAATTCACGGGCGGAGAGCACGCCAACCTTGTCGCCGAACTTGAGTGTGCGCTGGTCGAGGTCGAGACAGATGGTGTCGTCGCCGAGCCGCGACACCGCGTACCCCGCCTTGCGCCGCAGCACCGCGCGGATCCGGGCCAGCAGTTCGCCCACTTCGAACGGTTTGAGCAGATAGTCGTCCGCGCCAATGTCGAGGCCCTCGATGCGCGAATCGAGATCGTCGCGCGCAGTGAGGATCAGCACCGGCGCGACATTCCCACTAGCTCGCGCCGAGCGCAGCAAGTCGATTCCCGACATGCCCGGTAAGCCAATATCGAGCAGCACGACCGTATAGTCCACCGCGTCCATCGCTTCACGGCCGGCGACGCCGTCGCGTACCCAGTCCACGCTATAGCTCGCATCTTTGAGCGCGCGCATCAGACTTTGACCGATCTGAAGATCGTCTTCGACCAATAGGACTCTCATGCATCTCTCCCATGCAAGTGGTGGGGCGCCACCGCCCGTTCCGCTTCCGCGACACCGCCGTTCTGCTTCTGCGCAACCCGAGGCGATTTCGCGGCCGGCGCTTCAGCCAGTGGAAAACTCACCGCCGCCACGATCCCCGAGCGGCCATCGCTGCGATTGCGAATCACCGCTTCACCGCCGTATTTCCCGGTGATGGCCTTAACAATAGACAGGCCAAGGCCGGTGCCCTCCACATCGAGATTGGCCCGGAAAAAGCGGTCGAATACGCGCGGCAACAGTTCTGGCGCAATGCCGGGTCCGGTGTCCCTCACTTCAACCCATAGCATATTGCCTTGCGTGCGCGCGCAAAGATCGATCGTGCCACCATCTGGCGTATAGCGCACAGCGTTGCTGACGAGATTTTTCACCGCGACGGCGACATCGGCAGCCGGCGCGGCAACCTTGTCCGTGGACATCTCTTCGGCGCCAATATCAATTCCACGAGCCGCGGCAATCGGTAATACATCGGAGACCGCATCAACGACGATCTTCGATACATCCGTCGCTTCGACCGTATCGCTCACCAAAGGCGCATCGGCACGCGCGAGCCGCAGCAATTGAGTAATCAATGCGCCACTTCTTGCGATACCGCTGCGCAACTCCTTAAAGCGCTCCTGGTTGCCTGCCACGATATGCGGTTGGAGGTTGTCCGCCTGCAATTGCAACGCGGTGAGCGGCGTGCGCAGTTCATGCGCGGCGTCGGCAATGAACTTGCGTTCCGCTTCAATGGATTGCGCGAGACGCTCAATCATCCGGTTGATCGAACCGACGAACGGCAACAACTCGGTCGGCACACCCGCCACCGGCAAAGGCTTGAGGTGCGACGCATCGACCCCCTGCGCCTCCATGCCGAGCTGGTTCATCTTGCGCAGAGACCTATACACGATCAATAGCACCGCACCCAGCACCAGCGGCAGCAAAACTAGCATCGGCCACAAGGTGCTCAACGCCGTTTCCCGCTCCAGCTGGTCGCGCACCGAGGAACGTTGGGCCACCTGGATCAGGGTGCCTGGATCACGCAGCGTATAGATGCGCCATCTCTCACCGTTCACCTGTTCCGAACTCAAACCCGCATCCGCGTCCTCAGGCAATCGCAGCGACGGGTCCGTGGAACGCAACGGCACCTCGGATCCGGGCCTGTGGATCGTGATCACGATATCGCGCGAGGGCTGCGAGCCCCGTTCGGGAGTCGCCGGAATGGAATCCGCGAAGCCGTTGTGCATGCGCACGGCAACCTGTTCGAGCCGCAGATCGAGCAGCGCGCTCATCCCCGCGCGGCACAACTGGTACGAACTGATGCCTTGCGCGATCGCGGCGGCGATGACCAGGATGCTCAATGCAATAACGAGGTTGTTTCTCAGTGAATGTTTCATGTGACTTCGCAAAAAGACATACCTGGCATTCAACGGCCGAGGGAGGAGAAGGCTTTACGTCCACCGGAAACGTCCGACGCGCTCAAGCATCCGGTACGGCTTCACGCTCATTTTTAGCTCATTTTCATCGGCGAATATAGGTCATGCGATTTAGCAACTCGCCCAAACCGATCGAAAAGGATGCCCAATTATGTTCCCCTTTTTCAACCGTCACGCTCTCTCGAATGCCACCTCGGCGCAGCCTGCAGTGAACCAGATCGCTATTCAGTCCTTTTCCGCAGACACGACGCAGGAAAACGACGCATCGGGTGACGAGCGGCCTGCGACCTATGAAGAACTCATGCCCTATCTGATGCTCGCGATGGTTGCCGGCGTCTGAAGCAGCCGCCGCCGCGATCGTCAGATTCACACGCAACACATTCCTTGAGCGCGCGTTCACCGCAACGGGCGCTCAACAGCAGACTAATGGAGCTATATCATGTACAAGCATATTCTCGTCGCTGTCGGCAGCGACTCGGACTTCAACACTTTGAAATCCGCGATCAACCTGTCCCGTGACTGCGGCGCGCGGCTTACCGCTCTGCACGTGGTCGACACGGTGCCGCATCTGACGTTGATGGCCGATCTGGACATCAGCGCGGCCCTCAGCGCTTTCGAAACACACGGCCGTTCGATGATCGAACAGTGCAACCGTGCCTTCGAAGAAGCGGCTTGCGACGGCGAGGCGCAAATGTGGACCGCACCGCTTTGCAGCGCCACGATTGGGCGCGTCATCGCCAACGCTGCAAGTGAGCTTGGCGCCGATCTCATCATGCTCGGCAGCAGCAGCCCCAGCTGGTTGCGCTTTTACGCTCCAAACGTGCAAAAAGACGTCACGCGCTACAGCGCGGTTCCCGTGCTCGTAATGACACCTTCATGCACCATGCCGACAAAGCCCGCAGCGTTCGCCGCAGCATGAGCAAACGCGGAGCAATCACAGAGCAACGAGTCGAGCATAAAAAGCGGCGCAACCGGTGCCGCGCTTCCAATCAATGCGGATGCAACGAGTTGAGCAGTTCCGACAGCCCCAGCCACAAAATCTGTACGCCGATGCAAAAGATCGCGAAGGCGAACAGCCGCATCGCGACCTGCGTGCCCGACGCACCCAGCAACCTCGCGACGTGTCCGGCAAAACGTACGCAAACATAGATGCTGACGCACAACACCGCCAACGCCACGCCCACCCCGATGAAATGAACCGGCTGCAAGCCCTCACGCGGAGAACCTGTGCCGAGTGCAATGGCAACCGAGATCGCACCCGGCCCAACCGTCACGGGTAAGGTCAACGGATAAAAGATCTTGGTGCGCCACGAATCATTGCGATTGGCGATCGCGTCCGGGCCTGCCTCGGCACTGTCGTCCGCCGACGACTGCAGCAGATTCCAGCCAGCAACGGCAATCACGATTCCGCCTGCCACCCGCAGCACGGGAATCGAAATCCCGAGAAACGACAGCAAATACGCGCCCACGGAAAGCGACGCCAGCAAAATCACCAGGCTGTTGATCGCTATGCGACGCGCCATTTCCGCGCGCTCGGCGGGCGTGGCATGCGGCACGAGACTCAGAATGATAAAAGCCGTCGCCGGTGGATTGATGATCGGAAAGAGCGAAGCAACGATCAGCAAGACCGTTTTGGTCAATTCGTGAAGCATGAATGGCATCCCGTAGGCATGTCAAATATTGGTTTTGTGATCGGGCCGATCAGACCGGCCAAGGGTTAACCAACAACCCCGGATAAACGCCGAAGCCTGCCGCAAAGCCTCGCGCGCCTCCGGGATGAAGGGTGTGAAGCAATGCCAGGCATGCGGCATGGCATTCCATTCGGCGTATTCCACGGCATTGCCTGCACGCTGCAGTTTAGCGGCAAGTTCGCGCGCATCGACACACAATCCTTCCGTACTGCTGGTCTGGATATGAATGGGCGGCAGTCCATGCAACCTCGCACGCGCAGGAGAAGCCAGCGTTTCGAACGGCCGCACATTGCGCAGATACATGTTCGCGGCCACTTCCATAGCCGTGCGATTCATCGACACGACGTTATGCTTCGCACGCCAGATCGTCGTCAGATCCGCCCACGGCGACAGCAATACCGCGCCGGCAGGCAGCGCTTCGCCCGCATCGCGCAGCGCGACCAGCGCCGCCAGCGCAAGACCCGCTCCGGCAGAATCGCCTGCCAATACAATCGAGCCGGGCGCGATACGCCGAGCGCGCAACGTCCGATACGCATGCAGGGTCTCCTGCAGCGCCGTCGGAAACGGGTGCTCGGGTGCGAGGCTGTAGTCCAGTGCAAATACGGCAGACCCCGACGCGCGCGCCAGTTCGCATGTCACCGCGCGATGCGTCGCAGGCGAGCCGAAGTAGTACGCGCCGCCATGCAGATACAGCACTACCGTCTCGGTATGCGCGGCCGCTGCTTCCTCAGGACGAATCCACTCGCCCTTGAGTTCGCAGTCTGCGTGCCGGCGCAGTCGCGGATAACGCAGCCGTGCGGCGAACCGGCCAGGCCACGTGTATCGATGCGCGCGCACGCGCAGGGTATGCACATCAGGCGCCGCGCGGCGGCTCGATCCAAAGTGGAACGCCATGATCAACGGAATTGCGCGACGCAGCCACGTGGCCTGCCAGCTTTCTTTGCTGGACGAGGACGCGTGGCTTGAGGTCTGGCTCGACGTCAGTTGAGAAGGTGTACTCGACTGGATATGCGGGGCATTCATGATGATCTGATCCGAAAAAAGTCGCCGCTGCATGGCGCAGCGGCGACTGTGATGTTCTGTTTTGGGCAGTCCGCCTGCCCGCTACGTTCGATGTCGATTCTGTGCGGCGCATCAACGACGCCAGTAGCCATATCCGTAGTTCCAGCCACCGTAATAGGGCGGATACGCCGGCGGTGGCGCGTAGTAACCCACCGCGACAGGCGGGGGATATACGGGTGCTGGCGGCGGTGCGTAGTAGACAGGCGGTGGTGCGTAGACCGGCACCGCCTGCACAACCGGAAACACCGGCGCGATTCCCACGCTCACGCCGAAAGAAACATGTGCCTCGGCACAACTCACCAGTCCAACGCCGAGCGCCGCAGCCACCACAAGTTGGCGAATAACTTTCATGTCCTGCTCTCCTGATCGTTCGACGCCCGTCGGTTGATGTCGTCGCATGACTGCATGATGGCGCGACAAAGTGAGCGAAGAATTAGGAGCCCGTTCCAGGTATCAGGACCTACTGACGGACCTTTTTCTACCCTGCCTACCGCCTAATTTTCGCCTCATTCTTCCTGCCTACTATTCGCTCCATCGACGAGCGGCACCGTGATGTAAAGACTGGCTAAACCGCACGCCGCAACCATCGCGACGAGAGTCGGAGCCTTACTCCGTCAAGCGCCGCCACAACGACTGGAGTCCATCATGTTTGCCAACCTTGCGAAGAAATTTAGTGCGCTGTTCGTCGTCACCGAAGAACAGGAACGTGAAGCCTATCTGGCCTCGTCGATCGATTTCGCCGATCTTGAGCGCCGCATGAGCATCCTCGAAACGGACCATCACCCGTTCACCTTATATTCCGCTGGCGCCCCGCATGATTGGCGCGCCTAAGCAACGCACCCTCACCAACGTATCCACTCGCCGCACCTGAGCGCCTCGGCCAATGGGAACGGATATCTCATTAATTTTTACAATGGAAAGATATATTGACCCGCGCGCCGCGACGAATCAGAATCTTACCGCTGGAAAGATTGATTGGCTAGCGATATGAACCAGCTTGCCTGGTACGGCCGGTCGCTTTACCCGTCGGATATGGACGACAGCGTGATCCTGAAACTGAACCCGGCTCCCTGATGAATGGGTGCGATCAACTCTTTGGAGACAACCATGAATACGAAGATGTCACGTGATGAACGTTTGGTTACGTTAAGGGAGATCGCGCGCGAATGTTTCGGCGTCGAGACGTTTTCCCTCTCGGGCCAGGCACCAGATGCACCGGTTGTCGTTTGCGCGGAAAGTATTGTCCGCGCTTTGGAAAGTGCCTATGACATCGGTCTGATCGCCGGGTATCGGCTGAACCGGGCACATGCCGCACCGCCCATCCCATTGCATCACGCCCATTGATCAGGACTGCACGAGAATCACCTAGAATAGACCTGTCATGCCGGTCACTACCTGCACCGGCTTCCCGTCCAGCAAACAGTGCCAACCATGAACGACGACCCGCAAGCCGGTGCGCGCAGACAAGCCTCATCGGTTTACGCCGGCTCGATTCGCCGTTGTCTTGAGCGACCTGTCAGGGCAACGTTCGAGTGGCTGGAGCGGGTCGACCCCGGTACCCATCGCCGGGTCAAGGGCTTGCGGCTCGTCACTGCGTACGGCATCGCCGCTGCGCTCGGGACGCTGCAAGATATCGCGCACAGTGTGCCGAGCAGCGTCTCGCTCGGCACACTTGCCGCGAGCTTCGCACTTTGGGCCAGCGTCTCCGAGGCCAACACCACGCGTGCCGAGTCGAGCCGTGACCTCCTGCTTCTGTGTATTGCCGCCGCGCTAGGCGCAGCTTTCTTTGTCGTGGTTTCCGGTCCATTGCAGATTGCCGGCCACGCGGGGCCGGAACTGACGCTGGTAAGCGGCGCGTTTCTGGTCGGGTATCTGAAGCGCTTCGGCGTGCTGGGCGCCGGCATTGGCTCGCAAATCTATATCGGCGAGCTGCTCGCTTATGGAGCCCATCTCGGGCTTTCCGATTTGCGGGCCATTGCAATTGCCGCGGCCATCGCTGCGTTGTCTTCAATCGTGCCGCGCGTGCTGAGCGGACCCGCTGAACGCCCGGTATCGCTCGCCGCGCTCTCTGCCGGTCCCGCCCCTGGGCACCAGCGATGGTCCCCGGAATTTTGCATGGGGCTACAGGCCGCGACGGGAGCGCTAATCATCGTTGTATTGAACAATCGGGTTGGCCTGCTGGAATCAGCCTGGGCGATCACCGCTTGCACGTATGTCGTCGCAGGCTCGGCGAGCGGAACGATACAGCGAGTGCGTCGGCGGATTTTCGGCACCCTGGTCGGCGTTCCGCTTGGCCTGGCCTGTCTGCCGCTCGCCGCGCATATGCCTCTGCTGATCTGGGCCGCCGCCGCCCTCGCGATGATCGTCTATGCGATGGCGTTGCCAGAGCGCTATGACATCGCCTGCGGAGCCTTTGCCTTCACGTTGATCATCACGCTGGCAGTTAGCGGTGTGCATTCGATTCCGCTGCTCACCGCACGCGCATGGGAAACCCTGCTTGGTGGTGCGCTCGGCCTGCTGACGGCCATGTTCGTTTTCCCCATCCGGCGCGTCGAGCCGGGCCATTAAACGCCACGCCATGTGTTGGCGTGCCTGGGTGAATATCGATGCGATTGCGGCCATCGTCGATCCGTCCTAGTCTATCCGCACCACTCCATCCGGAATCCTGCGATGCAAGCCCATCCTCTGCGCCTGTCCCCTGGGGACGATCTGCGCATCACCCTTCAGGACACATTGCGTCAGCTCGGGTTACAGGCTGCGTTCGTGCTGCAAGGCATTGGCAGCCTGAGCGTCGCGCAGTTGCGCTTCGCCGGAGCGGACGATGCGACCGAGTTGCGGGACGATCTGGAGATACTGACGCTCGCGGGCTCGATATCTCCCGATGGTGCGCATTTGCATATGTCCGTTGCGGATTCGCGCGGCCACGTCTTCGGTGGACATGTGGCGGCCGGCTGCATCGTGCGCACGACAGCGGAGTTGCTGCTCGCGTTGCTTCCCGAGCATCGCTTCGCTCGCGAGTTCGATTCGGGGACGGGATTTCAGGAACTGGTGATACGCGGTCTATCTCAGCGGACGTAGGTTTCTGTCACATCGGCGCAATAGGCTGCATAAGAGGCGAAGAGAAGCATCTCGCAGCGGCCGGTAAAAACGCCCTCCAAGCAGATCCGTCGCGATGCGATGCGATCACCCGCAGTATTTTCGGCCACCTTACACTACGCCGATATTCGCTATCCGGCGTCCTATCGGCACCGGGCTGCATCACGCTTATGAGATCAGGCAGGCAGAGGATGAAAGACCGAGCAACCGTGCTATGCGTGCGCGACAACCGCATTCTGCTTGTCGCAAGAGAACGATCCCGATGGTCGCTTCCCGGCGGAAGGATTGCTCGTGGTGAAGCGCCTCATGAAGCCGCGCGTCGCGAACTGGAAGAAGAAACGACACTTGTCGCCGATAACCTCATGTACCTCTTCCAGTTCAACGGCTTCGATACGCAGCACCATGTGTTCTTTGCGGACACCGAGGAGCACGCCGTTGCGCTGCCCAGCAATGAAATCGCCAAGTGCAGATGGTTCGCTCCGGTCAAGATAGCGACGCTTTCAGCGAGCGTGCCCACGCGTGGGATCGTGGCGCTCTTCTTCAAGCATATAGAGGCTCTGGTCCCGGATGACGTTCAGGAAGCCGTCACGGAAGTGGACATCACTAACTTGTGACCGGAGGGCAGCCAAGGCAGCGCCAGACGCAATCGCAGCCCTCTCCAAGCAGTACACGGGAGAACGAGGTCCCGCAGGCGACGCACCGGTAGTGCTCGACGGCCGGTACCCCGCTGAGCTCGCCGATGCCCAACAGCGCCAGCCCCTGGCGCAATCCAGCATAGGAAGGAAGCCCATGCAGGTCCAGGCATGATTCGCACGGTGGCATAGGAACTCCTCCAGGTTTGTGTTCGTCGTTGAACATACCGCCAGCGGGTAATGGCCCGCGCGCCCTGGTGATGCACTGCGCCATTTCATCATAGGCGCTTTTATGACAGTTTTGCCAGCGCTCGCGTGATTGTTCGGCGCGTTTTTTAAATTTTATGGCTTCTGTAAGCGGCCAGGCTTTCAATCTTGTAGGCCTTTGTCCTAACAAAAACCCTGCTGCTAAAATAGGATGTTGCGATGCAGCATTGATTGCCCTATGCTGGTATTCTGCAGAGCCGTGGACTTTGTGCCACTCTAGCTCTCAACCTGCGGAGGCACCTATGACGAATCCGCGCGGTTTGCCTGATTTGACGCTTCATGTGTTCGAGCAAGACGGTGGCTGGCACTGGGGACTCACAATCGCACGACCGCATGGCACCGGTAAAAAAGTAGTCGCGTATAGCAAAGAGACGTTCAGTTCGGAAACGCAAGCCCGAGCCGATGGGCAGCGTACCGCCTATGCGTTTGAACATGACGACAACCTGCGTCAGGCCGCCCTCGCCTGACGGCGTCTGCACGCCTTCACACTTATACGTGTTGCAAGGCCGTTTCAAGGCCGTTGCAATGCGCCAGGCACTTTCAGTTCCCAACTCCGTCTGACCCGTCATTAAGCCGCCCTCAAACGCGCGTACAAATCGCCGCTGTGGGGCCGTGTTGGGCTTGCGCCTTCGTCGCATGCCACAGCCACGCGGATCCATGAGTGGTTTGCGCGGCGCATCGCCCCCGACTTCTATCAGCAACTGGAACCAGATCTACGAGGTACGTCTATGCCTAACCGGCTTGCTTCGATTCAGCACATCGTCGTGCTGATGCTTGAGAACCGCTCCTTCGACCACATGCTCGGCTTTCTGTACGCGGGCCAGCAAAATCAACCGCCGTCCGGTCAGACCTTTGACGGTCTGACCGGTGACGAGTCCAACCCCGACTCCAACGGCGAAGCCGTTAATGTTTACGCGATCCCCTCAACCGCCAGCAACCTTTATTTTCAGCCCGGCGCCGATCCCGGCGAGGGCTATAGCGCGACGAACTCCCAGTTGTTCGGCACGATCACCGCGCCCACACCGCCCACGGCGACCAACCAGGGCTTCGTCACCGATTACGCATACACGCTAGGCTGGGAATCGAAGAAGCCGAGTTGGTCGGTGCTTCCTGGCACCGTCGCCACGGACATCATGGGAATGTATACGCCGGCGCTATTGCCTGTGCTCTCGGGGCTCGCGCGCGGCTATGCCGTGTGTGATCAGTGGTTCAGTTCAGCGCCCACCGAAACGCTGCCGAATCGCGCGTTCGTTTGTGCAGCAACGAGTCAGGGGCATATGGATGACAACACCAAGTCATATACGTGTCCGAGTATTTTTGGCTTGCTGTCGCAACACAATCAAAGCTGGATGATCTACGGTTACGACCAGCAGCCTCTCACGCGCCTCAATTTCCCGGATACCACTCAGGCCTCCGACGATCACTTCGGTCTCTTTACGGACTTTCAGACGGCCGCCACAAACGGCACGCTGCCGGCCTACACGTTTCTGGAACCTAGCTGGGACTCTGCGGGCAACAGCCAGCATCCCAACTACGATGTGGCATTGGGCGAACAACTGATTCACGACGTGTATTACGCTTTGCGCAGCAATGAAGCGCAGTGGCAACAGACCCTCCTGATCATCACCTATGACGAGCATGGCGGCTGCTATGACCATGTGGCCCCGCCGCTGGGCGCAGTGCCGCCGGACAATTCGGTGGGCGAATACGGCTTCGACTTCAAGCGCTTTGGGTTGCGGGTGCCGACTGTGCTGGTTTCACCACTGATCGCTCCCGGCACCGTGTTTCGCGTTCCGGCAGGCACGATGCCGCTCGATCACACGTCGATTCTGAAAACGGTTGAGACGCGCTGGGGCTTGCCCGCGCTGACCGCTCGCGATGCGGCTGCGCCCGAGTTTGGCGATGTCTTGACACTCACCAAGCCTCGTACCGACGATCCCCTTGCAGGCGTGAATGTGCCGCAATCCAGCGACGCCAATCTCGTGGCCACGGCTCCATCCCATCTTCAGCAGGTCCATGCGGAACTGGTGTCGCATTTGCCCGTGCCCGACGCGCAAGGCGGCACGTATCATCAGATGCCCGCCTTGCAGACCAATGCCGAATACGCTGAATACATTGCATCGCGTACCGCGGCCTGGCTTGCGAGTCGCCGGCAAAACGGCTGAACGTAAAAGATAGCCGCTCTGGGCATGCAGCATCGATTCCACGCCATCATTGCGGATGTTAAGCCGCAGTCTTCGAATACTTGAACGTCCCTTGAGCACTCGCTATCAGGATGCGATCGTCTACCCAGGCCTCGCCGCGCGAAAAGAAAATGGAGCGCCCTTGGCGCTCCAGGAATCCCTTTGCAGTAACGCGTTCACCGAGGCCTTTATCGAGGTAGTTTGTCGTCAACGACAACGTGAAGGCGTGCAACGCCGCCTGCCCAGGCGGCGTGTATAAGCCAGCGTATCCGGCTGCGGCATCGAGCAGTGTCGCGATCGCCCCACCCTGTAACACGCCCTGCCGGTTCAGCTTGCTCCCGTCGATCAACATACTGAGTTCCGCATAGCCTTCGCGCCACTGCGTCAAACGCACGCCGAGCGATTCGAGAAATGGATTGTCGATCGGGTGGTCGGTCATGCGGGGGGCTCCTTAAGTCATGGCGCTATTGCGTGTTCGTTTTGACAGGATGCCCGAAAACCTGGCGCCGTGTCGGCAGCTTTGGGCAACAGCAGACGTTGGCGCCAGCAAGCCAATGCAGCAGGTTTTTCACGTCCTGCTCTGCCAGGAAACGCATCGTTGTCTAGACATATCCGGAACATGTCTATGAACAGCGATGGTAGTCACACAGGTCAATCAAACTCGAAAATCGTCGAAAAGCACCTGTTTTCTTACCTATCTCTCAGACTCAAAGAGAGTCGCGACTCGGGTTAACGATAAATCATCCCAACTTGTCTAGACATTTTTATTCACATAAAGTCTACTGGAAATCGGCGGACGTCTGCGAGCCGTATCCGATCGAGGAGACCCGCAAAACCACGCCGGGTCGATTGTTCACATAGGCGACACGCTAAGCTGGCGGCGCCACGGCACGAGGATTTTCATGTCTGCATCCACTGGCGGCGCACGGACTCGCGCCATCGCCGAACGCCGCACCATCGATTACATTCCCGACTCCGAGCGCCACGGCGGTCTGTTTAGCCAGTTCACGCTATGGCTCGCCGCCAATCTGCAAATCACGGCCATCGTGACAGGTGCGCTAGCGGTGGTCCTCGGCGGCGATGTGTTCTGGTCGCTAGTCGGCCTGTTGATCGGACAGCTTGTCGGCGCCGGCGTGATGGCACTGCACGGCGCGCAGGGTCCACAACTCGGTCTGCCGCAAATGATCTCGAGTCGCGTGCAGTTCGGCGTGTACGGTGCAGTGATTCCCATCGTGCTCGTGTGTCTGATGTACGTTGGCTTTTCTGCCAGCGGTTCGGTGCTCGCAGGTCAAGCGGTCGCGCAACTGCTGCACGTGAACGACGCGACAGGAATCGTCGCCTTTACCGCTGTGATTGTTGTGTTCACGGTGCTGGGTTATCGCGTGATTCATGGCATTGGGCGCATCGCCAGCGTGATCGGCGTGATTGCCTTCGTCTACATGTTCGCGCAACTTCTGATTGGCCATGACGTCTCCGCGTTGCTGGCTAACCGTCATTTCACGCTTGCCAACTTCCTGCTGGCGATGTCGTTGTCGGCGTCGTGGCAAATTGCATTCGGTCCGTATGTGGCCGACTATTCGCGCTATCTGCCTCGTTCGACCTCAGCGCGTAAAACGTTCTGGGCCATTGGCCTAGGCTCGGGAATTGGCGCGCAAACCTCGATGGTGTTCGGCGTGTTCGCTGCCGCGCTCGCCGGCAAGCAGTTTTCGGGGCACGAAGTGTCGTTCGTGGTCGGCCTGGGGGCAACCGGCAAGATCGCCGCGCTCCTGTTCTTCGCCATTGCCTTTGGCAAGATCACGATCACCACGCTCAATGCATACGGCAGCGTGATGTCGATCACGACCGTCGTCAGCGGCTTTCGCGGCGACAACCGGTTGTCCGCTCGCAGCCGTCTCGCCTACATCCTCGTGATGGTCAGTGTGGCGATGTGGCTCGCACTCGCCGGCCGTCACGCGTTCCTGAAAGAATTCTCGTCGTTCATCCTGTTCCTGCTTGCCTTCTTTACGCCCTGGAGCGCGATCAACCTCGTCGACTATTACTTCATCACGCGCGACCGCTATGACGTCCCGGCGCTTTATGATCCGAACGGCCGCTACGGGCGTTGGAATGCCACGGGCATCGCTGTCTATGCGATTGGCGTACTGGTTCAACTGCCGTTCATTTCAAGCGGGTTCTATACGGGCCCGCTCGTCGATTCGCTAGATGGCGCCGATATCTCGTGGATCATCGGGTTAATTGTGCCTGCTGCGCTGTATTTCTTCGCGGCACGCCGCACTGTGAGCCACATTCCCGCACATCTGATCTTGCCCAAGGATCCGGCGTTCGTCAGTGAGCGCGTCTCGTAACAACACTCGACGTGCGCTTCCTGCGCACCGCGCGTGTTAATGCGTTGAACCGTGCCGCGCTCGCCTCTTCCGGCGAGCCTGTCGAGCTTCTCATTCGCGCGCATCGACTATGCAGTTGGCCGCAGCTATACGACGCTCGCCCTCGGTCGTTTAGAAGCTCGCACAGACAACGCCGCCGACACGACAAGACACCCGGCAATACTCAGCATCGCAACGATCAACGCGTGCGCCATCGAGGCCGGCGATGAACGCACACCTGCTACGGCATAGAAGACGCCACCGATAACGGCCACGCCAAGCGCTGCGCTGATCTGCAGGGCTGAGTTCACCACGCCCGAAATCATGCCGGAACCACCCAACGGCCCCCGGTCAATCACACTGCGCACCAGCGTAGGGAGCGCCCACCCCTGCCCGAATCCGATCAACCATAGCGCGGCGTCCATTGGCAAGCGGGCCGGATAATGTGCCGCTGGCGCCGCCGCAACGATCAGACCCAGCAGCACGCATCCGAGCACTTCGCACAACATACCAATGGCAGGGACGAAGCGTCCGAAGACGCGGATGGCGAGTGGTGTCGTAAGCGGGCCAATGAAAAAGCCCACGCCGCACGGCACGAACACGAGGCCCGCCGACAATGCGCTGGCGCCAAGCGCGCCCTGCAGGTAAACCGAGAACGTCAGGAAAAACGCCGACAGCACATAGAAAAGCAGCACGCCCATCAAGCCCACCGCTAACCCCGGCGCCCTCACCAGGTCGGGGCTGATCAGCGGTGTCCCGCCGCGACGCGCGAGCGCCGCCTCATGGCGCCAGAAGAGCATGCCGGCCAAAGGCGAAGCAGCTAGCATCAGCCACGACCACCACGGCCAGCCGGCTTCGCGGCCCTCAACCAGCGGCGTGATCAGCAAACCCAGCCCCAGCGCAGAGAGCAGAACACCCATCCGGTCCAGTTTGGCCGGATGATCGCTGCGCGTATCGGGCAGCAGCGGCAAACCGCCAACGAACACGGCCGCGACGATAGGCAGGTTGATCAGGAAAATGACGCGCCAATGCAGGTGAAACAGATTCGCGGATATTAGCAGCCCGCCTAATGCCTGAGCGATCACGGCGGCAAGACCAATCGCAGCGCCATAAAAACCCAACGCGCGCGATTTCTCATGGTCAGGAAATAACGCATGAATGGATGCGAGACCTTGCGGCGCCATCACGGCCGCACTCAAACCTTGAAGGATACGCCCGACGATCAGCATCATCGGGGAGACCGAGAGTCCGCACAGCACCGACGACAGGCCAAACCCCGTCAGTCCTGCCAGAAACACCCGGCGCCGGCCAAACAGGTCGCCCAGCCGCCCGCCTGTAATCAGAAACACAGCGTAAGCGCCCGCATAGCCCGAGATTACCAGTTGAACCTCGGCCGGCGTCGCGCCCAACCCTTGACGAATCGAAGGCAGCGCGACGTTGACAATGAAGAAATCGAGCGGCGGGAGAAACGCGCCCACCAGCAACACGGCAAATGCCGCCCAGCGACGCGGATCATGGCTCATAGCGGCGGGATGGTTCACCGTGGTCACAGGATTCATGAGCCTCTCCTATAGGAACTGATTGGTTCCAAAATAAGCAAAAAAAATTTACTCCAGGATGCGCATCGCGGCGTCGATCACCGCAATCATGTCTTTTTTCGCCGCTCCGGTCTTGCCGACAGCACGCATGCCTTGAGTGAGACACAGCAGAAGTCGAGCCAGCGTCTGACTGTCCTGGCTCGGCGCTATTTCGCCTTGCGCCTGGGCACGCTCAATCGCGCCCGCAAATGCAGCTTGCAGCCACGCAAACATCGCGCGAACCCGTTCGGCGATCTCCGCGTCATGCGGCACCATCTCGGTGGCCGTGGCGACCAGCAGGCAGCCGCGCTGCCCGGCCGACGCGCTCGCAATCTGCGCATAGCGCAGCAGGGCTTGATGAATGGCCGCTTTAGCCGGTCCTGGCGTCTGCAGCGTCGACGACACGCGTTCGCGAGCGCGTGCGATATATAGATCCAGCGCTGCCAGAAACAGCCCTTTCTTGTCTCCGAAGGCCTTGTACAAACTGCCGCGCGACAGCCCTGTTCCGTCAATGAGATCAGGAAGCGACGTGCCGTTGTAACCCTGCGACCAGAACACCTGCATGGCAGCGTCGGCGGCCTCGTCGAGCTCAAACTCGCGAGGACGGCCCGGTGCAGCTTGTGTGTCGAATGAAGGCATATCTAGTATGGAACCGTTCAGTCTATAATTCAGTGTACACCCTCGTGTGAACGATTGCCAAACCAATATTTGCCGCCGAATCCCGTCACGGATGCAGCGCCAGTCCCTTCACCGCCTTATCCACCATTTTTTTCGGCCCGCGCAGGGCAATGCCCACCAGATCAGGCTGGGCCGCCGGCTCGGACAAAAACGCCGCGCGGTTGTCGTCGTCATTGCCCGTCGAGAACATGGCCTTCACGTAGACCGCCATGGTCAGTTTCCTGTCATGACCTTGCTGAAACGCACGCAACAACCCTGCCGTATCGCCGCTGTGCACCATCATGGGTTGTACGAGCAAGGCTGCGTACTGCCGGCCATTACTGTCCTCGTATGGCTTGCCCATCGCTTCTGGCGCGGCCGCCGCTATCCCGGTGGCAAGAAATGCCGTTACGTTGAGCTTTTGCCAAATCGCCAGATCCTCGAGCACCACGATCGCCACTTTCGTATCGAACTCCATCACGCTCTATCCTTTACCGTCTCAGGTTGACTGAGTGCCGAGGCGCTTCCGGCCCCGGATATCCCAGGTTTCCGGGCACGCGACCTGCGTGCTGCGCGGACACCCCACGCAGCACCGTAGACGGCCCTTGCCGGCAAGACTAGAGGTTGTTCGACGCGAAGTCTGGAACGTTTGTGCAGCGTTTGCCGTAGTGGGCAGGTGTGAGGCCATAGGCGCGGCGGAACCAGCGGCCAAGATGACTCTGGTCAGCAAAGCCCAGCTTATGCGCGACCTCGGCGGGCGGAGTTCCTTGCGCGAGCCATTGACGCGCTCGCGTCAGCCGCAACTGGATCAGATAGGCATGTGGGGCGAGTCCGAAACTGGCCTTGAACACCCGCGACAAGCGAAAACGATCGACCCCGCAAATGGTTGCAAGCTCATCGAGTCCGATGTCGTCGTACAGATGTGCGTGCAGGTAGTCGCGCGCCCGATGGGCAACCGACGGTATCCGCGGATCGTACGCAAGCCGCAAGCGCCAGCTTAGATGACCGCTCACGTGCTCGAGCAGACCGTCGATTGCTCCCTGTCGCACTACGCGTGGTTCTTCGTCACGCAAGGCGTGAACGACTCGTGCAATGGCCGTGGCGAGCCCGTTGTCTTCGGTCAGGGTAGTGGGGAAATGCGGCTCGCCCGTGGCAGGGACCTCATCGGACCATGCGCGCAATTCAAGCGCGAGCCAGTCCGGCTTGAGGTAAAGCATCGAGTAGGTAAAGCCGCGATCGGAGGGCGCATGGCCATCATGGATGTCACCGGGCTCGAGCATGAACACGTTGCCCGGAGTGCTGTGCTGACGCGCCCGGCGGCACTCGAACTGTTGCACGCCCTGCTCAGTAAAGCCGAGCAGATAGGCGTCGTGCCAATGCGGGTCGTACGCATGTCCTTCAAAATGCGCACGCAGCGTTTCTATTCCAGCGTGTTCGTGCTGACGTAAATCGACCCAGTTGTGTGCAGTCATGATGTGAACAACGCCCCCTCATCTCTCGCGGCCTGGCCAGCGCTCCTGAACGTAGCGCGCCATTTGCCGCCACGGCGGATCCGCAAACAGGATCAGCGCTCCCAGCGCGAGGCAACCGCAGAAGAGGAACGTCCCCTTGTAGCCCACGCCCGCAACCAGCAGGCCGGACAGCACACCCGAGAGAATCGAGCCTACCCGCGCCGAGTTGAAGAACAACGCCGTGGCCGCGCCAGGCGAGCGCGGCATCAGATCCTGCACATACGTCATGCCCAGGCACGACGTCACCGCGACCACGAACGCATTGAGCGCCTGCATCGGAATCAGAAACGATATGGAATTGACGGCGGCCACGCAGATGAAATACATCATGTGCACGCCGGCGCAAGCGGCCAGCCAGCGCATCTTGTTCAGCGTCGCGCCACGTGCGCCGAGCGCCAGCATCATCGGGATTTCGAGGAAAGCACCGAGCCCGAGCATGATGGACACATCGATACGCGTGCCGTGCAATCCATGCACGACGTAGAGCGGCAGCACGATCATGGTCGCGTTGGCAGCGAGTCCGATCAGCGTCAGTGCGAGCACGGAGCGCCAGATGACGCGCGATGGCGCCACGGGATGAACGAAATCCGGCTGAACCGGCGTTTCCGGCTCCACGGTGGTGACTTCGAGCGATGAAGCCGGATCGCCTGGGACGTGGTCAGGCGGAATGTGCGGGTCTGCGTCTGGCGCCTCGTGCATCCTCCAGATAATCGCGCCGCAAGCGGCGAAGCAGGCCGCGGCGAACAGAAACAGGCCATAAAAGCCCGTGCCGGCAAGCACGAGCGCCCCCACCGACGGCCCAAACACCCACGCGACTGACAACGCGGTACGCAGCGTTGCGATAGCAAAGGTCCGCTCGGCTTCGTTGGTCACGGGCAATGCAGCACGTCCGAACGAAAACACCAGCGACAACGCCGAACCGCCTGCCCCAAGGAAAGCGATGCCAATGATCAGAAGCGCCCGGTAGTCGCGCACGAAACACAACAGCAGGAAGCCGAGTGCGGCTGCGCCCAGTGCCGCCAGCAACAAGGTCCGATGATGCCCGTGGCGATCAGACCACTTACCGGCCCAGCCACTGGCCGCCACGCCGCTTGCAGCGATCAGCGTCATGAAAAGACCGAGCTTGAGCGGCGTCATTCCGGCGCGCTCGACGCCGAACAGCGAAAGATAGGGGGCGGTGAACGACATGGCTACCCCGAGCATCAGCGTCGCGCCTGCCAGCGACATGAAGGACGGGATGCGCGTGAGGCTGAGGAGCCGGGAGTAGTTCATCGATGACGCTAAGTAATGCTGGCTGCATACGCAGGCACACGGATGCTGCCCTGCGCACGCAGTTGGCTATCGGCAATAACGACCGCGCCGGGCTCCAGAATGGAGACCGGCGCGACGTCCGTTGAACCGGCAGTATGCCAAAGCTTACTGAAACGCGTTAGCTCGTCGGCACGCGACGTTACGGCTGCTCCACCCATGCCGCGACGTCCGCCGGCCCCACCTCGCGGCTGCCCAGCACGAATTGGGCACCTTCCGGCGCCGGCACGTGCCATGTGTTATCGCCATAGTTGAAGGCGAAGCACACGTTGCCGAGACGGCGCAGGCGCCCACCTTCCGGCAGCGTTAGCGTTTCAATGCCCGCGTCGCGCAAGGAGCGCGCGAGCACCGCTTTATGCAGCGCCTCGTCGAAACAGGCACTGACCATGCGTACCCTGCCCGCGCCGACAAGCGCCGGCACACCGTCCTCGAACGACGCTATCACGTCGACACCGTGACCCGGCTCGACATGGTCGCGCCAGCTTCTGCCCTGCCCCTGCACGCCGTCAAAGGACACCGCCGGCCGCAACGAGGGACGCAGCGACTCGCTTTGCGCCACCCGCACGTCCAGAACGGCCTGCAGCGGGCCAGGCGGGAGCGTGGCGGGGATCGTGAAGTCCGCGGTCCTTGAACCCGTGCGCGGGCCGAATAGCCACTGGGCGTCGCCAGACTGGATCTGTGCCACGAGCGCGTCAGGCACCACCGGCAGCGACGGCGCCACCACGAGCTTGTAACCGCTCAGATCGGCGCTGGCGGGCAGCATGTCCACGTCCACACCCATCTGGCGCAGGCACGAGTACCACTCGAACACGAGGCGCTGATAGTCGAAATCGGCGCCATGGCGTTGAATCTGCACGATCCAGTCGGCTGGATAGTCGAACAGCAGCGCCACGGGCGCCTGCTTTGACGCACCCGTAGCCGCCGCAGATTTCGTAGCGCCAAGCGCTGCCATCTCGCGCGCCACGCGAGCAATTTCGTGGCCGCCTGCGGTAAGTTTGTCGTCCGGTGCATTGATGCCCGAATGCATCTGCTCCTGCGCGAACGGCGCCTGGCGCCAGCGGAAATAGGACACCAGTTCCGCACCGTGCGCAAAGGCCTCCCACGTCCACAGACGAGCCATGCCAGCCTTCGGAACCGGGTTATACGGCGCCCAGTTGACCGGCCCGACCTGCTGCTCCATTACCCACATGCGTCCCTTGCCGACGCCGCGGTACAGGTCGTGATTGAAAGCAGGGATATCCGGATGTCCACTCCTCGCCCAACGATGCTTTTCCTCGTCGTCGAACCACAGCACTTCAGTACGCGGCAGCGGATAGCTGTCCCAGGCCGCGACATCGAGACCGCTTTTCGCGAACTCGTAGTGATCGAAGCTCGTGAAAAAGCCCATGAAGTTGTGCAGCAGATCGCGCCCGGGTGCGTGCTCGCGAATCAGTTCGCCCTGCAGACCATGGAAGCTCGCCACTTCGCTCGACATGAAGCGGCGGAAATCCAGCCAGTGGCTCGGATTCGCGTCGGTGGGCGTGAGATTGGGCAACCCGATCTCATCGAAGCTGCTGTACTCCATGCTCCAGAACACGTTGCCCCATGCCGCATTCAACTTCGCCACTTCGCCATAGCGCGCGGCGAGCCATTGGGTGAAGCGCTCGCGCGCGGCGTCCGTATAGGTCGGCGAGGTGTCGTGACACGCGAGTTCGTTATCGGTCTGCCACGCGATCACAGCGGGATGCTTGCCGTATCGCTGCACCATCTGCTTGACGATACGCGCGCAATACTCCCGATACACCTCGCTCGAAATGTCATAGTGACGGCGCGAACCAAACTGCATCGTCACGCCGTCTTTGGTGACCGGCAAAATCTCCGGGTGCAGGCCAACGAGCCAGCGTGGCGGTGTCGCTGTAGGCGTACCGAGAATGACTTTCAGGCCGTGTTTAGCAAGGGTTTCGATAGCGGTATCCAGCCACGCCCACTCGTAACGCCCCGGTTCCGGCTCCATCTTGCTCCACGCGAACTCGGCGATGCGCACCCGGCTGATGCCCAGTTCCGCCATCCGCCGTGCATCGCTTTCCCATTGATGCTGCGGCCACTGCTCGGGGTAATAGCAAACTCCTAAATGCATGGTGCTCTCGCTGTCCGTAGTGATTGCGTTTAATCGCGCGTGATTGACACCGCGATTGAAACCGCGATTGAAATCGATCTCGCAAGGGGACCCAACCTGCCCCGCGGCAGGCTGCCCAAAACCGGTCAATCGTCATGAACTCAAGGAATGCGGGCCGGCGAGGCCCGCACTGTCATCCCTTCGTTGCGCCGAACGTCAGCCCGGTGACGAAGTGTTTCTGCATCGCGAAGAACATCGCGACCGACGGCAGGGCGGCTAGCACCGAGCCTGCGGAAACGAGGTTCCACGATGTCGTCCACTGCCCTCTGAGGGCGGCCACGCCTACCGTGATCGGCGCGGCGTCATCGCCTTGCGTCAGGCACAGTGCCCAGAAGTAGTCATTCCATACGAACGTAAAGACGAGAATGCCGAGTGCGGCAAGCGCGGGCCGCACCAGCGGCAGCACGATGCGCGCATAGATGGCCCACTCGCTCGCGCCTTCCACGCGTGCCGCCTCGATCAGCTCATAAGGCAGCGCCCGGATGAAGTTACGCAGAAACAGCGTGCAGAAACCCGTCTGAAATGCGGTGTGAAACAGCACCAGCCCTAACACCGTGTTGTAGAGACCGAGCGCCAGCGTCAACTGCCGAACCGGAATCATCAGGATTTGCACCGGCACGAAGTTGCCGGCCACGAAGATGGCGAGCAACAGCAGATTGCCGCGAAAGCGGTAATTCGCAAGTGCGTGCCCCGCCATCGACGCGAGAAAGATCGACACAGCCACCGAGGGCAGCGTGATCAGGATGCTGTTCCAGAAGTAATGCAGCATCGGCGTTTGCGTGAGCGCCGTGCCGTAGTTCTCCACCAGCGCGAAGTGCTCGGGCCAACCCCAATAGTTGCCTGCCGAAAGTTCGTCACTGGAACGGATCGACGTCACCAGCACCGCGAGCAGCGGCAGCAGCCACAGCAATAAGGCGCACGGCAGCGAGATTTTGTAGAGCAGACGGCTGCATGGCCGCCAGCGGGAAACGGGCATTGGATACATGTCGGTTCCTCAGGATTCGCTGCGCACGAGGCGCCGCAATTGCCAAACGATAAAGATCAGCATGATCAGGAACAGCACTACTGCGATCGCGGCCGAATAGCCTTCGCGGTAGTACTTGATGGCCTGGTCGTACATGAAATAAGCGAGCACGGTCGAGCTGTCGAATGGACCGCCGCCGCTCATCACCGAAATCAGGTCGAAGCTGCGCAGCGCGCCGATCACTGTCAGCACCACCGCCATGAATGTGGCCGGTCTGAGCTGTGGCAGGATCACGTGCCACAACAGCGTGAAGCCTTTGGCGCCTTCCATGCGCGCCGCCTCGATGACCTCGGTGTTGATCCCTGTGAGTCCGGTCAGATAGAGAATCATGCAGAACGGAATCTGCGGCCATAGCGCGGCAAAGATGATGCCGTAGGTGACGTAGCGCGGATCGCCTAGCACCGGCACGCCGTGCCCCACGATCAGCTTGAGCAAACCGAAGGTGGGGTCGTAGAACCAGCCGAACACGAGACCCACCACGACGCCAGGCAGAACGAACGGCGCAAAGAAGAGCGATTTGACCAGCCGGATGCCACGCACGTTCTGATTCAGATACAACGCGAAGGCAAGCCCGCATGGCGGCGCAAGCAGAAACAGCACGAGCCAGATGACGTTGTTCTTCAGCGCCGTGTAGAACGTGTCGGAATGGATCAGTTCACTGTAATTGGCGAGCCCCACGAAGGTTTTCGCGGTCATGCCATCCCAGCTATAGAAGCTCAGCACGATGCTGCTGATCACCGGGTAGATCACGTAGATTGCAAACAGCAGGCCACCCGGCAACAGAAACAGCAAGGCTGTGCGATTGCGTCGCCGGCTAAGCGGCGCCGGCGCCTTGCGGCGCGCGCGGGTGGCAGGTACGGCTTTGTCTGACATAGTCGTGGACACGTTCAGGTTCCTCGTCCAGATGCAGGTTACCGGATTGCGGCGTAGAAGCGCTTTAGCATACGTCGCAATCCGGGTGCGCCTCGACTTACTTGTTGTAGATCCGCTTACGGAACTGTTCGAGTCGATTCAGGATTGAGTCGATCTGGCTCGGGTCGCTGTAGAACTGCTGCATACCCTTCATGCCCTCGTCGGCCATTTCCTTGGTCATGTCGCGATCGTAGAACTGCGCGACACCACCAGGCGTGCTGGACAGGATCTGGAAGCCGATCTTCGAAATCGGATCCTGCGGTTCAGGCGCCTTGTTGTTCGACGGCAACTGGCCCCAGCCCTTCGCGAGTTCGCCATTGATCTCCGGTTGCGCAATGAAAGCGAGCAGACGATGCGCATCCTTCTTGTTAGCCGCCTTGGCCGGGATCATCAGGATGTTCACCGGGCCGTCTTCAGCCATCGGCACCGACGCGTCGATCACCGGGAAGCGGAAATAACCCATCTTGTCGCGCGTCGCTTCCGGCAAACCTGCCGAGAAGAACGTGCCCATCAGCATCATCGCGGCCTGACCGTTGACGAGCAGCGGGCTCACCGAATCCACGTCGTAGGAGAGCGCGTTGTCGACGAAGTACTTGTCGTCGATCAGCGTCTTCCAGGTCGCGTAGACCTTGCGAACGCGCGGGTCCGTATAGGCGATGTCGCCCGCCATCAGTTGCTCATGAAACGCGTAGCCGTTGATACGCAAGTCGAGATAGTCGAACCATGCAGCCAGCGTCCACGAGTCCTTGGCCGGTACAGCAATCGGTGCAATGCCAGCGTCCTTCAACTTCTTGCAATCGGCGAGAAAGTCGTCCCACGTCTTGGGCTCGCTCGTAATGCCTGCTTTTTCAAACAGATCCTTGCGATAGAAGAAGCCGTACGAATCGTAGCCCAACGGCGCGGCATATTGCTTGCCCGCGTAGGTGGAAGGCGGTTTGACCGCTGCATACGTCTGGTTCCAGCCGTCTTTTTGCCAGTCGGCGCTCAGGTCGTCGAGCAGGCCGCGCTTGGCGAAATACGCCATACGTTCACCGTTGTGCCAGCTCAGCACATCAGGCGGATCGGTTGCGAGCCAACCGGACATCTGCACCTTGTAGGCCTCCTCGCCCACGTAGGTCACTTTCAGGTCCACGTCAGGATTCGCTTTTTCGAATTGATCGAACGCGTTTTGCCAGACCGCGCGCTGATTGCCGCGCGCCGACACAGTGACGCGCAACGTCGCGGCGTCAGCATAAGTCGCGGCCGTCAACGCCAGACACGCGATGCCTGCCAGTAACACCTTTCCTGCTCTGAATTTCATGGTTGTCTCCACTCTTCACTTTATGGTGACGGCCGCCTCACGCCTGCCGCCTGTTCACTGCCAACCCGTTAATGAATCGAAACCTGACGCGCCAGCGCGCCGGCGTCACCGTTTTCGTCGAACAGATGCGCAGAAGCCGGTGTGATGTAAAACACCTGCCTCTCGCCTGCGCGCACCGCGCTGCTACCCGGCGCTTTTGCAATCAATGGACGTTCGCCACGGGTATCAAGGTGCACATACGTGACCTCGCCCAATTGCTCCGTGAACGCCACCTCGCGTGACAGCCCCAAACGCTCGTGGGTTGCTGCTTGTGGTTCAGTCATGGTCAGGTGCTCCGGACGCACGCCCAGCGTGATCCGTGCGCCCGCCGTTAAGGAGGCTTCGACTTGACGCTCAGTCAATGCGAGCACCTCGTCGCTATCGTCGAGCTTGATATCGACCCGCGATGCACTGGTTGTCACCACTTGCCCGGGCAGAAAATTCATGCGCGGCGAACCGATGAAGCCAGCGGCGAACAGGTTGGCCGGGCGGTGATACAGATCTAGCGGCGAGCCAATCTGCGCGATGCTGCCCAAGCGCGTCATGTCTTCACCGGCGCGCAGCAGGACGATCTTGTCGGCGAGCGTCATGGCTTCGACCTGATCATGCGTGACGTAGACCGAACTCGCCTGTTCAAAACGGTTATGCAGACGACCAATCTCGATACGCGTTTGTGCGCGCAGCGTCGCGTCCAGATTTGAAAGCGGTTCGTCAAACAGAAATGCTTTGGGTTCCCGAACAATGGCGCGTCCGATCGCTACCCGCTGACGTTGCCCGCCCGAGAGTGCCCGCGGCTTACGTTCAAGCAGCGACTCGATCTGCAATACGCGTGCCGCCTCATTGACGCGGCGGCGAATCTCTTCATTCGAGACCTTCGCGATCCGCAGGCCGAAGGCAATGTTCTCGAACACGGACATATGCGGGAACAGCGCGTAACTCTGGAACACCATCGCGACGCCGCGCTCGGCGGGTTGCACCTCGTTCACACGCTGGCCGCCGATTTTCAGTTCGCCGTCGCTGACATCTTCAAGGCCTGCGATCAGACGCAGCAGCGTCGATTTTCCACAGCCCGATGGCCCGAGGAACACGCAAAATTCGTGCTCAGCGATGTCTAGATTGACATCGCGCAGCACCGGCGGATGCTCGCCGTAAGCCTTCGAAATGTTTCTAAGGGAGATGGCCGTCATGATTTTTCCGGGTCGAAGTCCACAAAATTTAAGCGCTTAAATTTTTCGACGGAAAAATCGCTGTTTGAATTAACATGTCTTCCTCCTGTGTCTGAACGTGAAGTTATCCGAGCCGTTCGCGACACGCAACACTTACAACGACGTCTCAATATATGGGCGAAACGCAAAAAAAGCGAGCATATTCAAATAGCTTCCGCTCGTTTACCCTCGGTTTTCCTAGGGCCGCATCGTTGCTGGCGGCGTACGGCTTATGGTGACCCTCGCGGAAGTCGCGCAGCGCGCACAGGTGACCGCGGCCACCGTATCCAACGTGCTGCGCAATCCCCAGAAGGTGAAGCCCACGACGGTTGAGCGCGTCATGGCCGCGGTTCGTGAACTCGGGTATCGCCCTAATCTCACGGCGCGCGCGCTCGCCGAAGGACGCACCTCCACGCTCGCGTTGATGCTGTCAAATATCTCAAACCCGTTCTATCCCGAGTTCGTGCTGGAGGCTGAGACCGCGGCGCGACGACGTGGCTATTTCCTGCTGGTCTGCAACACCGACGACGATCCCGCCATCGCGCGCGCCTACCTCGACAAGATCGCGGGCACGCTGGCCGCTGGGGTGATCGTGATGAACACCGACGTCAGTTCGGAAGAACTCGCGGAGATCGCGCAACGCGGCTCGCCGCTCGTGCTCTGCATGTGGGAAGGTGAGCAGTCCACGCGTGCATTACCTTGCGTCACGGTGGACTATGCGCATGCAGGGGAACTGGCCGCCGGGCATCTGTACGACCTCGGCCACCGGCGTGTTGGTGTGCTGCTCGGCGAAGGCTCCGGTGGACCGCAATCAGAGCGGCTGCAGGGATTCGCCGATGCACTCGCCGCGCGTGGCGTCGCCTCCGACTCCATCAAGGTGCATGCGTGCCGCGACTCAATTGAAGCGGGCTACGAAGCCGCACGCGCGCTGCTTGGCGAGCAGCCTAAACTTACCGCGTTATTTGCCACCAATGACCTGATGGCCATCGGTGCGATCCAGGCGGCGAATGATATCGGCAAGCGCGTGCCGCAGGATCTATCGGTGATCGGACTCACCAATATCCATCTCGCGCACCAGTTCCGTCCTGCGCTGACCACCGTCGCTTTTCCAACAGCAGCCATTGCATCGATTGCGGTGGGATTGACCCTCGATCGGATCGAAGGCATCAAACCCAAACGCGACGCGTATAAGGTGCCGTTGTCGGAGTTGGTGATCCGGGATACGACGGCCCCGGCGCCTAAGAGTCCGCGTCGCAAATGAATCGCGCGGCCGCCGCGCTTTGCCTAGTCTGAATACACCTTCTGCGCATTCCTAAACGCTGCCCTCAAAACAGAACGGCCCCTGCAAGAGGGGCCGTTCTGTTTGCATCTGCCAGCGATGGCGATGGCGATGTAATTAGCGCGACATCATGTTCATCGCGACGTTATGCATGATCCACAACGACCCGACAATCAGAATAACAGCAGTCAGCACGGTAAAGCCGAACGCCATGACGTTCCACTTCTGTTCCGACGACGTGTTCATGTGCAGGAAGCACACCAGGTGAACGATGATCTGCACGAACGCGAGCCCGGCGATCAGCAACACTGCATTGTGCCCGGACACCGCGCCGGATAGGACAACGCCGAATGCGGCAGCAGTCAGCAGAACGGAGAGGATGAAGCCGGCCGTATAGCTGCCAAGGCTGCCATGGCTCTCACCCGAGTGAGCGGTATGGCTATGGTCCATTTAGATCACACTCGTAAGATAGACGAAGGTAAAAACACCGATCCAGACGATGTCCAGAAAGTGCCAGAAAAGGCTCAGGCACGTCAGGCGCGTCAATTCGCGCTCGGTCAGCTTGGGAGCGCGGATCACCTGCACGCCCAGCACAATCATCCACAGCAGGCCGCAGGTCACGTGCAAGCCGTGCGTGCCGACCAGCGTGAAGAACGACGACCAGAATGCGCTACGGTCCGGACCAGCGCCCACCGCGATGAGGTGCGCGAATTCGCGCATTTCGAGCACGAGGAACGAAGCACCGAGCAGGAACGTCACGGCGAGCCAGAACAGCAATACGCCCTTCTTGCCTTTGTACGCGCCGAGCATTGCGAAGCCGTAGGTGATCGAACTCAGCAGCAGCGCCGCCGTTTCGAGCGCGACACCCGGGATTTCGAACAGATCCTTACCGCTCGGACCACCTGCAAACTGATGGCTCATCACCGCAAACACTGCAAACAGCGACGCGAAGATGATGCAGTCCGTCATCAGGTACAGCCAGAAGCCGAATACCGATTGCGACGGTACGTGATCCGCCTCGTGGATCGGATGCGCTAGATTAGTCTTCTGTAACATTAGTCCACCTCTGCCAGTTCAAGCGCTGCGCCAGCGCCGCTGCCACTACGTCGCTCTTCGATCAGCTGAACCGTATCAGCAGGAATGTAGTAGCCCGTATCGTTGCTAAAGCTGCGCACGATAAGCGTACCGATTGCGCCAACCAGACCAACGATTGCCAGCCACCAGATATGCCAGATTGCAGCAAAGCCGAGCACGAGGCTGAACATGGCGATAAAGAAGCCCGCGCTGGTGTTAGACGGCATGTGAATGTCGCGGTACAGCGGTTCGCTCTTCTCCACCTTCGCGCGCTTCTTCATGTCGGTGAACGCATCCAGTTCGCGGATGGTCGGAACGATAGCGAAGTTGTAGACCGGCGGCGGCGAAGTCGTCGACCATTCGAGCGTACGGCCATCCCACGGATCGCCGCTGACGTCGCGGTTACCCGGCAGGTCGCGGTCGCGAATGCTGACGTACAGTTGCAGCAGTTGGCATCCGATACCAATAGCCACCAGCACAGCGCCGACTTCAGCCAGCAACAGCCACGGATGCCATGCGGGATTGTCGTAGTGATTCAGACGGCGCGTCATGCCCATGAAGCCGAGCACGTAAAGCGGCGTGAACGCGACCCAGAAGCCGACTTGCCAGAACCAGAACGCGGCCTTGCCGAGTTTTTCGTTCAGCTTGAAACCGAACGCTTTCGGGAACCAGTAGTTGAAACCAGCCAGATAACCAAACAGCACGCCACCGATGATCACGTTGTGGAAGTGAGCAATCAGGAACAGGCTGTTGTGCAGCACGAAGTCCGCGCCCGGGATCGCCATCATCACGCCGGTCATGCCGCCGATGGTGAAGGTGACCATGAAGCCGAGCGTCCACAGCACCGGCGTCGTGAACTCGAGACGGCCCTTGTAGATCGTGAAGAGCCAGTTGAACACCTTCACGCCTGTCGGAATCGCAATGATCATAGTCGCAATGCCGAAGAAGGCATTCACGTCCGCGCCCGAACCCATCGTGAAGAAGTGATGCAGCCACACGAGGAACGACAGCACCATGATCGCGCAGGTCGCATAGACCATGGTCTTGTAACCGAACAGCGGCTTCTTCGCATACGTCGCAATGACTTCCGAGAAGATGCCGAACGCCGGCAGGATCAGGATGTACACCTCGGGGTGACCCCATGCCCAGATCAGGTTCAGATACAGCATGGCGTTGCCGCCACCGTCATTCGTGAAGAAGTGCATGCCCAGGTAACGGTCGAGGCCAAGCAGCGCCAACGTGACCGTCAGGATCGGGAATGCAGCCATGATCAGCACGTTCGTACACAGCGCCGTCCATGTGAACACCGGCATCTTCATGAACGTCATGCCGGGCGCGCGCATCTTGACGATCGTGACGAAGAAGTTGACACCAGTCAGCAAGGTGCCAATACCCGAGAGCTGCAAGCTCCAGATGTAATAGTCGACGCCCACGCCCGGACTGAATTTCAACTCCGACAGCGGCGGATAAGCGAGCCAGCCGGTCTGAGCGAATTCACCGATCACCAGCGAAACATTGATCAGGATCACGCTGACTGCCGTCATCCAGAAGGACAATGAGTTCAGGAACGGGTATGCCACGTCGCGTGCGCCGATCTGCAGCGGCACGATCAGGTTCATCAGGCCCACCATGAACACCATCGCCATGAAGAAAATCATGATGACGCCGTGCGCGGAGAAAATCTGATCGTAGTGATGCGGTGGCAGATAGCCAGGGTTGTGATACGCGATCGCCAGTTGCGTGCGCATCATGATGGCGTCGGCAAAGCCGCGCAGCAGCATGATCATCGCAACGATGATGTACATGACGCCCAGCTTCTTGTGATCGACTGACGTCAGCCACTCGCTCCACAGATAGCGCCACTTGCCGAGATACGTCACGGTGCCCAGCACCGCAATCGCGCCGACCGCCATCAAGGCGGCGGCGAACATGATGATCGGCTCGTGATAAGGAATCGAGTCGAGGGTTAATTTACCGAACATGCGTTACCCCTTGGCCTTACAGTTACTGTCGTCTTTCAGATCCATGACGTTACCGTTGTTGTATCGGGCAATGATGTTGTGAAAGAGCTTGGGATCAACCGATGAGAAGTAGCTGATTGGCGCCTTTTCGCCCGGTTGCGACACGACGTTGTAGCGGTTCATGTCAAGGCGGTCCGACGATGCGCGCACTTTCGCGACCCACGCGTTGAACTCTTCAGGCGACGAAGCGATAGCGCGGAACTTCATGTCCGAGAAGCCCTTGCCGCTGAAGTTCGCGGACTCGCCGGCGTAGTCGCCGGCTTCATCGGCAATCAGATGCAGACGCGTTTGCATGCCCGCCATTGCGTAGATCTGGCCGCCAAGTTGCGGGATGAAAAACGAGTTCATCACCGAGTCTGACGTGATATTGAAGTTGACCGGCGTACCGACAGGGAACGCGAGCTGGTTGACCGTCGCGATGCCGAGATCCGGATAGATGAAGAGCCACTTCCAGTCGAGCGCGACGACTTCGACGTTGATCGGCTTCACGTTCGATTCAAGCGGACGGTACGGATCCAGCTCATGCGTGCTCTTCCAGGTGAGTACACCCAGGAACAGAATGATGAGTGTAGGAATGAGCCACACGGCGATTTCGATGCCGGTAGAGTGCGCCCAGTTGGGACGGTACTCGGCGCTCTTGTTCGATGCGCGATAGCGCCATGCAAACACCAGTGTGAGCACGATCACCGGTATCACGACGATGAGCATTGCCCATGTCGACGTGGTGATCAGATCACGTTCCGCCAGGCCCACGCTGCCCTTCGGATCTAACACGTCCATGTTGCAACCCGAGAGCAACGACATCAGACCGAAGGACATCAAGCCCATCGATCCTCGCAGAGTCTTATCTTTCATATTGATTGCCCGCTCTTTACGACTTTAACGACCATCATTCGACCGCTCTCCCATAGTAAGCGGTCGCATAGTAAGGCCCCGTTATCCCCATATAAACACCTAATTTCGCAACAATCTTTTGCGAGTCCGAAGCATGTGACACGTTGCCGCATTACTCTGCGCACATGCTCGTTGGCTGACTTGTATCAAGGTATAAAACGATTGCCGGCTAACGACCGCAACCAACACATGACGACGCACCCATCGGCTGCGCGCATGAAGTGAAACTGAAGTGAACCTGTGGTGCCCCGATAGTGCGTGTGCCGCACCTGTGTAGAACAGTCGCGGCACCGAAAGACTTTTTGTTTGCTTAGCCCGGCGTGTGAATCTGATTCACGGCGACCGTTTCGCGTGCCTGCAAAGGCTCGCTAGTCTTGCTATCAACCGACGCCGATTGAACCGGCTGCGCCGAGCGATTGGTCTGCGCCAACACTGCTTGCGAGGTCGGGCTGATCGCGTCAGTGAACGGCTTCGGATAGACGCCGATTGCGAGTACCAGCACGGCCATCACACCCAGCAGCGCGAATTCGCGCGTGCCCACGTCACTGAGCTTCGCGACTCGTGCGTTCTTGATCGCACCGAAGATAACGCGCTTGTACATCCACAGCGTGTAGGCAGCGCTCAACACCACGGTCAGTGCAGCCATTGCGCCGATCCAGAAGTTAAAGCCGATCGCGCCCATCAACACCATGAACTCGCCAACAAAGCCCGCCGTACCCGGCAATCCCACATTGGCCATGGAGAACAGCATCACGAACACCGCAAACTTCGGCATGGTGTTGGCGACGCCGCCGTAGGCGTCAATCGAGCCGCTTTGCGTGCGGTCGTACAACATGCCCGTGCACAGCAGCATGGCGCCGGACACGATGCCGTACGAGATCATTTGCATGATCGCGCCTTCCTGACCCAGCGGATTGAAGATGAACAGGCCGAGCGTGACGAGGCCCATGTGTGCGATGGACGAATACGCGAGCAGCTTGCGGATATCGGTCTGCACCAGCGCAAGCAGGCTCGAGTAGATCACAGCAACCAGCGACAGCGTGATCATGGCGGGCGCGAAGAAGTGGGCGGCTTGCGGCGTGATAGGCAGCGCGAAGCGCAATAGTCCGTAGCCACCAATCTTCAGCATGCCGAGCATCACTGCGGCGCCAGTTGGTCCGTCCAGGTGGACGTCGGGCAACCACGAGTGCACGGGCCACATCGGAACCTTCACGGAGAAGGCTGCGAGGAAGCCGAGGAAGATCAACGTTTGCGGCACGAAGCCCAACTGCGCGTTGCGCCAGATTTCGAGGTCGAAGCTGTGGGTCTGCGCGAACAGATACAGCATCGAGATCAGCATCATCAGCGAGCCGAGCAGCGAGAAGAAGAAGAATTTGACCGCGGCGTAGGTGCGATTCGTATTGCCCCACGTGCCGATCAGCAGGTAGAGCGGAATCAGTGTCGCTTCAAAGAAGATGAAGAACAGCATGCCGTCAAGCGACGAGAACACGCCTTGCATGAAGCCCGACAGCATCAGGAACGAGCCGAAATACTGTGCGCGGCGCACCGTGATGGACTCCCAACCCGCCACTACGATCACGACCGTCGTCAGCGCGGTCAGAACGATCATCCACAATGAGATGCCGTCGACGCCGAGGTGCCACGTGATGCCGAATGCCGGCAACCATTTGACGTTCTCGACGAACTGCATTCCTGCGCCATTCTGGAACCCGGCGACAAGGGGAATCACGGGCAAGGCGCCGGCAACTGAGCCGATCAGCGCAAGCCAGCGAGCACGGCCGGGCGAACCCGAACCCGCACGAAGAACGATGATGCCCGCAACGATGGGGACCCAGATCAGAAGGCTTAGAAGCGGTGGGTATTGCATTTGTTCTTTAAAGGGCTGAAGCAGAAAAACCGTCCGAATCAAGCCGTCAAATTGAAAGCTTTGAAATACACATTACAGTCTGATTGCACTATTCGGTGCAAAACTCGATTCCGGGGCCAGGTCAACGCGTCCTGATGTCGCACACGCGTCAAGGGTTAACGAGGATAACCCGAAAATAACTTTTTTGCAGCGCCGCAAACACCTGTTAAGTAATTAATGCAGTAGTCGATAGACTCTATTGCAGGCTTAGGTATTGCGCTTTTGCGGGAAATTGTGCAAACGCACAAATATTGAGATTTTTTAGCGGCGAAATGTTCTTTTTTGGTGCACGGGGATGTCGAGCGGGATCAATTTTAAGGATTGAATCTATGCGAATCGCGTGCGCTCATTTTCTTACAAAATGAAAATATTCCGCGAATTACCATTCATTTAGATTACAAAATGTTGCTGATTGATATTGCGTTGTGCGCGCGGTTCAGCACCGCTGCCTCCTGCTCGAACCACAATGTGGGTAGAGCCGGTTATGGCGTTTCCGTAAACGCACAAACCCCACCTTTGCGGGGTGGGGTTTGAGCTTGCTGCAGGGGAGCCTGACGATTACCTACTTTCACACGGGTAATCCGCACTATCATCGGCGTGGAGTCGTTTCACGGTCCTGTTCGGGATGGGAAGGGGTGGTACCGACTCGC
>NZ_JBAURZ010000198.1:0-16047 GCF_049581445.1 Paraburkholderia sp. | reverse complement strand
GGCACGCGCGGCGCGAGCGCCCCAGCGATGCCGGTACGGCCGGCCGCGCCGAGCAGGCGCAGGGTCAGGTGATGGGCATCTTCCGCGTCCATGCGAAAGAGTTGGGCGCGTACGAGCGGATAGAGGGAACTGAACACGGGGCGGAGCCGGGCGGCTAAAAATGAGAACCCGCTATTTTAACGGCTTTAACAAACCGGCAGGGCGGCCCGGTGGGCAATCGTGCCCGGCGCGGCGATGATCCGCGTCGCTTGCGGACTGGTGCGCTCGCAGGATGGGGCGCAGAGTGGCGGCTAGCAGCGTGGGCCGCCGCGCCGGCCGTGGATCGCGGCGTCGACTGGCGCCAGTTCGAGGCTGTGCGGATCGAGCACTTTCCAGTTGCCTTCGACCAGCCCTTCCAGCGGCCGGAAGTTCGCCTTATAGGCCATCTTCTGGCTCTCGCGAATCCAGTAGCCGAGGTAGACGTAAGGTAATCGAAGGCTGCGCGCCTGTTCGATCTGCCAGTAAATGTTGTAGGTGCCGTAGCTGCTATGCGGCTGATCCGGCTCGAAGAACGTGTAGACCGACGAGAGCCCGTCGCCGAGGATGTCGATCATGCTGATCATGCGCAGGATGCCTGGCGCGTCAGGATGGCCCGGCAGCGGCTCGCGGAATTCGACCAGCCGCGAGTTGATCCGGCTTTGCAGCAGAAACTGTTCGTACTGGTCGCGGCTGTCGCGGTCCATGCCGCCACCCGCATGACGCGCCGACTGGTAACGCATATAGAGCGCGTAGTGCTCTTCGTCGTAGTGCAGGGGCGCCACCGTGGCGACGAGGCCGCCGTGCTTTTTCCAAACCTTGCGCTGGGTGCGGTTCGGCTCGAACTGGTCGACCGGCACGCGCACCGGCACGCATGCGCGGCAGCCGTCGCAATAGGGGCGGTAGGTGAATACGCCCGAGCGCCGGAAGCCCGCCTTGACGAGATCGGTGTAGACGTCGGAGTTGATCAGATGGCTCGGTGTCGCGACTTGCGAGCGCGCCACGCGGCCCTCCAGATAACTGCAGGGGTATGGCGCTGTTGCATAGAATTGCAGCGCGGAAAGCGGTGACAGCGGCAGCTCGTTGGGGTGCGTCACGTTGGCAACTCTCGAAGCGTATTCGGGGTATGGCAAACCCGGTTCAATTGACGACGGGCCCGGATTTGCTCGTTACGCCGCAGGCGCGACGACATCGAGCAGGACCGTCTTGTCGAAGCGCCAAGGGATGGACGCAGCATCGACAGACGCGCGGACATGCGCGATGAACGCCTTGCGCGCAATCTCGCGACCGCCCAGCGACGCCAGATGCGACGTGTTCTGCTGGCAGTCTATCATTTCTATTTTGTGACGTCGCAAGTGGCCGACAAGCGCGGAGAGCGCGATTTTCGAAGCATCCGTGACCTCGGCGAACATCGATTCGCCAAAGAACATCTTGCCGAACGACACGCCGTAGAGTCCGCCCACGCGCTTGCCTTCGAACCAGGTCTCGATGCTGTGTGCGTCGCCAACCCGGTGCAGCGACGAATAGGCTTCGACCACGTCCGCGGTAATCCAGGTACCGCGCTGCCCGCGGCGTGGCGCCTGCGCGCAGGCGCGCATCACGCTGGCGAAGTCGTGATCGACGCGAATTTCCCAGGCGTCTTCGCGCAGCACGCGCTTGAGCGTTTTGCGCAGGGAGGGTGCAACCTTGAATTCGTCCGGCCGCAAGATCATGCGTGGCTCGGGGCTCCACCACAGCACCGGCTGGCCATCGGAATACCAGGGAAAGATGCCGTGCCGGTAAGCGTCGATGAGCCGTGCGGGCAGCAGGTCGGCGCTCGCTGCAAGCAGACCCGGCGCGCCGCTGGCTGCGCCGAGCGCGCGCTCAACGGAAGGAAAGGGATCGTCGGGGCCGAGCCAGGGAACCATGCGCGTGCCGCTCAGCCTTCACGCAACGAGCGAAAAATATCGCCGGTGTGCAGACCGTAGCTGCCGGACTGGCGGTCGGCAAAGAAAAAGCGCAGCGTCTGGCCGACGGTCGGGAATGCGATGTCGTCCCATGGAATCTCGTGCTCGCCAAAGAGGCGCACCTCGAGACTTTCTTCGCCCGCTTCGATATCCAGGTCGAGCAGCCGCGCGAGGTAGAAAAGATGCACCTGATGCACGTGGGGCACGTTGAGCAGCGAGAACAGGCTCTGCACCTCGACGCGCGCGCCGGCTTCCTCAAGTGTTTCACGGGAGGCCGCTTCTGAAGTGGTCTCGCCCATTTCCATGAAACCCGCCGGCAAGGTCCAGTAGCCGTAGCGCGGCTCGATCGCGCGACGGCACAGCAGCACCTTGTCGTCCCAGACCGGGACGGTGCCGACCACGTTGCGCGGATTCTGATAGTGCACGGTGCCGCAACTGGCGCAGACGAAGCGCTCGCGATTGTCGCCTGGCGGAATGCTCAGGCTGACCTCGTGGCCGCAGACAGAACAGAATTTCATAGGAGGGGCACGGAGAATGGTGATAGGAGTTTATCACCGGGGCGTGGTTTCGAGATCAAGCGCAGGCGATGGGGTTGCGCTGGACCGGAATCGGGCTTGGGGGCCTGCGGCGATTGTCCTCTACGCTGTGGGCGGGGTAATCGACGCTCGAACGACTGCGCTCAACCACTTGGTCTTGCTTTAGCGGCGTATTCAGGTTGGCCTGATTTGGTTTGCACTGCAGATTGATTGGGTCAGTGTCCCGCGCTTCGGGTTGTTTTTGCTGATTGAGCGCAAAGCCGTGGTTGGTCGGCTGGCGAGGCACCGCAAGATTACCGGCAGCGAGCCGAGGGCGGATCCATCACGGATCGAAACACGTCATTCCGATACCGGCTTGACCTGCCCATTTCCCACCTGGAGGCGGTTAAACGTACCTTGAACAGGAATGTTATCTGGCGGCGCCGTGCCAAAGCCCGCGGGTAACTCCAGGGAGGTGCCGTCGGGCATTTGAACGTATACATAGGTAGGCCCCATAGGGTCTTCTGTATATCCGACCAGCGGCCACAGAAGCCTGTGTTGGTGGTCTGACTCTTCCTTGTCGAACATCCGCTGGCTGGCTATCAGCTTACTACCACAGGCGGTAGTTTGCCCCTCCAACGCTACGGGCTGCCCCTCAATAGCGAAGGCGTCGTCTCCACCGAGTATCGCGTTTTCACCGTGTGTAGGACAGCTCACACGATCGCTCTTTCGCGCAATCGGCAGACCGGAAAATTTAATTTTGGACGAGCCGCTAATCACTCTCCCACCGTGATCTGTAACGTCACCTAGCAAAATAATTACCCGATGTGGCAACTTGTTCTCCTGAGCAGTTATTCCAGCAAAAGACCCTTTTCTTTACGAAGACGCATGCGGCCATTCATTGAACGCGGCAAAATCCCGTTTTGCCTCGCATTCAACGACATGTCGGACGCCAGCAATGTCACGGTGTAATAGACGCGCTTGTCTCGATCGGCTGGCAGTTGCGGCTTCAAACGGTTGATTTGCCGTGGGTTCGATTTGTTTTACCGTTGCCCTACGCCTGACGTGCCTGTTATCCATATACGATAATCCAGGAACACTCTGATCTCGGAAAAGCGCAACGAAATCCCATCGACAACCTGCCGCCTTTCATCTTGGCAAACCTGCCGGATTATGATGTAACTCTGTTTTCGAGATGAATCTTAAAAAATAGCAATGAAGTAGATTTTTTCTAAGGACTTCTTCTCATAATCTTGTGCTTCGCGCGGTGCTATAGTCAGACGAGTTTGATGTACCTACCTTGGGCCCACTGATCGAGGACTTCGCCGATACGCTCGCGATACTTCAAAATCTCGATCTTCTCATCACGGTAGATTCCTCCTTCGCTCATCTTGCTATTGCGGCGCTGAGGCCGGCCCATCTCGTCGGCATCGTGTCAACGCTTGTAGCATTCGGGAGCGCGGGCTACTGGATTGGGCTAACGCAAGCAAGAGTCGGTGACGCCGAGAAGTTAGGCTCAATGACGGGCGACAACACCCGGTGCGAGACGGATCTGTCCATAGCGAAACAGCAGATTTCGACCTTAACGCAGTCCAATGTATAACTTACTAGCACAGCGAATATCGAGGGCGTTGAAATCGGCACGTTGCGGCAGCAACTGGCCAATGGTTCGGTGGCAAAGGCTGGACAGGTGAACTGTGACTTCATCCACAGCCAGATCAAAGCCGCCGAGGACGAAATCGACGGTTTGCTGGGCGATGACGTGTTTGCGGGCGCAGGGCGTAATGACGCGGCCTCACGCGTACAGGCGCTGGAGGCACGAATCGCAGGGTACCAGACGCACCTTGGCACATGTGGCAGTAAGGCCGCACAGGCTGGAGTGGACCGGTGAATGAGATTCCCGGGACGGCGGGCTTGCGCTTGTCAAGCCTCGAAACTTAGGTAACCGAACTGCCGCAGCGTTCCAAAATCCCGGTGATGGCCGGTCTTGCGTCCAGAGTCAAGGGGGCGCGCAGATCACGAGGCGCAACATGTTCTTTTTGAAGTAGCTCGGCGGATAGCCGCGGAGATGTTGCCCGTTGCCGGTTACACAGACGCCCAAAAGCAAAAAGGCTTACACGCTGATGCGTTGTAAGCCCTTGATTTGCTTGGTTGCGGGGGTAGGATTTGAACCTACGACCTTCGGGTTATGAGCCCGACGAGCTGCCAGACTGCTCCACCCCGCGTCCGTCGAAGAAAAGATTATAGGACACATTGCATCGTGGTGCAACAGCTTTTTAAAAGCGGGTCTCAACGGCGACGCATGCAGCATGCCTGTGGATGCCATATGGCAGATTGCCGAAGGTTGGCTCAGCGAATCGCTGCGCTAGAATCCGTGTTCTATCCGCATCGCCGTGCAGCAGCGTTGCGGCGCCGCATCTCTCACATTTTACTTTCGCATCTTCCGCTCATGGATATCGTTCACGATCTGCAGCAGATTCTCGCTCAGGAAAATGCCTTGGTGTTCCCACACTTCGATGCTGATCGCGCCTGGCAGCTTGGTGCTTATCTGCACGAGCTGGCGAAGGCTCGCGGACTTGGGCTGGCCATCGACATCCGCACCTTCGGACAACCGCTATTCTTTAGCGCGCTGGCCGGTGCGACCCCTGACAATGTCGACTGGGCGCGTCGCAAGGGCAATACCGTGGCCCATTTTCGGCGCAGTTCGTATGCGATGGGTCTGAGCCTGCAGAAGGCGGGTAGTACCGTCACCGAAAAGTATGGCTTGCCGCTGGCCGACTATGCGACGCACGGCGGCGCATTTCCGCTGAAAGTAGCGAGCGCCGGTGTGATCGGCTCGGTGACCGTGTCGGGGCTGCCGCAACGCGCCGATCACGAACTGGTCGTGGAAGCGTTGTGCGCGCATCTCGGTCACGACTTCAGCAAGCTCGCGCTCGAAAAGGCCTAACGCAATGCGTCTGCATCCCTATGTGCTGCTCGCCATTGCGATTGTTGCCGAAGTAATCGCGACGTCCGCGTTGCGGGCGTCGGAAGGTTTCTCGCGCCTGCTGTTTTCCGTAGTCGTCGTAGTCGGTTACGGCATAGCGTTCTATTGCCTTTCGTTGACGCTCAAAAGCATTCCAGTCGGCGTGGTCTACGCGGTCTGGTCGGGCGTCGGCATTGTTCTGATCACTCTCGTCGCTGCCGTCTTGTACCGGCAGATGCCCGATCTGCCGGCAATCATTGGACTGGGGCTCATCATTTCGGGTGTCGTCGTGTTGAACCTGTTCTCCAAGATGCAGGCGCACTGACGCCTCGAGCGATGCGCGAGACTATTTGCAGCGAATGATCATCGAGCGGTTTTTCACGTTGGCCGAAACAACGTTGGTGACGCCGCCGCCGGCTGCGCCGCCTTCGTCGTTGTCTTTCGACACGATGTCATAGCCCGTGGCACCACATGCCTTGCCTGCCTGAACATAGCAGGACGCCCAGCTCGAGCCGGCGTCGGCGCCGCTGCAGTTCACCGCAAAACCGGTTTCGCCGTTCGGCAGATTGATGAGCGAAGTGGTATTCGATGACGCGCACGCCGAGAGGGATGCGATCAACGCGGCGGTGGCACATGCGGCCGCGATGCGCGCGCTTGCGGTGAAAAGTTTAGACAGATCGCGTTGTTCGAAAGACTTCATTCTCTTGTTCTCCTGAATCACGTGTCTGTTGTGGGATTCGCCGCGCCGATGTCTTCGGCGCCATGCGGCGCCGAACATCGCAAAAAGGCACCGGACGGCAGCCGACAACACCCGCAGGCGGCGCGCGTTACGAAGTGAATTGGACATCCCACCCGGCCTGTGGTGCCCGAAGACACACATCCGGATGCAGAAGTTACAACTTGGGATTATCTCTGGTTTTGAACGGCGAGGGCTTTTCCGCCCACCGTATGGGTACGCGCCTACCGCTTATGTAAGTTCGCGTTGAGCAATCCCGGTGGCCCTTCACACGTGCCGGCTGACCGGCCGCTTTTCAGGCTGTTGCTGCGGTGGTGGGCACCGGTCTTTTGCTCCGCGTGAGCCCCGAGCGACGCAGCAGCGAGCGGCCAATTGCGATACCGGGCCGCTCGATGCAGATAAAGGTCAACGACGAGAAAACTGTCACGACCACCGCCGCAAACAACACAACGCTCCAATATTGCAGCACCGAGCCGAGCGCGAACTGCGCAATTCGCGGGTTCGAAAACACCAGATGCAAACATATGCCGTGTGTCAGGTAAATGCTGTAGCTGATCGCGCCGAGGCGCTGCGCCGCTCGTGTTCTCAAGAGTCCAAACAGATCGCAGCCGCTGATGATGAGATAGAACAGCGCCGCGATCAGCAGCGTTTGAATCAGCGTATGCGAGGTCGCCACACCGGAGTACACCGCGGCAATCAATATCAATGCCGCCACCGATTTTGCCGGCTTCGAAAGCGCAACGTGAAGCATGCGGCCCGGCAACGCGGCGAAAATCATGCCGGTGCTAAACAGAATGATGTACGAGAAGGACGCCTCACGACCGTTCAGGATGAACAGGGCTGAAATGGCGAAGATCAACACTGGAAAAACCAGACGCCCCATGCGTGAAAACGCCACGAGCGAGGTTGCCGCAAGCGAAAAATAGAAATACCACTCCCATCCCAGAGTCCAGACCATACCGGTCATCATTGGTGGACCGCCGTAGCCGTTGACCCATACGTTAGCGCCAATACCCAGCAGCAACCAGTTGCAGATTTCCGAAAAAAGCCGCGCCGGACTCACGTACAGATGGGGGCCGGTCACCGACAGGACGATCGCCAGCATGAAGGCGATCACGAAGTAGTACAGCGGGGCGATACGAAAGAATCGTGCGAGATACAGGCCAGACAGATAGCGGCAGTACTCCCGCGCATCGTGGATGCTGCTGGCGCCCGCAATGGCCTTTCCCCAGAACAGGTAGCTCGTGATGATGAAGAAAAGCGCAACGCCTGCGCTGCCCAGAAGATTGAAGAAGAGGCTCGGACCGCCTCCCCAGTAGCCTGTCGTCACGTAGGTAGCGTAGCCGGACGCGTGCGCGAGAAAAACGCCCAGCGCGAGGAAACCGCGCAAGCCATCGACGTTCGCTGAACGACGCTCGTTTTGTGTGGGAGGCTCATCGAGAAACGTGAAGTGGCGTGTCGAGAAGAGCCACAGCAGCATCGCGATAACCGGGATGATGTACCACGGCCTGTAAATGTCCGAGATGATCAGATGCGGGGTCATCGTATCGCCCTTCGAAGTCGCAGGTGCCAGGCACGATGCATCAGCCCGATACAGGCGGGATACCGCACGATCGACACGGTTTCGCCGCGGGCCCGATGCGGGGACGGCACTGTCAAGTCCCGCGCAGGCCTATGGTATGCGAGGAGCGCAGGCGCGATTGTTCGCCCACGAACATACCCAGACTGAAGCTGGCAGCCGGGTGTCCTGAACAACCTCCGCCGGGCGTGGATGCGCGGGGGATGAACGTCCGCATAGCGCGATTGCGAATTGGGAATTCCCCATGGCTGCGCGAATGTGGGCGCGGCAACAAACAGCTAAGCCGATCCGCATTACATTCAAGCACAGGCTACGGGGCCGACACGCAAGCGGCTTGGTTTGACGCCATCCCGTTGCGGTTGCTGCTTTTGTCAAAGAGGCGAATCATGAACTATATCGGCCGCGAACAACTGCTGGATATTCCCAATCTGGGAGGGTTGCAGCCCGGCTTTCCGGCCGCAGGCGACACCCGGCCCGCGCCTTTGCCTGTCCCGACCGCTGGTGTGGCGCACGTCCCGTTGCTGTCGCTGGTCGTGCCGTTTTACAACGAAGAGGAGATGATCGAGCGGTTTTTCGCCGCCACGCTGCCGGTGCTGGAGGCGCTCGATGGTTTGACCTTCGAAGTGGTCTGCGTGAACGACGGCAGTCGCGACAGCACGTTGTGCAAACTGCTGGCGCGCTCGGATGCCGACAGGCGCATCCGCGTGATCGACCTGACACGTAACTTCGGCAAGGAAGCGGCCCTGTCCGCAGGGCTCGATGAGGCGGTGGGTGATGTTCTGGTTCCTTTCGACGCCGATCTTCAGGACCCGCCGGGTGTCATCGTCCAGCTGGTTGAAAAATGGCGCGAGGGCAATGACGTGGTGCTCGCACGCCGCAGCAATCGCGATTCGGATTCGTTCCTGAAACGCAGCACCGCCGCAATGTTCTACCGGATGCACAACGCCGTTTGCGACATGCATATCCCGGAGAACGTCGGCGACTTCCGGCTGATTACGCGGGAAGTCGCTAATGCCCTGAAGAAACTGCCCGAAACACGCCGCTTCATGAAAGGGTTGTTCGCATGGGTGGGTTACCGGACCGCTGTCGTGGACTACGTGCGCGAGTCGCGTGCGGCGGGCGAGACAAAATTCTCGGGCTGGAAGTTGTGGAACTTTGCGCTCGAAGGATTTACCAGCTTCAGTACGTTGCCGCTGCGTGTGTGGACGTATATTGGTAGCGTGGTCGCGTTGGGCGCCTTCGTTTATGCGGGATTCATGATCGTTAGAACGCTTATTCAAGGTGTTGCCGTGCCAGGCTACGCGTCGATGCTGACGGTCGTTCTGTTGCTGGGCGGCGTGCAGTTGATTGGCATCGGTGTGCTGGGCGAGTACATTGGCCGCATTTATGCGGAGTCGAAAAATCGGCCCGTGTATCTGATCAAGAACCGCTATCAGAACGTCGTAGCGAACAATGGCTAAGGGTCGACTGCTCGTCAAGATGACGACCTATGCGGGAGTTGGCGCGGTCGGCACGCTGGCGCAGTATCTGGTCTTAGTCGGGATCGTTTCTCTCGGCCACGGCAGCCCGATCGTCGGGTCGGTGAGCGGGGCGATCGTTGGCGCGATCGTCAATTACGGCCTGAATCGCCGCATTACTTTCAGATCGAACGCACGTCATCGCGACACGTTGCCTAAGTTCGCCCTGACCGCGGGCTGCGGCGTGCTGATCAACGGGCTGGTCATGAAAGTATTGGCCGAAGATAATCAGGTTAACTACATCCTCGCGCAGATGGTGGCGACCGGCCTCGTACTGGTGCTGACCTTCATGGTCAATTCTATTTGGACCTTCAGGCAACAAGGCGAGCCAGGCAACGCTGAATCGTGAAAATCGCCCGCTGCCCGCTGCCCGCTGCCCGCTGCCCGCTGCCGGCGGGTGCGGATGATTTACGCGTTCGGTAGCTTGTTCCATTGGCCTGGGCTATAGGCCTCTTTCATTGACCCATTTGCGATCTGGGCCTGCCAACTGCCCATCGAGCCCGCACGTCCTGGTACCCTGACGCAACCGTCTAACCAGAATTGCCCCGCCTGAGCTTTCCTTCCCATGCCATCTTCACCAGTTCCAGGTAGCTGCGCTGTCTGACGACGATACTCCAGTTGCCTCTCGAGAGCGGCAACTCGATGAATGGGCCGCCTCGAATGGGCAGCGCAACGGTTCCGTCCTCCGCGTTCGTGGCGGTGACAGCCAGAAACGGCGTAGAGAACTGGTTTATCTGGACTGTGCCATCCGTGTTACAGGTTGCGCTGATCTGCAGGGTTCGGAAGTAAGTCACCCCGGAAATCTGCTTGAACCCGCAACCACCTGTGCTTTCAACCAGACTTCGCCGGGCGGGTAGCACGGAGCTGGCCTTGACCTTGAGAATGTCTGGGCTAGCCGCCAGTTGGTCCTCATAGCGGGCGGGAAAGTATTCTCCACCCGCATCGGGTCCGGGCCCGGTGGACGGCATTTCATGACGGAGTTCGGCAACGGGGATCGTGGTGTAAATGCTTTTCACGGAGAGCAGGCTTCCCCCTACGTTGACCGCTGTGATCGTGAGAAGTCCGATCTGGGCGCAACGTTTCAGCGCCACGGGCACTTGCTCCAGCATGCCTGCAAATGCAACGAAAATCATTGGCGTTGTGATGGATAAAAGTCGCCACGGAAACTGCACGAAGTTCAGCAGCTCCGAGGACCGCCATAGCGGCGCTGCCAGACGAGTCATGCAAAGCGTCACAAGGAAGGCCGCTACACCCAGGATGATGACGATAGTCGAGCGCCGCCCCTGGCGATGTCTGAACTGAACAGCTAGGCCGATCAGTAATACCGGAATGGGCCAGGCGAACCATGAGCCCGGGTTGGGCGAAAAAATACGAATCAGCGAGACGGCGTTATCTCCCGGCAGACCATGAAGCTGGGCCTGAGCCGGACAGAAGAAAGCCCCCCAGACCGTGAACGGAACATAGATAAGGATAACGAACAGTAAAAGCGCGCCGCCGCTTGCTGCAAGGAGGTGGATGCCTCGGCCAGGAGAGCGGACGATCAGATACAGTGCAAGTACGAGCAACATGCCGGCAGCCGCGAGAAAGATGACTAGGTGGGCCAGCGCTAGCAAAATCAGCAGGAGAAACAGTTCGACGGAGCGCCGGCTGCTTCGCTCTGCATTGAACAGATCGAAGGTGAGCGCAATTCCGAGCGGAATGAGCGCCATCGCCGAGTATTCCGCTACCGCACCGCGCGCGATCAAACAGACGACAGCGTACGGAGACAACACGCACGCAATGGCGATGACAAGTTGCGAGCGGCGATCGGCACCCAGTCGGGCAGCACACGCGCACATACCGTATAGCATGAGCGCAGCGAAGAACAGGGCGCCGAGCCGAAAGCCCGTGACGATGTCGCCGGTCACGAGAGTCAGCGCCGCAGCGACGAGATTGAATAGCTTGTGATAGAAAAATGGCATGGGCGAGCCGAAGCCATTCGCATCGACGGGAGTCCAGGTCGAAGCCACATCGCCTGCTTTCAAGGCGTTGACCCATATCTCCACATGCGAAAACGAAATATAGGTGTCGTGGCCGTTGACAATCGGGCCAAGCAGAATTCCTGCGCCACAGGCGAAGATCAGAATCCCGGTCAAACATGAAACCAGCTTGGGACCGGCAACGATAGACTTTAAACCGAACATCTACATCCCCCAATGCAACGGATTCCAACTGATCCCGTATGCATGGATCGAGATCAGTTCATCGTTCTATTTTTTGCTGGTTTGCTGGAAGTTACGGGTCCAGACAGTGCGCAATGTGCGGCGGCGTCAATTGAGTCACTCGCGCTGCGCCCCCAAAGAAGGCAGCAATGAGAGCAGGCGCAAGGGCTGTCTACTTTCCGGCAAACAAGGTGATTGTGATACCCGTGAAATCAAACGACGAAATGGGTTTGCCGCGCTCCCGACAGAGTTCGCTGGTCACCACATCCATCTTCCCGTCCGGACCGTTCCAGTCGCCCACGAACCAGACGCGCTTATGCATGGCCACCGCACTGGCGATTTGCGCCTTATCACCTTCGATAGCGGTCGGCGTTCCCTTGTTGCTGCCGAAGTAGGGGCGGGGCAGCCCAATTGCAGGGTAGCGCGCCGGCACGGCGGCAAGTTCAAACGAATTCGGCAACGGGTGCAGGTAGTAGTGCAGGCCGACCTCGAGTTCATTCGGATAAACGAGCACCAGGTCACCCGGCTCGTAATGTGTCGCGAGGTATTGCGCCGCGCCACGCAGGTCCTGGGCGGGCGCCTGGTAGTACTTCACGTCCTGTCCAATGCAGAGAATTAGAATGATGGGAAGGATTACGAACTTTAGCTTCTCCATTTTTCCCGGTGCAAACAAGCCAAGGGCGACGAGGAAAATAAAGAGCGGCGCCATCCATTCAAACGTACGCACGACAAAGATTGGCGTGAACAGATAGGATGCGAGGAAAACGCCGAGCACTGGCGCGAACAATATCGCTGCGGTATAGAGCGCCAGCGGCTTCCTGGCCTTGTAGATCTGGAACCATCCGAGCACACACACGATGATCGCGGGAATGAACGCGAATTTCCCACCCGCGGCCAACGTGAATGGCCAACTAAGCATCTTCGGGGAAATCGTGGCCCAGAACGCGGTGGCTACCGTTCTGGATTCGATGAGCGTGATTGGGACGCAGGGGCTCCATATCACGAGGGCGATAAGGAGTGCCTTGATCGAAACAACCAGGTCGTAGCGTTTGTGCTGGGAGAACAGGAGAATGGCAGCGAAAATTCCAAGCCAGTTTCCCAGGATGATGAAAGGGCTGGTGTTGTGAAGCCACAGGACGATGCCGGAACACAGACCCAGCGATACGTAAACGAATCGCTGTGCCTTGATCGCCGTGCCCTGGCGTTCGTCGATCAGCATGCGCTTGAGGAGAACGACGGAAGCCACGATCATCAACGTGCAAAATAGCGTCTGCAGTGCATAAGGACGCGCTTGTTGCGCATACTCGATACTGCCCTCGTTGAATGCGAGCAGCAGCGCTGCGACGATCCCGACGCGGTCATAACGCTTTCCCAATCCGACCAGCCGCGGCGCGAAGCCGGTGAGCGCGATCGTGCCCAGGCTCGCGAGGACAGAGAGCGAACGCATGCCGGCTTCTGACGACCCGGCGAGCATCGTCCAGAGTTTCAGCAGCGAATAGTAGAAGGGAGGGTGTGTTTCATAGAATGGCACTTTGAACCACAAATCCGCCCATGAGAGCGTCATGAACCAGTAGCTGTAGGCCTCATCCATCCACACGGAGCGGCTCACAAGGGTGGGCAGGCGCAGCAGGAGCCCGACAATCACCACTGCGGTCACTGCGGCGAGGAGCCTGCTGTTGGAGCGCAGCGCTGCAGGTGTACCGTCGCGACTCGCACGCATCTCTGCGGCGGCTTGGCCGAAGTCCGGGCTGGCCGGGGCGGCGCTTGCTTGTGCGTGAGTCGTGTCAAGTTGCATTGTGCCCCGTGTCCTCTGCATATGATGAAAACCTGGATGCAACGGGTCTCGCCGCAAACGCCACCCGCCAGGCTGTCTCACCGGGCGCGAGAGCTCCTCGCGCGATAACTGGACTGGCGTGCCAGGATGGTTCCCGGCGTTGCCTGATTGTCGGTGTGTGTAACGTGGCAGCCAGTGTCGCCGAAGCTTGTGCGGACCTCGCGGCGACAATCGTCAACGACACGCCATGCCCGCGTCCTACGGCGAATTCTGCCAGCGAGTGCCCAGCGAGTTTGTGCGTCGGCGCACCCACTTGTGAAATCCGCATGTGGCGAATCCGCGAATGGGAAGGACTCGGTTCCGGGCGACGTTTCTGCTGGTTTTCAACTTGCTTTCCAGGTCCTTCCCGCCAGAACACATTTTTCACGCGCGGCAGCCGTCCCTGGTGCGTTTCACATCGGGGCGCGCTAACATGGACGCCCATCGGACGAAGCTGGCTAGCCGGATAAAATGGCGCTTCCGGCACGCATTATCGAGGACCTGACTATGGACATCATGTTTCCCGCCGACGCTCCCGCCTACCGCGGTTCTAACCTGACGGTGGTGTTCGCGGCGCTGGTTGACGGACAACAAGTGCCTTGTGCAATTTCGGTCGAGGCGCTCGAAGATCATTTCGGCGCACCCCCGGCGGACCGCGAAGGTTGGATGCGCGCGTTCGACGCCGGCCGTGGACTCATCGAGGCGGTTGCACGCGAGCATCTGGAGATCACGCATGGTTCGCCGGTGCTGCTCAAGAGCGGGCACTTTCCGCCGGGCAATGTGCCCGGCTAGGGACCTTCAACGGGCCGCCTGCACGGGGTATGCGCGTCGTCCGCAGTGTTATCCCTCATGTTCTCCGCAGGCATTCCGCCCCTTTCCGTGCCTGACGCACGTACGCGTCAGGCCGCGTCTTTCATCCCCTCACGAGCGGCTGCGAATGACCTGCGGATCCCGTCCTCGTAAGGGGTTTTCTGGATCGGCCCGATCAACGTGTGCAGCGCGCTGTCATCGAGCATCACCGGATCGGTCATCAGGTAATTCATTTCCACCAGTTCCCGCACGATCGGGTTCAACAGGCCGAGCAATCGCAACATCGGCTTGCCGGCCACCATCAGCTTGGGTTCGCGTCCGGCGAGCGCATACGCCTGCCTGGCCACCTCCCGCTGGGTTATGGTGCCGGCGCCGGCCAGATGTAACCAGCGGCCGTATGCCCCCGGTGTGCGCGTAAGCGTCTCCACAACCGGACCCACGTCCGGCACGAAGATGAACTCATGTGGCACGTCGATCGGGCCGATCATCTGTGCGCGCGTGCCGCGCGCCGCGCCTTCGAATACGCCGTTCAACAGGCTGCGCTCGATACGCGGACCGTAGAAGTCCGGCAGGCGCAGCACCAGCGTCGACAGTCCGTTGCGGCCGTGCGCATCCAATACCCGGTTTTCCTGCTCAAGCCGCATCTGGCCTTTGAAGGTATGTGGCTCGCGCGGATGGTTTTCTGTTACGGGATGGCCGATCCCAGGATTGCCACGCGCCCGGCCATACGGATAAACCGTGCCGATCAGGATAAGACGCTCGACGCCGGCCGCAGTGAGTCCGGCGAGCGTCCTCTCCATCAGCGGCGGATGCGCCGCGAACTGGTTGTACGGCACACCTACCAGATAGATCGCTGTCTGTAGTCCTTTGGCTGCCGCCGCGATGGAAGCCGGGTTGTCGGGATTCCAGAGGGTGATTTCCGCGTGAGGATCCTGGCCGAAGGCCGCCTCGAGCGGCGCCCGCGAGCGCCCAATGACCCGATAATCCCGCCCGGCCGCGCGCAGGGCGGCGCCAATGCTGTGACCGATTGCGCCTGCGGCGCCGAATAGACCGACTTTCCCGATGGTTTCCATAACGAATCCTTGAATGGCCGGCAGATGGTCGTGCGTCCGCTGGTTGACAATTGAAAATATTGTGAACGGTGTTCAATAAACAGTGTTCAGTTTAATTTGACTTTTCAGTTTGTCAACCGGAAAATGCGGCATGGGAATCACAGAACGAAAGACTCGTCAGAAGCAGGCACTCCGCGAACGCATCCTGGATGCGGCCCGGCGCATCGTGGTGCGTGAAGGGTTCGCGGCGCTCTCCATGCGCAAGATCGCCGATGCCATCGAATATTCTCCGGCCACGCTTTATCTCCACTTCGAGAGCCGCGACGAGATTGCGCGGGCTTTGTGCGCGGAGGGATATGCTCAACTTCTGAGCACCTTCGAGCCTCTTGCGGAGATTGCGGACGCCGCTGAGCGTTTGCGGGGGCTTGCCCGCGCGTATGTGGCGTTCGGGGTGGCGCATCCGGAAACCTACCGGTTGATCTTTATGGAGGATCCCACCTACATGGGTGCGGCCCTCAGCCACGCCGCGGATGCAGGCAAGGTGGGGGGGCAACTGGGGACAGGGCAAGCGTCCATTGTGATCAACCCCGCAGCGAGCGACGAATCCAGCGACGCAGCCATGCGCATGATGGTGGGTGCCCTCGACGAACTGAAAGCCGCCGGACGCCTCCCGAAGTCGGTGGATGGTGCGATCCTCGCTGAGGCTTTCTGGGCCTCGATGCATGGCATCGTGGCCCTCAATCTCACGTGTCCGGTATTCCCGAGCGTGCCGCTCGACACGTTGATCGATGTCACCTTGACCGCGTGGTTCGGCGAATCCCCGCAGACCCGTGACGTCGCGGCGGCCTCGTCGGGCGCGTCCGAAGCCGGCACACCCGCAACCGGCGCACCCTCAGCC
>NZ_JBAURZ010000197.1:0-12436 GCF_049581445.1 Paraburkholderia sp. | reverse complement strand
GGCATGCAGACTTCCACGACAACACCGGCGCGCCGCAGTTCGGTTGCGACCACCAGCGCGTCGCCGCCGTTGTTGCCGGGACCCACGACGATCCAGACCGGCTGGGCTGCCGCGGTCACGTCGTCTTGTGCAAGTTGTTGCTGGAGAAAGTGGGCGGCGGCCTGGCCGGCGCGGGCCATCAGGGTATGGGGCGGCAGTCCGGCCGCAGCCTCCTGTTCAAGCACCCGAAGATCGGCGACGCTCAGCAACGGGAGCGCACGCTCATGCGGGTTCACAAGGGCGGGGTGTTCAGACGGGGCGTCAGTCATGGGGCAGCGTCGGGCATAAGGCCCATAGGGTGCGCTGGGCACGGAACTGCCATGTTAGTGCCAATGCCGAATGCGCGCGACGAGCCCTTAGCTGCGAAACCGTTCCGGCCGCAGCGCCGCGAGGGTGTCAGCCGGCAGATCCGGCGTCACGCCGCCGATCAGATCGGCTACCAGCTTACCCGTGCCACACGCCAGCCCCCAACCTGCCGGCCCCAGTCCGAGGTTGACGAACAGGCGCGGATGCACAGCATTGCCAACCAGCGGCAGCCCGTCAGGTGAAAGCAGCTTCAGCCCGTCCCACGATAGCGCCGCCGAGATTTTGGCGGCGCCAGGAATCCAGTCGTGGGTGGCCTGCCCGAGCAGGGCGAGCGCATCCTTGGTGACCGCATCGGACAACGGCTTGTCGGTCTGGGCGGCGCCTTGCAGCACCGCGCCCCCGGCAATCCGCAGACGGTGATTCATGCGGGTGATGGTAATGCGCTTGACCGCATCCACGACGGCCACATGCGGCATGCATTCCTCATGGGCGACCGGTGCGGAGAGGGTATGCAGGCGCAGCGGGTGCAGCGGCACGCGCAAGCCCAACTGTTCGAGCAGCGGCAGCGAACCCGTGCCGGCCGCCACCACGATCGCATCGGCATTGATCACGTCGACTTCGCGCGGCGAGGTGACTTCGCCCAGACGCGGCGCCAGTTCGACCGCCGCGCGCTGACCGTCCAGCCGGATCGCCGCGACTTCCCGGTTCAGCATGAAGGTGACGCCGCCTTGCGTATCGAGCGTCTGCTTGACGAGCTTGGTAAAAAGCGGGCAATTCGCCGTGCGCTCCTGGTCGAACAGGACGCCGCCGGCGAAATCCGGATCGGTTGGCACCGAATGCTCGAAGGCCGCGCACTCGGCGGCGGTGAATACGTGGTGCGGCACTTCGAAGTGCCGCAGCAATTCGAGAGCGGGTTGGGTCTGCGCCCATTCCTGGGCGGAGCGCGTCAGATACAGCACCCCTTGCGACTGTTCGAACTCGAGGCCGAAGCGGCCTTCAATATCGGCCATCGCGTCACGTGACGCTTCGATCAGCGGGCGCAGCAGACCATATTGACGGCTAAACGCCTCGGGTTCTTGCAAGGCTGCGAGTTGACGCTCGAAAGCACGCGCTGCGCCGTTAAAACCGGCCTTGCGAATTACGCCGCTTCTGGTGGCTTGGCGGCTATGCATGAAAGTCGGCCCGAACCAGACGTCGAGCGGGGTGGGCAGCACCGTGCCGCCATTGCCGTAGGTCGCCCCTTGGGCAACGGTTGCATAGCGCTCGACGACGCACACCCGGTGGCCTGCTGCACGCAGTTGATAAGCGGTGGCGACCCCCACAACTCCGCCGCCAATGACGATGACATCCATGTTTGATTCGATTTGCCGGCGGAACGCGCAATGACCAGCGTTCCCCGTAGGCGTGGCATGCGGCGCCTGCAACACGCTTGCTGCGCCGATCTGATGAAAGGGCGAATGATAGCAGTCAAATGACCCCCACGCCCAGGCGTCGACGCATCACAAAATCAACTCCGCAGACCTCCCGGGGCGTAGTCAGCGCGCATGCGCAAGGGCGCTGGCGGGCCTTCCCGGGGTATAATCTCCGACTTCCTTTCGCCTCACGTCGCCTGCACGCGCGACTCACAGACGCAACGTCAAGTCCATGGCCCACTTCTCGTGTTTCCCCGGCGCTTCGGCCCTATCCGATTTCCGTCAAACCCGTCTGCTCGACACACTGACCCGCATCGACGCCAACATCACCGGCGTGCGTGGCCAGTATCTGCACTTCGTGAACGCACAGACTCCGCTTACCGCGGAAGACAGCGCGAAGATCGAAGCGCTGATGCACTACGGCGATCCGTTCGAGGACGGCAAGGAGCGCGGCACGACTGAAACTTTCCTCGTGGTGCCGCGTTTCGGCACGGTGTCGCCGTGGGCCAGCAAGGCAACAGACATCGCGCATCACTGCGGTCTTGCGCAGGTGCGCCGCATCGAGCGCGGTGTCGAATATACGGTGATCCTGAAGAGCGGACTGCTCGGCGGCAAGAAGAGCCTGTCCGACGAGGCACGCGCTGCCGTGGTCGCCGCGCTGCACGACCGCATGACCGAAAACGTGGCGCCATCACGCGACCACGCCATGCACCTGTTCGACGAACTGCCGGCCAAGCCGCTTCAAACCGTTGACGTGCTGGCGAATGGCCGCGCTGCGCTGGAAGGCGCCAATACGGAACTGGGCCTCGCACTCGCCGACGACGAAATCGATTACCTCGTCGACGCGTTCACGAAGCTGGGTCGCAACCCGACCGACGTCGAACTGATGATGTTCGCGCAGGCCAACAGCGAGCACTGCCGCCACAAGATTTTCAACGCGGACTGGACCATCGACGGCGAGAAGCAGGACCTCTCGCTGTTCAACATGATCCGCAACACCGAGAAGCTCAATCCGCAGGGCACGATCGTCGCATATTCGGACAACTCAGCGATCATGGCGGGTGGCATGGCCGAGCGCTGGTTCCCGCGCAAGCCGGGTCAAACGGATCAGGCCGGGCAGGGTGAGGCTCTCGCTGAGCACTACGGTCGTCACGTCGAACTCACGCACACGCTGATGAAGGTGGAGACGCACAACCACCCGACCGCGATCTCGCCGTTCCCAGGCGCGGCCACCGGCGCGGGCGGTGAAATCCGCGACGAAGGCGCAACGGGCCGTGGCGCGCGTCCGAAGGCAGGTCTGGCGGGTTTCACCGTGTCGAACCTCGATTTGCCAGATGCGCGCGAGACGTGGGAAAACGCTCGCGACACCTTGCAGCCGGTCGGTCACCGCAATCCGGCCGACGAGCAGCAGATCTATGGCCGGCCGGACCGCATTGCGTCGCCGCTGCAGATCATGATCGACGGGCCGCTGGGCGGCGCCGCATTCAACAACGAATTCGGCCGGCCGAATCTCGGCGGGTACTTCCGCGCGTACGAGCAGAACGTCGGTGGCAACGTGCGCGGCTATCACAAGCCGATCATGATCGCGGGCGGCATCGGCAATATCTCTGATCAGCACACCCACAAGCATGATCTGCCGGAAGGATCGCTGCTGATTCAGATCGGCGGTCCTGGCATGCGCATCGGCATGGGCGGTGGCGCAGCCAGTTCGATGGCAACCGGCACCAATACCGCCGAACTGGACTTCGATTCGGTTCAGCGCGGCAACCCGGAAATCGAACGCCGCGCGCAGGAAGTGATCAACGCCTGCTGGCAGCTTGGCGACAAGAATCCGATTCTGAGCATCCACGATGTCGGCGCGGGCGGCCTGTCGAACGCCTTCCCCGAAGTGGTGGACGGCGCGGGCAAGGGCGCGATTTTCGAACTGCGCAACATTCAGCTCGAAGAGAGCGGTTTGTCGCCCCGCGAGATCTGGTCGAACGAAGCGCAAGAGCGTTACGTGCTGGCGATTGCCCCGGCTGATCTGCCGGAATTCCAGGCCATTTGCGAGCGCGAACGTTGCCCGTTCGCGGTGATCGGCACGGCGACGACCGAACGTCAGTTGAAGCTGATCGACACCGAAGAGAAAAGCGATAACGCGCACCAACCGGTAGATATGCCGATGGAAGTGCTGCTCGGCAAGGCGCCGCGTATGCATCGCGATGTCAAGCGGGTCGAAACCACGCTGCTGCCGGTGGATGTCACCGGCGTCGCGCTGTCGGAAGTCGCGGTGAGCGTGCTGCGTCATCCGACGGTGGCGAGCAAGTCGTTCCTGATTACGATCGGCGACCGTTCGGTGGGCGGCACGACCGCGCGGGACCAGATGGTGGGTCCGTGGCAGGTGCCGGTGGCCGACGTCGCGATCACGACGATGGACTACGCGGGCTACGGTGGCGAAGCCATGACCATGGCAGAGCGCACGCCGCTCGCCGTCATTGATGCACCGGCCTCGGGTCGCATGGCCGTTGGCGAAGCCGTCACGAACATTGCCGCTGCGCCTATCGCGTCGCTCGACAAGCTCAAGCTGTCCGCGAACTGGATGGCGGCCTGCGGCAGTCCGGGCGAAGATGCCGCGCTGTACGACACGGTGAAGGCGATCGGCATGGAGTTGTGCCCGGCGCTGGGCATCAGCATTCCGGTCGGCAAGGATTCGCTGTCGATGCGCACCAAGTGGGAAGACCAGGGTGTCGCGAAGGAAGTCGTCGCGCCGGTCTCGCTGATCATCTCCGCGTTTGCGCCGGTCGAAGACGTGCGTGGCCATCTGACGCCGCAACTGCGCAGTGCCGACGAAGCCGGCGAAACCGTGCTGATCGCGATCGACCTCGGGCGCGGCAAGCATCGTCTGGGCGGTAGTATCCTGGCGCAGGTCACGCAGCAGGTGGGCGACACGACGCCGGATGTGGACGACCCTGAAGACCTCAAGCGCTTCTTCGCCGCTATCCAGGCATTGAACAGTGACGGCAAGCTGCTCGCCTATCACGACCGCTCGGACGGCGGCCTGTGGGCGACGGTTTGTGAAATGGCGTTTGCGGGCCACGTGGGTGTGTCGCTGAACGTCGACATGCTGACGCTCGATCCGAATCACGAATCCGACTACGGCGACGCCAAAGACTGGGCCAAGCAGACCAGTGGCCGCCGCGAAGACCGGACGATCCGCGCGCTCTTCAATGAAGAACTCGGGGCTGTGATCCAGGTGCGTGCGCAGGATCGCGACCTCGTGCTGGGCGCGTTGCGCGAGCATGGTCTGTCGGCGTGCTCGCACGTCATCGGCAAGACCAACGATCGCGATGCGATCGAAATCTACCGCGACGCCAAGAAGATCTACGGAGCGCCGCGTACCGAACTGCATCGCGCCTGGAGCGAAGTGAGCTGGCGTATCTCGCGTCTGCGCGACAACCCTGCCTGCGCCGACGCTGAATACGACACGCTGCTGGACGCCGCCGATCCTGGCATCTCGCCGCATCTGAGCTTCAACCCGGCAGAGGACGTCGCAGCGCCGTTTGTTGGCAAGGGCGCGCGTCCGCGCGTGGCGATCCTGCGCGAGCAGGGCGTCAACTCGCACCTCGAAACCGCGTATGCATTCGATCGCGCCGGCTTCGACGCCTACGACGTGCACATGAGCGACCTGCTGGCCGGCCGCGCGACGCTGGCCGACTTCGCGGGCGCGATCGCCTGCGGCGGCTTCTCATACGGTGACGTGCTGGGTGCCGGCGAAGGCTGGGCGAAGACGATCCGCTTCAATGCCGAACTGGCCGACATGTTTGCTGCGTTCTTCGGACGTGGCGACACTTTCGCCCTGGGCATCTGCAACGGCTGCCAGATGATGAGCAGCCTGGCTTCCATGATCCCGGGCGCAGAAGCGTGGCCTAAGTTCACGCGCAACAAGTCGGAGAAATTCGAAGCGCGCTTCTCGCTGGTCGAAGTGCAGCAGTCGCCGTCGATCTTCTTCAATGGCATGGAAGGCTCGCGCATTCCAGTGGCGGTCGCGCACGGCGAAGGCTTCGCGGACTTCTCGCAACAGGGCGATGCATCGAAGGCGGCGGTGGCGATGCGTTTTGTCGATCACCGTGGCCAGGAAACCGAGCAGTATCCGTTCAACCCGAACGGCTCGCCGGGTGGTATTACGTCCGTCACGACGCCCGATGGCCGCTTCACTGTATTGATGCCGCACACTGAGCGCGTGCATCGCACGGTTCAGATGAGCTGGCATCCGCAAGGCTGGCAAGAGAATGACGGCAGCCCGTGGCTGCGTGTCTTCCAGAACGCGCGCCGCTGGTTGGGCTAATACCTGATACCCTGCGTTTAGATGCAACAAAGCCGCCCAAGGGCGGCTTTGTTGTTTGCGCAGCAGTCAGTCAGGCGGCCTGGCTTGCTCCTGCTCAATCTGCGATAGAGAGTGCCGGAGCAAGCCCCAGCACCCAATCCCCAACTTACTGGATCTTCGCGTTCTTGCGCAGGTTCTCTTCAAACGCTTGCAGCTTTTCCTGCTGGATCTGCTGGACGATCTGCGGACGAACCTGTTCGAGCGGCGGCGGCGTGATGTCGCGCGTATCGTCGAGGCGAATGATGTGCCAGCCGAATTGCGTATGCACCGGCGTATCTGTCATTTGGCCTTTCTGCAGCTTTTCAGCGGCAGCGGCGAATTCCGGCACGTAAGCCTTCGGATCCGACCAGTCGAGGTCACCGCCGTTCTTGCCCGATCCCGGGTCCTTCGAGTACTGCTTGGCGAGATCTTCGAAGCTCGCACCGGCCTTGATCTTCGCGATCAGATCCTTGGCCTGCTGCTCGTTGTCGACCAGGATGTGGTGCAGGTGATATTCCTTGCCGCCGGCTTCCTTCGTCAGTGCGTCGTAACGTACTTTGACTTCCTGGTCGGTCGGCTGGTTGTTCTTCAGAAAGTCTTCGATCAATGCGCGCAGCACAACGGTCTGCTGGGCGACGGCGACTTGCGCCTTGACGTCCGGACGCGTCGGAATACCGCGGCGAGCCGCTTCTTCCATCAGGATTTCACGGTTGATCAGTTCTTCACGCACCGCGGCTTGCAGTTGCGGCGAGTCCTGTTGACCCTGATGGACGAGTTGGTCGACGAGCGCGTCGACGCGTGCTTTCGGAATCGGCGTACCGTTCACGACGGCAATATTCTGTGCAAAAGCAGGCGCAGCCGCAAAAGCGGCCAGCAATACCCAGAGGCGGGTTTTCTTCAAGGTCATCGGAAGTTTCCTAACGGGACAGCAAATCGAATTCTTCGGGCGTGTACGCCGTGATTGCGAGGGCGTGAATGCCGCGCTGCATGGCATCGGCCAGCGCATCATACACCAAGCGATGCCGCGCCACGCGGGGCTTACCGGCGAATACGGCCGCCACGATGGTTACACTGTAATGACCGCCGGCGGAGGCACCGGCGTGTCCCGCATGTTGTGCACTATCGTCGCGCACGGTGATCGAGGTAAGGGGGGCGAGTGCCGCCCCGAGGCGCGCTTCGATCAGCGCCATGCGCTCGGCGGGCGTGGCGTGCAGGAAGGTGTCGTCGCTCATATTGCTGATATTGCTCATGTCAAACGCTCACTCTTCTTCTTTCATGTACTTCGATAGCCACAGGCTCTGGCCGACAATGAACACCACCAGACATCCGGTCGCGCCGAACAGCTTGAAGTTGACCCAGGCATCCGTGGAGAAGTGATAGGCCACGAACAGGTTGAGCAGGCCGAGCAGTACGAAGAACACCGCCCAGACCACGCTCAACTGACTCCAGATGCGATGCGGCAGCGTGATCTGCTTGCCCATCATTGCTTCGATCAGGTTCTTGTTGAATGCCAGTTGCGAGACGATCAGCGCGACGGAAAACGCCCAGTACAGCACGGTGGGTTTCCATTTGATGAAGGTGTCGTTGTGCAGTACGAGCGTCGCGCCGCCGAATACCGTGACAACGCCGAGACTGACCCACAGCATCGGATCGACCTTGCGGTGACGGAACGCCACCCAGGCGATCTGCACCAGTGTGGCGACGATGGCCACCGCCGTTGCCGTGAAAATGCCCCACAGCTTGAACGCGACGAAAAACAGGATGATCGGGAACAGATCGAACAGAAATTTCATTATCTGGGCGGGGGCTTAAAAATGAGCGGAAAGTGACCGCAAAACGAGCGCAAAACAGGCGGCGTCACATGTCCGGCACCGCCGCCCACCCCGCGATGCGTTACTTGGGCTCGAATTGTAACGCAGCCGAATTGATGCAGTACCGAAGCCCAGTTGGTGCGGGACCGTCTTCGAACACGTGGCCCAGATGCGCGCCGCAATTCTTGCACTGCACTTCGATGCGCAGCATGCCGTGCGCGCGATCAGTCTTCTCGGCGATCACTTCGCCGTTGATCGGCTTGAAGTAGCTCGGCCAGCCGCAACCGGCGTCGAATTTGGTGTCTGATTCGAACAGCGGCGTGCCGCAACACACGCAGTCATAGATGCCGCGATCCCAATGGTCGTTATATTGGCCAGTGAAGGGGCGCTCGGTGGCGGCATGACGCGTCACCTGATATTGCATGTCGGAGAGTTGCTTGCGCCATTCGGCGTCGTCCTTTTGCACGGCAGGCGCGTCGGTACGGGTGTCGTCTGAGTTCATGGTTCAGTCCTGTCTCTATCTCGGTCTAGTTAGGGGCGGCGCGGCCCGGGTTGCCACCGGGCCGACGTTCAAGCGTTAAAGCATTTCGAGCTATTAGCGTAATGCGCTGCACGCGTGCCTTACGACGAGCAACTGACTTCCAGCGAATTCGCCCAATCGGGTGGCAACGCGGCGTACGCCTCGTGCTCCGGCTGTTCGTCGAAGGGGCGACTCAGGATCGCCGCGAGGCGCTCGACTTCCGAAAAGTCTTTCTCCTTGGCGCGGCGAATCGCCGTTTCCGCCAGATGATTGCGAAGAACGAATTTGGGGTTCACGCGGTTCATTGCAATGGCGCGTTCGGCATCGTCGAGTGTTTCTTCGGACAGCCGCGCGCGGTACTCGTTCACCCACACATCGAAGGCGGCGCGGTCCAGAAACAGGTCGCGAACGCTCGCGTCGCCGCGCGCATCGTGCTTTGAGACGCGCGCCAGATTGCGGAACGTCAGCGTGAAATCTGCGCGGTTGGCCTGCATGAGATCGAACAGCCGGTTGGCGAGGGCGTCGTCACCTTCGCGTTCCGCTTGCAGACCGAGCTTGGCGCGCATGCGCTGCTCCAGCGCGGGTGCAAAGCGATCCTTGAAACCCTCGAGCACGCGCTGCGCGTCCTTGACTGCTTCCTCGCCGCGCACGCTTTCCTCGTGCTGCGGGCCGAGCAAAGGCAGCAAGCCCTGTGCGAGGCAGAACAGATTCCAGTACGCAATCTGCGGCTGCATCCGGTATGCATAACGGCCTTGCGAATCGGAGTGATTGCAGATGTAACTGGCGTCGAAGCCATCCATGAAACCGAACGGACCGTAGTCGATCGTGAGCCCCAGGATCGACATGTTGTCTGTATTCATGACGCCATGACAGAACCCCACGGCCTGCCATTGCGCGAGCAGATCCGCCGTGGAGAACACCGCTTGATTGAGCAGCGCCAGATAGGGATCGTCGGCTTCCTTGCAATGAGGATAGAAGCGTTCGATGACGTGATCGGCTAGCGCCTGCAGCGCATCGACGCGGTCGTTCGAATAGAAGTGCTCGAAGTGGCCGAAGCGTACGAAGCTCGGTGAGACGCGCGTGACTACCGCAGCCGTTTCCACCTCTTCACGCCGCACGGTCTGGTCCGAGCCGATTACGCACAGCGCCCGGGTGGTCGGAATGCCCAGATGATGCATGGCCTCCGAGCACAGATATTCGCGGATCGACGAGCGCAGCACCGCGCGGCCGTCGCCCATGCGCGAGTAGGGCGTGCGTCCGGCTCCCTTGAGTTGCAGTTCGTAGCGCGCGCCGTCGTGCTCGATTTCACCGAGACCCAGCGCCCGGCCGTCGCCGAGTTGGCCAGCCCAGACGCCGAACTGATGGCCCGAATACACCGACGCATACGGTAGCGACTCTGCCGGCCAGTCGCGTGTGGTGTTACCGGAGAAGAATTCGGCGAATGCAGGATCGTGCGCGAGGGCGGCATCGAAACCGAGCAGCGCAGCGGTGTCAGCGGAAAACCCCACCACATAGGGGGTGCTTAGCGGCGCCGCCGGCAGGCGGGTCATAAATACCCCGCCAAGCTGTGCAAATGCGCCTTCGCGCGGCGTGCCGAGAGCGTCGGCAAGCGCTGCCATTGAGCCGGTCAGGCCGGTAATGCTTGGGGAAAACGACATATTGAGCGCCTCTGGATTAACCGATATTGTAAGTCGGCGCCCGCGGCGCTGCTGAGGGGCCGTTGTCCGCGCCATCCATGAAGCGCCGTGCGGCATCCGACCTGCAATCCACGACAAGCAAACGGTGAGGAGACCCGCGCATATGACGACGCCGCTATTGGGCCAGATGATGGACGTGCCGCTCAACGTGTCGTCGCTGATCGCGCATGCCGCGCGGCATTTCGGCGATACGGAGATCGTGTCGCGGCGCATCGAAGGCGACGTGCATCGCTATACCTACCGCGAGTGCGAGAAGCGCGCGAAACAACTGGCGCAGGCGCTGATTGCACTGGGCGTGCAGCCCGGCGAGCGGATCGCCACGCTGGCATGGTGCGGCTACCGGCATCTCGAGGCGTACTACGGCCCCACGGGTTTTGGAGCGGTGTGCCACACCATCAATCCGCGGCTCTTTACCGACCAGATCGCCTACATCGTCAACCACGCGGACGACAGCTATGTGCTGTTCGATATCACGTTTGCCGCGCTAGTGGATGCGCTCGCGCCGCAATGTCCGAAAGTGCTCGGCTGGATCGCGCTGACCGACGAGGCACACCTGCCGCCGATGCAGACGCCCGTGTTGAGCTACGAAACCCTGCTGGCCGCCCAGGATGGCGCGTACGAATGGCCCGCCCTCGACGAACGCACGGCCTCGTATCTCTGCTACACATCTGGCACAACAGGCAATCCGAAAGGTGCGCTTTACTCGCATCGTTCGGCCGTGCTGCATGCATACGGTGCCTCGCTGCCGGACGCCATGGCTATTTCCGCGGGCGACACCGTTCTGCCCGTGGTGCCGATGTTCCACGTCAACGCGTGGGGCATACCGCACGCGGCGCCATTGAACGGCGCGCGCATCGTGTTTCCCGGCAAGGATCTCGACGGGAAATCACTGTACGAGTTGATGGAAAGCGAGCGAGTGACTTTCTCGGCTGGCGTGCCGACCGTCTGGCTCGGTCTGCTTACGTATGTCAAGCAGGCTGACGTGCGCTTTTCTTCGCTGAACCGCACGGTGATCGGCGGCTCGGCCTGTCCTCCGGCGATGCTGCGGACCTTCCAGGAAGACTACGGCGTCAAGGTGATTCACGCGTGGGGCATGACCGAGATGTCACCGCTCGGCACGCTCGCCACGCTCACCTGGGAGCAGTCGCAGCGCTCGCTGGAAGATCAACGCACGCTGCGAGAAAAGCAAGGCCACGTGATCTTCGGCGTGGACATGAAAATCGTCGATCCGGACGGCCGTGAACTGCCACGGGATGGCGTCGCATTCGGCGAACTGCACGTGCGTGGTCCGTGGGTCATCAACCGGTATTTCCGTAAGGACGACTCGCCACTGGTGGATGGCTGGTTCCCGACCGGCGATGTCGCGACGATCGATAAGGACGGCTTCCTGAATATCACCGATCGCAGCAAGGACGTGATCAAGTCAGGTGGCGAATGGATCAGCTCGATCGAGATCGAGAACGTGGCGATCGCGCATCCGGCCGTCGCGGAGGCCGCCTGCATTGCCTGCTCGCATCCCAAGTGGACTGAGCGGCCGCTGCTGGTGGTGGTCAAGCGCAAAGGCGCCGAAGTCACGCGCGAAGAACTGCTCGCCTTCTATCAGGGCAAGGTGGCGAAATGGTGGATTCCCGATGATGTCGCGTTCGTCGACGAACTGCCGCACACCGCCACCGGCAAGCTGCAAAAACTGCGGCTACGCGAGATCTTTCGCGATCACGTGCTGCCAACTGCCGTGGCGGGTGCGGTCTGAAGCAACGACGGACGCACGCCGCGAATCGGGCTTCTTTCATTGCCGTCAGCACCGCCGTACACAGCCCTCGCTAACGAGGGTAAACCCTTTCATGCAATAAATTGAACGAGCGTGCTTTTTTGTGTATTCTGTTTGCTGACCCGGAATGTCGGACAATGAACCGGCACAGGCGGCGCGTCATGCGCCGCCTTACCGCATGGAGGCAGGCACATGGCAGTGGACTATACGACTCATGACGGCGTGGCCGTCATTACGCTAAACAATCCCCCGGTCAACGGGCTGGGTCTGTCGACCCGAGCCGGCATCGTCGAAGGGCTCGAGCGTGCGCAGAACGATCCGGCCATCAAGGCCATCGTACTGACGGGCGCCGGCAAGGCCTTCTCGGGCGGCGCCGATATCACCGAATTCAACACCCCCAAAGCCACTCAGGAACCGACGCTGCATACCGTCATCAAGGCCGTCGAGAGCAGCGCGAAGCCTGTTATCGCGGCCATTCATAGCGTCGCAATGGGCGGTGGCCTGGAACTCGCGCTCGGCGCGCATTACCGCATCGCGGCAC
>NZ_JBAURZ010000196.1:0-2026 GCF_049581445.1 Paraburkholderia sp. | reverse complement strand
GGACCAGACCGGCGGACGCCGAAACCGCGGTGTCGCTTCCGCCGGGCAGTTCCTCGCACCTGTCGATCGCGGTGCGCGTTGCCGGAAACGGGTCAGTTGAGGCGACGGCAACTTTTGCAGCGGCGTTGGTGGATCCCGACACCGTGCGAAACGCTCTGCGAAGGGCGTTCACTGCAGAAAATCTCTGCGCGGCGCGAGAGAGCCCGCGCAGCGCTGTCAAGAATGCTGTCGCATGAAAGTTCTGCACGTGGTGATCCGACTTCGGCATTGTCAGAGTCGTTACGGATTGCAACAGATTTACACCCAGACTCCCGAAGGGGGGTCTGAATGACAACGCTCAAAACCGGCCGCCGAGACGGCACGGTGGTGCAAATTGTCTTCGCCCTGATGCTGGCAGTCATTGTGGGAGCAGCACTTTGGTGGGGTTTTCTGCGTCAGAACGCGCCGATGGGCGCTCAGGGCATTCGGGTCCAAGCAGACTTCACCGCTATGCCCGACGGGCCGGCGCCGGACCATTTCGACGGCGGCCAGCCTGCGACCATGCTGGTTAGTCCCGACGACCGAGGCGACCACCTCAGAATTCAGCACGGTAGGTTGAGCTACCAACCCACTACGCAAGGGACCGCCGCCGCGTTCTTCAGTTCGCCCGACCTCGGTTCGTCGGTAGGGGGTATGGGTGCGCGGTTTGTCTTCCGGCCCGGATCCGGTACGCCTGGCGCAATCGTCCTTACGGTGTCGCGAGGCATCAAGAAAAGCTTTCCGCCGGTAACCGGGTCGGTGCCGATTCACTTCGTGGTGACACCGATCAACTGGTACATCAGTGTCGCGCGGGGTGACAACACACCACAGGACGTGGTCGCGGCCGATAGTCTTCCGCAACCACTGCGCGAAGACGGACAGACTGTCTACGAGGCACACCTGACCATCGACGGCGCTCAAGTCACCGTGGATTTGCCCGGGACTCACAGAATCCTGACAGATCCGCGCTTTTCGGAGTGGCAGGGCAGTTTCGCCACGTTCGAGCTCTTCTCGAACCACGGAGCCACCGACTCGATCGGCGCTTTCGATGAGATCTGGGCCACGGGCCACAGGGACTGAGCCATGACCGAAGGTTCCTCGATGAGCAAGGTCCGCGCCGTCTCGAGCGGCGCCCACCGAGTCTTTTACGGTCTCAGCAACGCCCTGTTCATCTGTGCCATCGCCGTGGTGACCGTTGCCCAGAATTTCGGTCAGATCGCGGTCCTTTTGACGCTGCTCGCCGCGGCCACCGGCGTCCTTCGCGGTGCGTTGGGCACACCGCTGCTGTTGATGGCGGGACGCGCCCGATCTGACATTCGGCGGGAGGGCTCGCTCGCGTTCGCCAGCGCCCTGCTGATCAGTCCCATCGTAGCGAGCGTCATGTGGGCGATTCAGGGGTCAGCAATCCGTCTGCCGGCAATATTGATCATTGTTGCGACACCGTTTGTGCTTGTGAAAGATGTTCTGGGACAAGTGGTCATCGCCGAAGGCCGTCCCCACGTTGCGACCCGTTGGGACGGCGTGTTTTTTGCCGGTTCGGCGGCGTTGTTGGTGGCGGCATCGCTGCACTTGCCGGTGGCAACCACCAGTCACCTCATCGGTGGATGGATCGCCCTTACCGTTTTCGCGTTCGTCGGCATGCTGGTTTCTGTTCGCGTCGCCCCGCGGCCGAGACAGTGCCCCGCTTGGATTGCCAAGGACTGGAGGGATCGAGCACGATACGGCATCGACTCCGGCCTCCAGCAAACGACAGCGTTCGCGGTGCTGCTCTTCATCGCCGTCGTTTTGAGTCCCGGGGCCACCGCCGCACTGCGCGGCGCCACGGCATTGCTGGCACCCGCGGCCATCGTGGTGAGTGCGATTCAATCTGGGGTGATCGCAGAGAGCAAACGCCTCATCATGCCACCGGCGCAGACGTGGAGCTCCCTGGCCCGAATCGCTCTGGTCTCGACGTCAGTGACAATTCTTCTCGGCGTGGTGCTGGCCCTGCTACCCGGCACTGTCGGTG
>NZ_JBAURZ010000195.1:0-4359 GCF_049581445.1 Paraburkholderia sp. | reverse complement strand
CCCCAGACGTAGAAGGTGCGATCCGGCACCGGTCCGGCGGCGAGCGCGCCTTCCAGCTCGCGCAGTCGCGTGACCAGTTCGGCGTTGCTGCCGGCGAAGAAGTTGTCGAATGTCGAAGGCGGCGGGGTGCCGAGATCGAGCGTCAGTTGACGAAGCACAGTAGTGGAAGCCGGAAAAGGGAGTCGTCAGGAGCCGCTTGGAGTGGTTTTGGGTAGATCGGCCGGGTCGTCAGTTCTTGTACAGCGTGCTCGACAGATAACCTTGCCGCAATTCCCGTATCGCCACAGACAGGATCGCACTGACGGGCAACGCCAGCAGCACACCGAAAAAGCCAAACAGCTGGCCGAACGCGAGCAACGCGAAAATCACGGCAAGCGGATGCAGGCCGATTCGTTCGCCAACCAGACGCGGCGTCAGGAAAAACCCCTCGAGAATCTGCCCGACGCCGTAGATGATCGCCACTGCGCCGAAACCATACCAGTCGCCGAACTGCAGCAGCGCTGCCACCAGCGCGAGCGCCAGACCCGTGGCATAGCCAATGTACGGGATGAACACGGCCACGCCGGTAAAGATGCCGACCGGCAGCGCTATCTCGAAGCCGGCGATGGTCAGCGCGATCGCGTAGAACACCGCGAGCACCGCCATGACGAGCAGCTGGCCGCGCAGGTATTGCGACAGCATCTGGTCCATGTCGCGGGCAAGCTGCAGGGTCTTGTCGAGCCAGCGGCGCGGAATGAATGCCTGTACGCGTTCGAGCATGCGGTTCCAGTCGTACAGCAGATAGAACAGCACGAGCGGCACCATCACGACATTACCGACCAGCGTGATCATCACGTTGCTGCTGGTGCGGATCGAGGTCCAGGCGTAGAGGGCGATAGTTTGCGCGCTGCCTTCGAGCTGTCCAGTGACGAGATCGCGGATGCTGGCGAAATCGAGCGAATCGGCCAGGCCGAGCAGGGCGAGCTTGGGTTGCAGCCACGCGTTGAGGTGCGCGAACAGCACCGGCACCTGTTGCTTGAGTTGAGGCCCTTCTTTCTGGATGACCACCAGTACCAGCAGAACGAGGATGGTCAACGCGAAGGTGAAGACCAGCATCATCAGCAGGGCGGCGAGTCCGCGCGGCACGCGGCGGCGTACCATCCCCGCCACGCCCGGCTGGAGGATGTAGGCGAGGATCGCGCCGAGCAGGAAAGGCGTGAGCACGGGCCGCAGGAGCCAGAGGAGGATCCCGAGGCCCAGTGCAATAGCGACCCACACGGCGGCCTGCCGCTGATAGGGCGTAAGAATCGAAGTGTTCTGCTGCAAAATTGGCTTCCCAGGAGAGTTGGCGCGGGTGAAAGTCCAGCCAACCGTCCGGCATCGGTTAAAATCGCATTTTACCGACCTTCTCGCTCTTCCCCATGAATCAACCGAAATCCGCCCCTGACGCCCAAGGTTTGTCGTATCGCGACGCCGGCGTGGACATCGACGCGGGCGACGCCCTTGTCGACGCGATCAAGCCCTTTGCCAAGAAGACGATGCGCGACGGTGTGCTGGGTGGCATCGGCGGGTTTGGCGCCCTCTTCGAAGTGCCGAAGAAGTACAAGGAGCCGGTGCTCGTGTCGGGCACGGACGGCGTGGGCACCAAGCTGAGGCTGGCGTTTCATCTGAACAAGCATGACACGGTGGGCCAGGATCTGGTGGCGATGAGCGTCAACGACATCCTGGTGCAGGGCGCCGAGCCGCTGTTCTTCCTCGATTACTTTGCCTGCGGCAAGCTGGACGTCAGCACGGCCGCGACGGTTGTGAAGGGCATCGCCCAGGGCTGCGAACTGGCCGGCTGCGCGCTGATCGGCGGCGAAACGGCGGAAATGCCGGGCATGTACCCCGACGGTGAATACGATCTGGCGGGTTTCGCGGTTGGCGCGGTCGAAAAGAGCAAGATTATCGACGGCAGTACGATTGCCCCGGGCGATGTTGTGCTGGGTCTGGCGTCGAGCGGGATTCATTCGAATGGGTTTTCGCTGGTGCGCAAGATTATCGAGCGTGCGCAGCCGGATCTGAACGCGGATTTTGACGGGCGGTCGCTGGCGGATGCGCTGATGGCGCCGACGCATATTTACGTGAAGCCGCTGCTGGCCTTGATGCAGCAGATCGCAGTCAAGGGCATGGCGCACATCACGGGCGGCGGGTTGGTTGAAAACATTCCGCGCGTATTGCGAGAAGGTCTGACGGCTGAGCTGGACCATCGTGGCTGGCCGATGCCGCCGCTGTTCACGTGGCTGCAGAAGCACGGCGGCGTGGCGGACGCGGAAATGCATCGCGTGTTCAACTGCGGTATTGGCATGGCAGTTGTTGTGTCCGCCGCTGATGCCGACGCGGCGATTGGTTCGCTGTCCGCAGCTGGCGAACAGGTCTGGAAGATCGGCGTGATTCGCGAGAGCGCGGCTGGTGAGGCTCAGACTGTAGTGGTGTAAGCGCCGCTGTCGCGCAGTTCCGCTGCAAAAAGCCGCCTGATATCGAAGCGAATCAGGCGGCTTTTTTTATGGGCGCGCGAATCGCCTGCGATCAGTTGCCTGGATCACAACGCAACGGGTAATTAGTTTGCGCAGATATTTTCCAAGGCTTCGACCGCCAACGCCGTGGCATCGCTGCGACAGCAATCGACAATGACCCGGTCCATTCCCCGCAGCCAGGTGAGTTGCCGCTTGCACAACTGGCGCGTCGCAAAAACACCCTTGTCGCGCATCGTCGCGTAGTCGACCTCACCATCCAGATATTCCCAAACCTGCCGATAGCCCACGCATCGCATGGACGGCATTTCGGGCAACAAGTCACCGCGTTCGCGCAGCTTCACCACCTCGTCGACGAAGCCGCCGGCAAGCATCACATCGAAGCGCTTCTCGATGCGAGCGTGCAGCACGCTGCGATCTGATGGCTCGAGCGCGATAGGCGCGAAGCGCCACTGTGCCGCTTCGTGATCCACGGGAGCAGGGGCGGCGAGCAAAGCCGACATCGGTTGCCCAGTCAGCATGAATACCTCTAACGCACGTTGAATCCGCTGCGAGTCGTTCGGCGCGAGGCGCGCGGCCGTCGCGGGATCGACCGTGGCGAGGCGTGCATGCAGGGCAGGCCAGCCGTCGCTCGCGGCGTCGGCGTCGAGGGTCGCGCGTACGTCGGCGTCCGCGGCGGGTAAGTCATTCAGGCCCTGCGTGAGCGCCTTGTAATACAGCATGGTCCCGCCGACCAGCAGAGGCAGCCGTCCGCGTGCATGGATTTCTCCTGTCAACCGCAAGGTGTCCGCGCGAAACTGCGCTGCCGAATAGGCGTCGGTGGGATCGACGATATCGATCAGATGATGTGGCGCGACCGCGCGCTCTTCGAGCGTGGGCTTGGCAGTGCCGATATCCATCTCGCGGTAAACCAGCGCGGAATCGACGCTGATGATTTCCACCGGCCGCTTCGCAGCCAGCGCCAAGGCAGCCGCTGTTTTGCCGGACGCAGTTGGGCCGAGCAGGCACGGGATCGGCATGGGCGTGCGTGCAGTCATCGGCAAGCAGGCGTGTGCCGTTTGGGCGTCGTGGAATGCACCGTCACTGTCCGCGCATGAACAGTCGGTCGAGATCGGAGAGCGTCAGCTGATACCACGTCGGGCGCCCATGATTGCACTGGTCTGCGCGCTCGGTGGCCTCCATCTGACGTAGCAGCGCATTCATTTCATCCAGCGTCAGACGCCGGTTCGCGCGCACCGCGTGGTGGCAGGCCAGCGTGCCGAGCAATTCGTGTTGCCGCTCGGTCAGCACGCGTGAGCCGCCAAAGGCATGCAGATCTGCAAGCACCGCGCGAGCCAGTGCCTGCAGATCAGCGTCCTTGAGCAGCGCCGGCACCGCACGAATCGCCAACGTGGTTGGCGAAAGCACGGCGAGATCGAAGCCAAGTGCATCGAGCGTGTCGCGCTCTTCTTCCACGGTGCCGATTTCGACCGGATCGGCTTGCATCGATACCGGTATCAATAGCGGCTGTACGGCGATCGTCCGGTCCGCGAGCGCATTCTTGAACTGCTCGTACAGGATGCGCTCGTGGGCAGCGTGCATGTCGACGATCACCAGCCCTTGCGCGTTTTGCGCCAGCACGTAAATACCATGCACCTGGCCGAGGGCAAAGCCGAGCGGTTGTTCGTCAGATCCGTGGAAGGCTGGGTTGCTGGCTGAGGGCGGCGCGAAAAACGAGGGTGCGTCGGCGGCGGAATCGCGCGCTTCGAGCATCGTCGCGCCCTGAGCTGTGCCCGCGCCGCTGTCTTTGCGTCCAAATAGCGCGTCATAGAGCGCGAGAGGCTGGGCGACGGGCAATGTGCCCTGCGTCATACGCGCCTGGCGCAGC
>NZ_JBAURZ010000194.1:0-25915 GCF_049581445.1 Paraburkholderia sp. | reverse complement strand
TGTCGGCGGCAGGCGCGGAAGCCGCTGCGGGTGCGGAAGCGTCGTCCGCGACGGCGGCGCCGATACCGCTCGCGAGCAGCGATCCGGCCATCAGCAAGGACATCAATAATTTGCGCATCTTCGTTTCCTCTTGTCGCTATCTTTTATTACAGGGCGTCCGCCCCGGTCTCCCCGGTGCGAATTCGAATCACTTGCTCGATCGGCGTGACAAAAATCTTGCCGTCGCCGATCTTTCCGGTGCGTGCCGCACGCTCGAGCGCTTCGATTGCCTGATCGACGATATCGTCCGAGACCGCGGCCTCGATCTTCACCTTCGGCAGAAAATCAACCACATACTCTGCGCCCCGGTACAGCTCGGTGTGGCCTTTCTGACGTCCAAAGCCCTTCACTTCTGTCACCGTGATTCCGGAGACGCCGATAGCCGATAAGGCTTCGCGTGCCTCATCGAGCTTGAACGGCTTGATGATTGCGGTAATCAGTTTCATGAAATCCTCGCTGTAGTTGCGTAACCCGTTGCTTACCTGTTTCCTGACCCGTGCGTTACTGGTTCCCCTGTGGTTCCCTGTGTCGTTGCGTCGACATTCGGCGGCTACCTTCGCCACGTCGATGCACTCCCGGTAAATCGTCCCGGCAGTGCGCGCCGGGCAGTAACAGCAACTCGCATGCCATGTGAACATTCCATGTCATGGAACCGGTACCGGGCACCGGACTGGCGCGCCCCTGGCCGGATGGCCAACGCAGGCGGGGGACGGTGGCGCGCCGCGTGGATCGTTGCTAGAGTGTCCGCAGGCATCGGATGCAAAGGGGCGCACCAAACGCGTTCATCCGCAGGCTCTCGCCAGCCCGTCATGCACCAAAATAGATCATTGAATGTTACGGGGCACAGACGTAACAACACATGCACAGTTTTTGTGCGCGGAAGGGGAATACGATGAAACAACCAAACGACGTCTTTAACGATTTGCAGGCACGCATGAGCGATCTGCTCAAGAACTCGCCCGCCAAGGATGTCGAACGCAACGTCAAGGCCATGCTGTCGCAGGGCTTCTCGAAGCTCGATCTCGTGACGCGGGAGGAATTCGATACCCAGACTCAGGTGCTGGTGCGCACACGCGCCCGCCTTGAGGAACTGGAACGCCGGGTCGCCGAGCTCGAGCAGAAGCTGCCGGTGACGCACACATCCTGAAGCCGGTCTAAATGCCCCCGAGCCTGACGCGTTGCGCCAGGCACCCCGCGGGGGTCAGGAAAGCCTCGGGCAACCCGGCGTTTTCTTGAGAGCCGCACACATCACAGGCAAGCGAGCCGTGACGTCATTAGCGCTTTAGGGGATCGTGCGCGCCGCCGGCGCGCCGTCTGACGGGAGAACACATGTCGCTTGCCGTGGTGCGCAGTCGCGCGCCGGCCTCTGGCCGCGCGCCTGAAGTAACGGTCGAGGTTCACCTCGCCAACGGATTACCCTCTTTTTCGATAGTCGGCTTGCCGGATCTCGAAGTACGCGAAAGCCGCGAACGCGTGCGCGCCGCCTTGCAGAATTGCGGTTTCGACTTCCCGGTGCGGCGTATCACGGTCAACCTCGCTCCTGCCGACTTGCCCAAGGAGTCCGGCCGCTTCGACTTGCCGATTGCCTTAGGCATCCTTGCCGCCAGCGGACAAATTCCAGCCGAATCGCTCATGCATCGCGAGTTTGCGGGCGAGCTGTCGCTGACGGGCGCGTTGCGGCCGATGCGTGGCGCTTTTGCGATGGCATGCGGCACGGCGCGAAGCCATGCGGCACATACCGAGGCGCACGAGTTTGCCGGTGCGCACATGGCTATGCTTGTCGGAAGTGGAGCGCAAGCATCGTCACCTGTGGGCGCGGCCGGAATGTCGGCCCGTCCCGCCGAGCTATATCTGCCGGCGGCCAGCGCTGCCGAAGCGGCGCTCGTGCCGGGCGTGCACGTCTACGGCGCTTCCGACCTGCCCGCGCTGTGCGCACATCTGGCCGGCGGACCAGACGGGCGGCTGACGCCCGTCACCGCCCCCGAACTCACCGAAGTGCCGGCCGCCGGACAACTCGATATGGCCGATGTGATCGGTCAGCGCGGCGCGCGGCGCGCACTGGAAGTGGCGGCGGCAGGCGGACATCACGTGCTGATGGTCGGTCCGCCCGGCGCTGGTAAGTCGATGCTGGCGGCACGTCTGCCAAGTCTGCTGCCACCCATGACCGACGACGAAGCGCTCACATCCGCGGCGCTTTTATCCGCCAGCCGGACCGGGTTCTCGACAACCCAGTGGCGCCGGCGGCCGTTTCGCGCGCCACACCATTCATCGAGTGCAGCGGCCCTCGTCGGCGGGCGCAATCCGCCGCAGCCCGGTGAAATTACGCTGGCGCATCTGGGCGTTTTGTTCCTGGATGAGATTCCCGAGTTTGACCGCCAGGTGCTGGAGACCCTGCGTGAACCGCTCGAAGCCGGACGCATCACAATTTCGCGTGCGGCCCTCCAAGCCGACTTCCCAGCGGCCTGCCAGTTGATCGCAGCGATGAATCCCTGCCCTTGTGGCTGGCGCGGCGATCTGACTGGCCGCTGCCGCTGTACGCCTGAGGTTGCCACGCGCTATTTGCGCAAGCTATCGGGGCCGCTACTCGACCGGATCGATATACAGATCGAGATTCCAGCACTCACGCCGGCCGAACTGTCCGCCCGCACTGCCGCTAGCGGCGAGCCCAGCGCAGCGATCGCGGCACGCGTAAGCGCCGCGCGCGAACGGCAACTGGCCCGTCAAGGCAAAACCAATCGCGAATTGAGCGGGCGCGAGGTCGATGAGGTCTGCAGGCCCGATGCTGCCGGCGAAGCATTGCTACGGGAAGCGGGCGATCGCTTCGGCTGGTCGGCGCGGGCTTACTACCGCGTCCTTAAGGTCGCGCGAACCATTGCGGATCTCGCCGGCACTGACACTCCGACCGGGGGCCAGATTGCCGAAGCGGTTCAATATCGGAGAGCGTTTGTATCCGGATAAAGCAAAAAAAAATCTGTCAAGACTTGACTTATACACACAAACGCGAACCTGACAAACTCACAACCAATTGAAAGGTGCCTTCTTGACCTCTTTCGTAGGTCATTGATTTAATTATATTTTTCGGTTTATGCCCAACGAGGGAAAACTAACAGAAGGCCCGCCAGACGGGCATTTGCGAGACTCCAGGCAAGGTTCTCCACAAACTTATCCACAGGCCCTGTGGGTAACAAGAAAATACCTATGAAATCCGTAGATTAGCGTCATAACCTACGAAGGAACTTTCACTCGCAGTGGTGATCTACGACACGCCTAAACATGCGTTCAAGCGGGGTTAGTAGAGCTGGAATGACTGAAAAAACTGATCCACCTGCTCCTGCGGCAGGGGTCGACTCGCGATGATCGCCGCTTGATACGCCCGTTTGCCGTGCGCGACGAGCCGGGCGTAGATGGTGCGGGTTTCCTTGTCATCGCCGGCCCTGCCGCTTAACGTCATCTCAAGCCCCTGCACTTGGCCGCCCGCCGCCAGCGCTATCTGCACCGCATGCGCGTCCGGTGCGGCGCTGACATTGCGGGCAAGGCCGTCGCGCAGAAAATCGAGCGCGGTGCGCTGTGTCTGTGGGTCGTCCGACGGCAACATCACCGTTCCCACTGCAAACACCGCTTTGCCGGCTTCGGCGGTTTGCATTGCCATCTGCATCGGCGTGCCGCCAATATCGATCTGCCGCGCGTCGTTGCTGGGTTTAGCGGGCAGATCGACCGTATAGCCGTCGTCGTTGTTCATGATCGTGCGCCAGTCGTAGGTCGGCGAGCAGGCGGCCAACATACCGCCCAGCGCCAATATACAAGCGCCCACGGTCAGCAAGGAGCGTCCCGCGGCAAGCCGCAAACCAACGCAGCGCAGCGAAGTGATCAGACGGAAAGCAACGAGCGGCAGAGTACGCGAGGATGGTGAGCGGAAAGCGGGTCGGAGCATGAGAGCAAGTCGGGAAGACCAAGACGTAAAATCTGATTATCTCCTGACCGTCGACCACCCGCAGTCGCGCAGGCATACGACTATCCGGCTACAATATGGCAGCTACGTTGCGCGCGTTCTGCGCGAATCTCGAGGTCCCGACCATGAGCCCCACCCCCGTTTCCAGGCGTGCCAGCCCGCTGCGCTACATTGCGATGGCTGTCGCCGCCGGTGCGATTGCGATTGCCGGCTATTTCGCCTTCAACGTCCAGCAGCAAGTGCCGGACGCCACCTTCACGCTGCTTTCCGGACAGAAAGTCTCGACGGCCGACCTGAAGGGGAAGGTGTACCTCGTCAACTTCTGGGCGACTAACTGCGACACTTGCGTGCAGGAAATGCCGCAAATGGTCAAAACGTATAACCGCTTCAAGGGCAAAGGTCTCGAGTTCGTCGCCGTGGCGATGAACTACGATGCGCCGATGTACGTGGCCAACTACAGCGAAACGCGCCGTCTACCGTTCAAGGTCGCCATGGACGACGGTTCGGCTGCCAAGCAGTTCGGCAATGTCCAGTTGACGCCGACTACCTTCGTGGTTGACAGGAACGGCAAGATCCTCAAGCGTTATGTGGGCGAGCCGCAATTCGCCGAGTTGGACCAGTTGCTCGAAAAGGCGCTGAACGCCGCCTGAAGCAGCGAAGCACCAGACAGAACGCGCCGGTAGCAGGCTCTCTGCTACCGGCGCGTTGCTTTTTGGATGCGGGTGATTCGGGCTATCGCGTTCAGCGCTCACTCTCACCTTTGACCGCGAGACCGTACCGCTTGATCTTCTCGTAAAGCGTCGCCTTGCCTAGCTGCAACCGGTCCGCCGCGACCGCCACGCTACCACCCGTCTGCTCTAATGCTTGCGCAATCACAGCGCGTTCGAACTGCTCGACGCGCTCCTTGAGCGATTGGGCCTCAGCCGCGTCATCCACAGGCGCCGTCATGGGATCCTCCGCCACACCGAGCACGAACCGATCCGCGGCATTGCGCAACTCCCGCACATTGCCCGGCCAGTCGCGCTGCATCAATCCTGCGCGCTGACGGTCAGTCAGGATCGGCGCGGGACGCTGATAACGAACGGCAGCATCGAGCAAAAAGTGTTCGAAGAGCGGCACGATGTCTTCACGCCGCTCCGCCAGCGGCGGCAGCCCGATCGTCACGACGTTCAGCCGGTACAGCAGATCGCGCCGGAAGGTGCCAGCCGCGACGTGCTCCGTCATGTCACCCTTGGCGGCAGCGACGATACGGCAATTCACGCGAATCGGCTGGTTAGAACCAAGCCGTTCCAGCACGCCGTCCTGCAGCACGCGCAACAACTTGACCTGCAATCCGAGCGGCATGCTTTCGATCTCGTCCAGAAACAGCGTTCCACCCGACGCATGCTCCAGCTTGCCGATACGCCGCTTTGCCGCACCCGTGAATGCGCCCGGCTCATAGCCGAACATCTCCGATTCGAACATCGGCTCAGGCAGTGCCCCGCAATTGACTGCGAGAAACGGTTTGTCACGCCGAGGCGACAGTTCGTGCAGACTGCGCGCGATCAGTTCCTTGCCCGCTCCCGTATCGCCATTGATCAACACCGAGGCATCGGTCGGCGCGACGTTCGCGATCAGTCGCCGCACCTGTTCGATAACAGGACTCCGTCCGATAATGCGTGGCGCGATCGTGTTTTGCCCCGCCAACTCACGACGCAACGCGTGGTTTTCCAGCAGGAGCGTGCGGCGTTCGAGCGCGCGCCGCACTGTTTCTATCAGACGCTCCGATGCAAACGGTTTCTCAATGAAGTCATAGGCGCCGTCGCGCATCGCCTGCACCGCCATCGAGATATCGCCGTGGCCGGTGACCAGGATCACGGGAACGTCAGGCGCCCGCTCGTGGCACTGTGCAAGGAGATCGAGGCCGCTTGCGCCGGGCAAACGGATATCGCTGACGATCACGCCTGGAAAATCTGCGCTGATACCGCGCGCCGCGGATTCAACCGACGCATGACCAGTCACGTCGAACCCAGCGAGCTGCAGACTCTGTACGCTGGCGCGACGCACCAGTTCGTCGTCTTCGATATAGAGCACCGGCAGGCTATTGTTAACCATGATCCTTTACCGCGTTAAACACCTTAGTACGCCTGAGCGCATCGTCTCGCGCCTCAAGGCATGGATTCATTGACCCGCCGTGAGCGGATCGGTTGCCTGCACGCGCGCGCGGCGTAGCGTCAGCACAAACAGTGCGCCGCCGTCCGTTGCGTTGGACGCCACCAGCGAACCACCGGCGTCGCGCGCAATCGAGGACGAGATCGCCAGACCCAGCCCCAGCCCCTGGCCCATTTCTTTCGTCGTGAAGAACGGTTCGAATAGCCTAGGGAGAACGTCGTCGGCAATGCCTGGCCCGTTGTCGTGCATAGAGATCGAAAGTGTCGCTTCTGCCGCTTCGATTTCAATCTCGATGCGCGGCGCTGGCGCGCCGAACCCTTGATGGCCAGCCACCGAATCGGCCGCCGGTTGGCCGCCCCCCAGAAGCCCCGCACCCGGTTGGGCGGCCCCCGCATCCAGCGCATTACTGAGCAGATTGATCAATACCTGTTCCAGCCGCAATTCATCGCAGTTCGCCACGAGATCCGGATGATCGAGCGTCGGATCAAAGCGCTCACGCGTGCCCGCCCCCGCGTCGATCACCGTCAATTCCACTAGCACACCCTGTAAGCGCTTTTGCAACAGCCCCAGCACGTTGCGCAACGCGCGCGCCAATGGCGCCCGCGCGCTGCGTGGCCGCGCCCGGCCCACGAACAGCTTGAGCTGATTCGTGATCTTGCCCATGCGCTCGGTGAGCGAGGCAATTGCTTCAAGATTGTCGCGCGCCGAGGCGTGATCACCACGCTCCAGAAACACGCGTGTGTTGTCCGAGAAACCGCGCAATGCCGCCAGCGGTTGATTCAATTCATGCGTGATACCCGCGGCCATCTGGCCGAGCGCCGCGAGCTTGCTCGCCTGAATCAGTTCGTCTTGCGCGGCGCGTAACTCCTGCTCGGCTCGCGTACGTTCGCTCACCTCGGTCTTAAGTTGCTCGTTCGCCTGTGAGAGATCCGCAGTCCGTTCCGCCACCCGCTGATTCAACTCCGCATACGCGCGTTGCAGCAGTTCGCGACCGCGGATCATCTCGCGCAGTCGTGCGCGGCGCATTCTCCAGTAGAACGCCAGCAAGCACAGCGATACATAGCCGAAGCCCGTGACGATTGCCGCATTGCGAGCGTCCGCGTCAACCGGATCGACGCTCGCCATTGTGATCAGATGCCAGTCGGGGCCGCCCATCGAACGTCGCGTCGCCAGATAACGCGGAGCGTAACGTCCGCCGCCAACGCGCACAATCTGCGCGTCGCCCTCAAGCTTGCGCTCGATCGTCACCGGCAGCGGCGCAATCTCCTGCTGCGCGTATTGGCGCGTCTGATAGATCGAATCGACCACGGCGCCCGACAGCGGACTCACCGTGTGGTATCTCCACGCCGGCACCGAAGACAGAAAAATCACCCCGTGGTCATCAGTGACGAGCAATGGCTCCGACGCATCTGCACCCTGAAACCATTCCAGATTGAGTTTAACGACCGCCACGCCGACGATCTTGCCCTCTCGCCGCACCGGTTGCGAGATGTAGTAACCGGGATCATGCGAAATCGTCCCGATGCCGAAAAAGCGCCCCACGCCACCCTTCACCGCGTCGACGAAATATGGCCGGAACTGGTACTCACCACCCACGAAGCTCTCCGGCTCACGCCAGTTGCTTGCGGCAACGCACAGGCCGTCGGCCTGAATGATGTAGGTCGCCGTCGCGCGCGCGTGGAGGTTGAGGTCTTCCAGGTAGTGATTGGCGCGCTCGACGTTGGACGGGTCAGGGTCCACCAGCACGTCCTGGACAAACGGGTGCTCGGCCAGCAGGTAAGGCAGCGACTCGTAGCGTTCGAGCGTGCTCTTCAGCGAATTGGCCGTACGGTCGACGCGCACCGCGGCGTTGCGCCGCAACTCGTCGATACCGCGTTGCCACGTGATGCTCCACGTGAGCCCGCACGCCACCACGAGCCCAGCGACGAGCGCGAAGAGGATCAGCAGTCGGCGCGTCACGTTGGCGGATTCCAATGGGTGAGGTGCAGTTATTGTGGCATAACGCGGGGGCCAGTAAGCGCCCCCGCCACGCTGTCGAATGCCCGCGTTTATGCGCCGGCCGTTTCCCTCTCCGGTTCCTTGATGCTGACGTCGCCACGCAGCACGGCGCGCAGCTTGCTGCGGTCCAGTTCCTTCTCCCATGCCGACACCACGACGGTGGCCACACCGTTGCCGACGATGTTTGTCAGCGCCCGGCATTCGCTCATGAAACGGTCAATGCCGAGAATCAACACCATGCCCGACAACGGGATCGTCGGAACCACAGCCAGCGTCGCCGCGAGCGTGATAAAGCCCGCACCCGTCACGCCGCTCGCGCCCTTCGAGGTCAGCATCGTTACGGCGAGCAGCGTGAGCTGCTGGGTCCAGGTCAGGTCCGTGTTGGTCGCCTGGGCGATGAACAGCACGGCCATCGTCATGTAGATGTTGGTGCCGTCCAGATTGAACGAGTAGCCCGTGGGCACAACAAGACCGACCACCGAGCGCGAGCAGCCCAGTTTCTCGAGCTTGAGCATCAACTGCGGCAATGCCGCTTCGGACGAACTCGTGCCCAGCACGATCAGCAGTTCTTCCTTGATGTAGGCCACGAAGCGCAGGATGCTGAAGCCCACCATCCGCGCGATGGTGCCGAGCACGACCAACACGAACACGATCGAGGTCAGATAGAAGGTGCCGATCAGCTTGAGCATGGGCAGCAGAGAACCGATGCCGTACTTGCCAATGGTGAACGCCATCGCACCGAACGCGCCGATCGGCGCCAGCTTCGTGACGATACGCACCACGCCGAACAGTACGCTAGAGAGGCCATCGATCAGATCTGTGACCACCTTGCCGCGCGGGCCGAGTGTGGCGAGCACGCTGCCGAACAGCATCGCGATCAGCAAGATTTGAAGGATCTCGCCCTGCGCAAATGCGTCCGTGATCGTGTTCGGGATGATGTGCATGAAGAAGTCGACGGTGCTTTGCCCATGCGCCTTGGCCGCGTATGACGCAACGGCCTTACCATCGAGCGTCGCCGGGTCGACGTTAAAGCCTGCGCCCGGCTTTAGCACATGCGTCGCAATCAGGCCGAGCACCAGCGCGAACGACGAGACGATCTCGAAGTAGAGCAGCGCCTTGCCGCCGACCCGCCCGACCTTCTTCATGTCCTCCATGCCAGCAATGCCAGTCACGACCGTACAGAAGATGATCGGCCCGATCACCATCTTGATCAGCTTGATGAATGCGTCGCCGAGCGGCTTCATGTCGATGGCGAAGTCGGGTGAGAAATGACCGAGTGCAATACCGATGATGATCGCGACGATCACCTGGAAGTAGAGCACCTTATGGATAGGTTTCTTCATGATGGTTCCTGCGATGTGGATGAGCCAATGGCCTGCCACGCTGCGCATCACGCGAACGAATGGACGTCTCGCCTGTGCACGGCATCGGGCCGCGACAAGACGAAACTAGTGATACCGGGAGGGGAAATCGGACATCGTTGTCTCCATGCTTTAGTTGTCGGGCCGTTGCGGCCGCGCTTCTAATTTGCAAGGTCGATGCCAGGCTGAGAAATATCCACTCGCCTTGATTTATATGGATATTTTTAGGAAGCGGTGAGTGAATCGTCCAGCTTTCCGGAAATCCGGACGTGCGGCGTCGGTGATTCCGGACGCATCAATGGAGGCGTGCGAGTGGTTGATGAATGAACGTCAATCACCACCCAAATCAAAAAAATGCCCTCCTCGTGGCAGGAAGGCATTCTCAACAGAATATCGGAGAAGTTTGTTGTTCGTGGGCTCCGGGTACGGTCAAAGTAACGACGAAGCTCACATCTCAATATTAGGATGGATTGAGCGCGACGACCGTTAAGGATTGTTAAATCGGTTCTGGCCGTAGTCAAGACACCCGTTATCGCGCTACACCGCCCCCTCTTCCAGCACCAGCAGATTCTCGTGCGAAAAGCCTAGGGCGACCGGTTGACCGCGCTCCGGCAGCCGACGGTTCGGGTCGTTAAAGACGTCGAGGGAGATCACCGCGTCCTTTACGCGCGTGCGGATTCGCACCACCGCCCCGAGAAAATTCACTTCTTCGACGGTCGCCGCCAGCGTATTGCGCCCAGTCGCCGGCGCTTCAAGCACGATGGCCTCCGGCCGCAACGCCAGCAGACGCTTCTTACCGGCGTCGTCCGGCGCGAGGGGCTGAGTGGTGACGAGTTCCTGGCCGTCAACCGCCATCTTGCCGGTCGCCGGGTCCACAACATGACCGGACAGGATGTTGAGCGTTCCCACAAATGACGCCACGAAACGCGTGCGCGGATAGTTATAAATCTCCGAAGAGGTCCCTACCTGCTCGACGCGTCCTTCGTTCATCACCACGATGCGATCGGAGATCGACAGCGCCTCCTCCTGATCGTGCGTGACGAAAATTGACGTTATACCCAACTCGCGCTGCAACGCGCGAATGTCCTGGCGCAGCGAAATGCGAATCTTCGCATCGAGCGCAGAAAGCGGCTCATCCAGCAGCAGCACCTGCGGCTTGCCTGCCAGTGCCCGCGCCAGTGCCACCCGTTGTTGCTGGCCGCCCGAGAGTTGCCACGGATAGCGCTCGCCGACATCCGGCAGCTTGATCAGATCCAGCATCTCGGCGACCCGTTTGCGGATCTCATCCTGTGGCCGATGCGCAATCCTGAGACCAAAGCCGATGTTGTCCGCCACCGTCATGTTCGGAAACAGCGCATACGCCTGGAACACCATGCCGACCTTGCGCTGACGCGTGCGCAGATGCGTCACATCACGGCCGTCGAGTCGGATCGTGCCGCGCGTCGGTGTTTCGAAGCCCGCGATCATGCGCAGTACAGTCGTCTTGCCACACCCGGACGGTCCGAGGAACGTGATGAACTCGCCGCGCTCGACCTTCATATCAAAGTGATGCAACGCGATATTCGCGCCAAACGACTTGTGCAGATTTTCGATCTCGAGGAATGCCATGATTCGACGCCTTAATTCATCAGGGTTTTTGTCCGGCCGGTGCATTGGCCGAGGTCCGCGCTAACCCGCGCGCTGAACCAAACACCTGGATCAACCCCATCGAGGCCCAGGTGATAACGAACGCGATGATCGCCAGCGCCGAGGGTTCATAAGCGCGATTCGCGCCGACCAGTTGCAGGTAAGGCCCGAACGCCGGCCGATCGAGCAGGCTCGCCAGCGTGAACTCCCCAATCACCACCGCAAAGGTGAGAAAGGCGCCGGACAGAATGCCCGAACGGATGTTCGGAAAGATCACCTTGAAGAGAATGGTCGGCCAGTTCGCGCCGAGACATTCGGCCGCTTCGGTCAGCGAACGCACGTCGACGGCGGAGAGGCCGGCATCCACTGCGCGGTACATGTACGGCAGCGCCAGCGTGACGTAGCCGAACACCAGCAGCAGATCCGTAGCACGCTCGTTGCCCGTGAGCGGCAGGATCGAACTGCTGTTATAGATGCGCAAATAGCCGAACACGATCACGATGGCTGGAATGATCAGCGGCAGCAACGTGATGAATTCCACTACCGGACGCAGCTTCGGCAAACGCAGGCGAACCCAGTAAGCCGTCGGCACCACCAGCAGGACACCGACCACAATCGTCAGAATAGCCATCAAAATCGAGTAACCGAATGACGCCTGAAAACGCGGGTCCGTCAGCACGACGCGATAGGCATCGAAGCTGTAGGAGTCGCGTCGCATGCGCAGGCTGAATTCAAAGGTGGCGATCAGCGGAATCAGGAAATATAGCGTGCCGACGACCATCGCGGTCCAGGCGCCCACACGCGATTGACGGTTCATCGACGCCCCCTTTCGGCGCGTGCGCGCAGCCAGATGTAGCCGCCGTTCGACACCCCCGTCACGAGGATCATGCCTAGCGCGAGCGCGTAGCCGAGGTTCTGGTTGTGCAGCACATCCCCGCGAATCTGCGCGTACAACAGGATCGTCACAATGTTGAGCGAACTGCCCGTTAATGCATATGCGGTAGCGACGGCGCCAAACGAATTCGCAAACAGCAGCAAGGTCGCACCCAGCACGCTTGGCCACAGCACCGGCAACGCCACATAGCGCCAGTACTGAAGGGAGGTACCGCCCAGGCAATCGCATGCTTCACGCCATTCGCGCTTCAGACCGTCTAACGCGGGAGTGACGATCAGCACCATCAACGGAATCTGGAAGTAGAGATAGGTCACCGTCAAGCCGGTGAAGCTGAGAATGCTGAAGCCCGTCGAATACAGATTGATGCCGACGTATTTCTTCAGCAGCACCGTGACAAGACCGACCCGGCCCAGCGTGCAGATGAAGGCGAACGCGAGCGGTACACCGGCGAAATTCGAAGCGACGCCGGAGAAGGTCATTAAGGTCGGACGAATCCAGGCAGGCAGTTGTCCCTGCACGGCTGCCCAGGCCAGCAACGAACCGAGCACGGCCCCGCCAATGGCTGACGCCGCGCTCACCTTGAAACTGATCCAGTAGGCTTCCAGCACGCCCGGCTGAAGCAGGTCACGAAAATTCGCCAGCGTGAAGTGACCCTGCGGGTCTTGAAACGCGCCGACCATCAGAAAGCCCGTCGGCAGAATCAGAAACAGCAGTGCAAAAATAAAGAACGGCGCGACGCCAAGCCAGGTCAGCAACTGTGACGAAGCTCCCGGTCCCGTGACGTAGGGCGTTGGCTCAGGCACCAGTGGAACCAGCAGTTCCGGCTGCGCCGGGCCTGCATCCGATGAAGCGGTCATAAATCACCCTTGGTGCAATCAGGTCAACGCCGATGCCGCCCAGGGCGGCACCCGGATTCAACCATCCGCTTACTTCACGTTGGCGCCGACCACCTCATCCCAATGCTTGGTGATCGTGTCCTTGTAGGCATCCTGCTGTTGCAGGGTCGGGAACACGGCGGTCTTGTAGGCCGCGGCGGGCGGCAACTTGTCCAGCAATGCCTGCGGCACCTTCTTCGCGGCAACCAGCTGGTTGTAGCGGATCGGGTGACAGTAGCCGGTCAGCCAGGCAACCTGGCCTTCGTCGGAGTACAGGTATTCCATCCACAGTTTCGCGGCGTTCGGATGCGGTGCGTAAGCGCTGATCGCCTGCACATACACGCCCGCTACGACGCCTGTCTTCGGCACCACCACCTGCACCTTCGGATTGCCCTTGAGCGTGTCGCGGTCGGCCAGCGCGTTGTAGTCCCAGCGCACGATGATCGGCGTCGTACCTTGGGCCAGCGATGCCGCTTTGCCGATCACCGGCACGAAATTGCCGCTCTTGTTCAGTTGGGCGAAATACTTCAGGCCGGCGTCAGCCGACTTGCCCGCATCGCCCTTGGTGCCGGACAACCCGGCAGCATAGATAGCCTGGATAGCCTGGTTCGCCGAGCGCGGATCGCCAGCGAGCGACACGGCGTTCCTGTAATCCGCCTTCTGCAGATCAGACCAATCGGTGGGAACCTTGTCGATCATATCGGCGTTGACTTCGAACGACAGGACACCGTAGTAGTCACCGTACCAATAGCCGTCCGCATCCTTGGCCGAATCGGGAATGTCCTTCCACGTCGACACCTTATACGGTTGCAGCAACCCATCGGCCTTTGCGCTCGGCCCGAACGACAGGCCCACGTCGATCACGTCCGGCGCCTGCGGACCCTTGTTGCCCTTGTTGGCCTTGATGGCCTCGACTTCGTCGCCCGAGCCGGCATCCGGATTCAGTTCGTTGATCTTGATGCCGTATTTTTTCTCGAAGGCAGGGATCATCGCACCGTAGCCGCACCAGTCGTGCGGCAGCGCGATCACGGTGAGTTGGCCTTCCTGTCTGGCTGCCGCGACGAGCGCATCCGGCGGCGCAGCGAATGCGCTGCTCGCGCCTCCCGCAGCGACACTCGCAACCGCTGACATCGAGAGAACACGGCTTAACCACGTGCGGTTCATAGTATTTCCCATCCTCTGCCTCTGAAGAAAATTAATACGTTGGGAAAGCTTCGTTTGACGGTAATCCTCGGCACGCTCATTGCCTGCGCGCCTGCCATGCCTATGCAGGGTTCCCCGGCGCCGCCAGCATGTCGTGCGCAAGCATATCGATGCGATCGGTACAAATCATGTCAACGCCCCATTGGGCAAGCAACAGCGCACGGGCCGGATCGTTCACGGTATAGGCAAGCACGCGTAAGCCGGCCGCGTGGATCTCGGCGACCAGTCGCGCATTCAGATGCGTGTGGGCTGCATGCAGGGACACGCAATCGAGCTCGCGCACAATGCGGAGCCAGTCATTGGGTACGGCTTCAAACAGCATCCCGCGTCGGAGCGTTGGCGCAGCCTCGCGTGCAGCCGCGAGCGCTTCCTGCGAAAAGGATGACAGCAACGGCGGCGTTTGCGCTTGCCAAAGCGCCAGCGCGGCGCCCGCGACGAGCGTGCCTGTGAGCACGTCGCGGCCGGGACAAGGTTTGATCTCAATGTTGGCAGCGATAACGTCGCGCGCGCAGCGCGCTGCCGCATCCGCCAGCGTGGGTAGACGCTCGCCGGCGAAACCCGGGCCGTACCATGAACCTGCGTCCAGTTTCGCCAGCGCTTGCCAGTTCCGTTGCGCAGCCGCGCCGTGACCGTTAGTGGTGCGATCGACGGCATCGTCGTGCATCAGGAACAGGTGATCGTCGGCCGAGAGCTTGGCGTCGAATTCGACCATCCGATAGCCGTAGCGCTTACACGCGTCGAAACCGGCGAGCGTATTTTCCGGCGCGAGCGTCCCGCCGCAGCGGTGGGCGACCAGCCGGGGGTATGGCCAGTCGGCAGCTAAAGTACGATCAATCCCAGTTTCCACGTCTGTGCACCTTCGAAATAGACTGGATCGAATTATCCCTATCGTAACCTGCTGCCCGCCGTTCGATCATCATCAGGATGACGAACCGAGCCGCGTCGTTTATCAGCAAAGCATCATGCTGCGGCGCGGCCGCCTTCGGGAGTCGACAGTCCAATCTGCGAAGGCTAAGTTTAAATACACAAATTTGCAAGAGCCCAAAAAAATACAACAAAGAACGGGTAAAGTGATACGTGTGACACGGGCTCGACACACAACTGTGTCACTGATGAAAAGGGCGCATCTGCCCTCCAGACCGACTTATTTGCAAAGGGATCATGCATGTGGCAGGAAGACCGTCATCAGAGAATTCGCGCGTTGCTATCGACACTGCAGCGGGTGTCGACCGAACGGATCATGGCGGATCTCGGCGTCTCGCGTGAGACGGTGCGGCGCGACCTGCTCGACCTCGAAGCCCTCGGTGAGTTAAGGCGAGTGCATGGCGGTGCCATCAAGCCTGCTGACGAAGCGCCGATTGCCGAACGCGCCCACACCCGGGTCAAGTCAAAGACCGCGATCGCCAAGGCCGCGACGGGTTTGATCGCGAGCGGCCAGACGCTGTTTATCGACGCCGGCACGACTACGTCGGCGCTCGCGGAAGAGTTGGCGAAACTGGCCAATCTGACGGTCGTGACCAACTCGATTGATGTGGCGCTCAAGATGCGCGGCGCGGGCGAGCAACAGGCCGATGCGATCAACGAGGTGATCCTTTTAGGTGGATCGATCAGCGACCGCGCAATGGCGACTGGCGGCAGCACGACGATTCTGGATATTTACCGCTACCGCGCTGACGTGGCACTGTTATCGCCAGTCGGCGTCGACTACCGGCATGGCGCGACCAACTACGATCATGCAGAAACGGAAGTCGCGCGGGCGATGGTCGCCAATGCGGACCGCGTGGTGATTCTCGCCGACTACAGCAAGATCGGACAGCGCAGCCGCATCTCGTACTGTCCGGTGGATCAGATCGATGTACTGATTACCAACAAGAAGGCAGCCGAAGCCGCCGAGTTTGCTGCGCTGAAGAAGAAGCTGAACCAGATTATTCTGGCCTAGAGGCGAGAAAGGGTGTGGGCTGCGGGACTCGACTCGCTCTGCTCTGCTGCGCAAAGCGCAACGCACCGCCCTGCCCCTTTTGCGACCCGTCAGCTGCCTGCTTCACACGCGTCCCTTCCACGGCACGAGCCGCCGCTCCAGCGCACGCATTCCCAGATCAAAGATCCATGCGATCAGGCCGATCAACACAATGCCCATCACGACGACGTCAGTGCGCAAGAAGCTCGATGCATTAAGCACCATCTGACCGAGCCCCGCCGTGGCCGCCACCATCTCGGCGGCCACGAGGGTGGTCCAGCCGAAACCAATCGCGATGCGCAAACCGGTCAGAATCTCCGGCAACGCGGCCGGCAGCACGACGAAGCGCACGATCTGCGCAAACTTTCCGCCCAGCGAATAGGCCGCGTGAATCTGCTCGACGGTCGCGCTGCGTGCGCCGGCTCGCGCAGCCATGGCGATCGGCGCGAAACAAGCCAGATAAATCACGACGATTTTGGCCGTCTCGTCGATACCAAACCAGATCACCACCAGCGGCAGATAAGCGAGCGGCGGCAGTGGACGGTAGAACTCGAGCGGCGGATCGAGCAGTCCGCGCGCCACGCGGCTCACGCCCATCAGAATGCCGACCGGCACCGCCGTGACCGTAGCCAGCGCGAACGCACCAAAGACCCGCAGCGCGCTCCACACCAGATGCTCCGACAGCGGCAGGCCGCCCTGGATGCGACCGTGGCAGGCATCGATGAACGCGGCCCAGACCGCTTCAGGCGTCGGCAGGAAGAGCGGCGACAACCAGTGCAGATGCGTGGCGAGCCACCACAGCGCGGCGAGCACCGTCACGGAAATCACGCTCAGCGCAGCAGTCGGCCCTTCGCCAGGCATGCGCCACGGTCGTACGGGCCGGGCTTTCACTGGCGCGGCGTGCGTTTCCAAAGAGGCCGCGAGCGCTGCATCCGGCGTCGTGTCCGTGTGGATCAATGACACCTTGCTTAACGAATCACGTGAAGCCGTCACGACAGCTCCTCCGCCGGTGCCCGTTGATGCAAACGGCGTACGAGTTTTTCGCGCCATTCGATGAAATCCGCTGACGACTTCACCGCACGCGCATCGCGCGTCTGCAGGAAGCGGCGCGCAAACGGCAAGTCGAAACTCTCGGCAATGCGCCCGGGCCCCGGCGTCATCACAACGAGCCGGGTCGCCAGAAAGAGCGCCTCCTCGACGCTGTGCGTGATGAAAAACACCGTCTTGTGCGTGCGCCCCCAGACATCCAGCACCAGTTCCTGCATCGACTCGCGGGTCATCGCATCGAGTGCGCCCATTGGCTCGTCCATCAGCAACATCTGCGGATCACTCGCCAGCGCCCGCGCAATGCCCACACGCTGCTGCATCCCGCCCGACAACGCGTAGATGCGCGCGTGCGCATGCTTTTCGAGACCGACCAGCGCGAGCATCTGCCGCGCGACACGCTCCCGCTCCGCCTTGGGCACGCGCTGGAACCGCAGTCCGAGCGCGACGTTGTCCAGCACGTCGAGCCATGGCATCAACGCGTACTTCTGGAACACCACGCCGCGGTCCGCGCCGGGACCGGTGACGCGCTGGCCGTTCAGACGGATTTCGCCGCTGCTTGGTGGGATAAAGCCAGCGATGCAATTGAGCAAGGTGGTTTTACCGCACCCCGATGCGCCCAGCGCCACGACAAACTCACCTGTTTCCACACGCAGATCGACGTCCGCCAACGCGACCGTCGGAGCCGCGCCGCGCGCTCCCTCATAGGCGACGCTCAACCGCCGGATTTCCAGACCACTCATGTGTATGCCCGTTGATCAGGAAAGCCATGCAGCGCGTTGACAACGCGTCGGCGCTGCACGTTTTCCTAGTGGGTTGCCTGCTGAACGAAACGCGGATCGATGCCTGCCGAATAATCGGGCAACACGTTCTGGATCGTGCCTTGCGTCTTCAGGAATGCCGCCGTCGCTGCAAGAGACTTTGCCGCCCCGGATTGTGCACCACCGCCGAGCCATATGTTCGACGCCTGCTGAGCCGGCGACGGGAACGCATACAGTGCGAGACTCGCCGGCACGTCCTCGGCATTTGCACCGGACTCTTTGGCAACTGCCGCGACTTCAGGCGAACCGGCATTCCACGCTGACGTGTGATTGCGATAGTTCGCATCGCTGGCGGCCAACACCTTCACGAAGCGCTCGACGAACTCCGGATTATCTTTCGCGAACTTGCGGTCCACCACGAAGCCATCGAAGGTGGCCTTGCCCGACTCCTGCGCGACTTGCCCCGATGTAATCAGCACCTTGCCGTTCTTCTTCACCTTGGCAAGAACCGGGTCCCAGATGTACGTGGCGTCAATATCGCCACGGTCCCAGGCCGCTGCGACTTCCTGCGGACGCAGATTGACGATCTTCACGTCCGACGGATTAATGCCAGCGCTCTGCAACGCGACGAGCGTGTGAAAGTGCGAGGTGGACACGAACGGTACGCCGATCTTTTTGCCCTTCAGACCCGCGACGCTCGTCACGCCGGAGCCGTCACGCGCCACCAATGCTTCGGCGTCGTTGATGTTATCGAGAATCCAGAACAGCGAAATATCGACGCCTTGCGACAAGCCCGCCGCAATCGGGCTTGAACCGGCCTCACCGAGTTGCACCGAACCTGACGCGAGCGCACGCACCACTTCCGCGCCGCTGGCGAGTTGGCGATAAACCACCTTGTAGCCGGTTTCTTTCTCGACTTCACCAGTAGCCTGCGCGTAGCGCCACGGCACGACCATGTCCTGGTAGGCGATCACGACTTCCTTCGTATCCGCGTGCGCGAGCGTCGCGAACGGGGCGGAGAAAGCGAGCAAGGCAGCAAATGCAGCGAGCGGAGTGAAGAATCGTTTCATCGAGAAGCCCCGTTTTAATAAGGTGTTATGGAGGGTTTTGACTATAGGGCGTTTAAGCGTCAACGGTTCCAATGAATAAGCGATTGCAAATCACGCTGTTTGAACATTGCTTTTCACGTTGGGTTGGATGCGGCCAAAAAAAAGCCCGCAACCAGTGCGGGCTCGACATCTAGAATAAATTTAGCTGATGGAAGCTCAAACCACGCCGGCCCCATGCGCCTGCAGGTCCGCGTGATAGCTCGAACGCACCATCGCGCCAACAGCGGCATGCGTAAAGCCCATCTTGTACGCTTCTTCCTCATACATCTTGAACGTGTCGGGATGCACGTACGACCGCACCGGCAGATGATGCTCCGACGGTTGCAAATACTGGCCGATCGTCAGCATGTCCACATCGTGTTCGCGCAGATCGCGCATCACCTGAAGAATTTCTTCTTCCGTTTCGCCCAGGCCCACCATCAGGCCCGACTTGGTCGCGACATCCGGATGCAATACCTTAAAGTCCTTCAGCAGCTTAAGCGAGTGCGCGTAATCCGAACCAGGACGCGCTTCCTTGTACAGACGCGGCACCGTTTCGAGGTTGTGGTTCATCACATCGGGCGGTGCAGCATTGAGAATGCCCAACGCGCGATCCAGACGGCCGCGGAAATCCGGCGTCAGGATTTCGATGCGCGTTTCCGGCGACAACTCACGGGTCTGGCGGATACATTCAACAAAGTGCGCAGCGCCGCCGTCGCGCAGATCGTCACGATCCACGCTGGTGATCACCACATACTTGAGCTTCAGTGCCGCGATCGTGCGCGCCAGATTGCCAGGTTCGTCAACATCTAGCGGATCAGGACGGCCGTGGCCGACGTCGCAGAACGGGCAGCGACGCGTGCACTTGTCACCCATGATCATGAAGGTGGCCGTACCCTTGCCGAAGCATTCACCAATGTTCGGGCAGCTCGCCTCTTCACACACGGTATGCAGATTGTGCTCGCGCAGAATCTGCTTGATCTCGTAGAAGCGCGAATTGCCGGTGGCCGCTTTAACGCGAATCCAGTCCGGCTTCTTCAGCTTTTCGATCGGGATGATCTTGATCGGAATGCGCGCGGTCTTGGCCTGCGCCTTCTGTTTCGCCGTAGCGTCGTATGCGGCAGGAGCCACTGCAGTATCAGGGGCGGCAGCGCCGTCGAGGTTCGCGGTAACGTCAGTCATTCGTTCGATCCAGTCAGGCGGTAACGACACCGGCCTGCGGTTGGGCGACGGCTGCGGGAGTGCCGTCGATGTTTGCGGTGAGGCATGCAGCAAAGGTCCGGGCCACGTCGTCCCAGCCGGCGGTGACGCCGAGCGTCGCCATGTCGACCGTTTCGAGCCCCGCGTAGCCGCAAGGATTGATGGCCAGAAACGGCCGCAGGTCCATGTTCACGTTCAGGCTGACACCGTGATAGCTGCAGCCATTGCGGATTTTCAGGCCCAGCGCGCCAATCTTGGCGCCCGCATGCGACCCTACATCCGGACCCGGCGCCAGGTAGATGCCTGGGGCGCCAGCTTTGCGTTCTCCGGCGAGATTATACGCCGCGAGCGTATCGATCACGGCCTGCTCGATGCGCGTCACCAACTCGCGCACCATCAGCTTGCGGCGGCGCAGGTCGAGCATCAGGTAGGCAACCACCTGTCCGGGCCCGTGGTACGTGATCTGCCCGCCGCGGTCGACCTTGACTAGCGGAATGCCGCTGTCAGCGGCCAGCAGATGCGCCGGATCACCGGCCTGACCTAGCGTGAAGACGGGGGGATGCTCGACGAGCCAGATTTCGTCGGGGATGTCGGTGGTGCGCGCATCCGTGAATGCGCGCATCGCCGCGAAGCTGGTTTCGTAGGATTCGACGCCGCGCCAGTGCAGCGTCAGCGGGACGGCCGGCGTACCAGCAGACCTCTCGGACGTAGCAGGCGCAAGGCTTGGCGGAATCCCAGGCGCGGCGGAATCGGCGGAATTCGTCGCAGAGGGTACTGAGGGGGAAGAAACCGGCGTGGCGCACATGATGGCGTCAGTTTACCGAAATCCTGCGTTTCCCGCCGGAGCTCGCTCATGGTGTAGCCATAGCGAATCGCGCCGGGGCCCACTTACGTGGCGAGCCACAGCGAATCGCGCCGGGCCCCTCTCACGTGCCGGCCCGCAGCGAATATGCCGCGGCTGGCTTGCGCGCCGGCCCGAACCGAATCGCTCCAATGACCGCTCCACCCTGCCGCCTCTGCCTGAAAATTCCAGGTGAGCAAGCGCTCACACCGTACGCCAGCCGTCACGCGGCCGCAGGCCAAGCCAGTCATTGATTCGCACTAACCAGTTGAAGACCCGCACATCCGGACGTGCCGGCACCGCAAATGCCACGATCGCCCGGTCGCCACCTTCGACGCTCAGCCAGAGCCGCTCGCCGCGCCGCAACCTTAGCGTGTGGCCCGGATGCAGCCAGTAATCTTCGGTATCGCCACTGCGCGTCACCCAGACCGCGCCGCTGCTCACCGCCAGTCGAATACTGCGCGCCACCTTCATCGGAACCGTCTCGCCAGCCTTGATTTCGAAGGTGATACTAGAGGAAATTTCTCGCATGATGCCCTCGTAGAAAGTCATTTCGTGACTACAATCGTAGGCGTAGCAAGGGGTTAGACAAAACGATCAAATTTCACCTCTATGTGAGAATAATTGCGATGGACCTTCGACAACTCCCCGCGCTAAACGCGATCAAGGCGTTTGAAGCAGCCGCCCGTCACGAGAGCTTTTCACGCGCCGCGGACGAACTGTTCGTCACGCACGGCGCGGTCAGCCATCAGATCCGGGCGCTCGAAGCAGAACTGGGCATTACTCTGTTTGCCCGGGACGGCAAGCGCGTGCGGCTCACCGAGGTTGGCCGCCGCTACGCTACCCAGGTACGCGCCGCCCTGATGGCGCTCGCCGACGCCACGCGCGAGGTGCGCGCCGGCGACCGCGAACGGCGTCTGGTGGTGTCGATGCTGTCGTCCTTCGCCGCGCGTTGGGTGACGCCGCGCATTGGCAGCTTTATCGAGGCGCATCCGCAATGGGACCTCGAACTGTTATCCACCAATAACCTGACCGATTTCACTCGCGACGATGTCGATGCCGCGATCCGTTTCGGCTACGGCAAGTACTCGGGCCTGCACGCGGAACTGCTGCTCGAAGAGATCTTTTTTCCCGCCTGCTCCCCAACTTTCAACGGCGGCAATCTGCCGAAAGTGCCGACGGATCTCGCCAGATTCCCGCTACTGCGCTCCGCCGACGAACTGTGGCGCCCGTGGTTCGACGCGGCCGGCCTCACCGACTGGCCTGAGCCGAAGCGCGGCGTGATGTACGAGGATTCGTCCAATCTGTTGCAGGCAGCCGTTGACGGTCAGGGCATCGTGCTCACGCGTCGCTCGCTCGCCATGCCTGAAATCGCGGCGGGGCGCCTAGTGCGGCTATTCGACGTAGACGGTCCTAGCCCGTGGCAGTACTACTTCATCTGCCCGCTGCACATGATCCAGGCGGAACGCGTGCGCGCTTTCAGGGATTGGGTATTCGAAGAAGTGGGCCGCTTCAGGCAGCTTTTCGAGCTGGCCTGTACAGCCGGGCCGCAAGCAGGCCCGCAAACCGCCCCGCAAGCAGGACCAAAAACAGCGGCGGACGCGTTGCACGTCTCACCGTGAACGGTAGCAGGAAAGCGCGGCAAGCCAGCGCTACCCGCCACATCGCTCAAAGCACGACTTTCACCATCGGATGCCCGGTGAGCGCCCGGTAGATATCGTCGAGATGGGCGCGGCTGGTGGCCCGCACCGTCACCGTCAGGCCGGTGTAATTGCCGCCGCTCGATGGCCGCGTCTCGACGCTCGATGCGTCCACGCTTTCATCGAACTGCTTGACCACCGTCACGATGGTTTCGGCGAACTCGGGATGAGACTTGCCCATCACCTTGATCGGGAAATCGCACGGAAATTCAAACAGGGAATCGATATCAGGTTGCATGTTTCACTCCCACTCTGCAGCGGCTCGCGCATCACCCGCGCACGAGCCGCCATGACGCAATTACGCTTTCTTCTTGTTGAACATCAGCATCAGCGAATCCCACACGCGGCCCACGATACCGGCCTGCGGCACCGCCTGCAGCGCGACGATCGGGAACTGCGCGAGAGTCTTGCCGTCGGCGACGAGCTTGACCGTGCCGACCTGTTGACCAGCGGCGATCGGTGCGATCAGCGGGTCGATATGCTCAACCTGCGGCTTCGCCTTGTCGGCCATGCCCTTCGGCACGGTGATGTACTGATCGGACTTCACGCCGATCTTCACCACATCTTCCGCGCCCTTGTAGACGCGCGGCGTCTCAATGACCTGGCCGGCCTTGTACAGACGCACCGTGTCGTACGCGCTATAGCCGTAGTTCAGCATCTTCAGGCTGTCTTCGACACGGTCGTGTTCCTTCACTTCGCCCATCATCACCGAAACCAGACGGCGCGATGCATCCGGCGCGCCCGGCAACGGACGCTTCGCGCTGGCGATCAGGCAGTAACCGGCGGCTTGTGTATGCCCCGTTTTCAACCCGTCGACGGTCGGATCGATCCACAGCAGACGGTTGCGGTTCGGCTGCTTGATCTTGTTGTAGGTGAAATCCTTCACCGAGAAGATGTTGTAGTAATCCGGGAAATCGCGGATCAGACGCGCCGACAGGATCGCGAGGTCGCCCGCGCTCGTGTAGTGCTGCGGATCCGGCATGCCGTTGACGTCCGCGAAGTGCGTATGCGTCATGCCGAGGCGCTGCGCCTCGGCGTTCATCATTACGACGAACTGCGACTCGCTGCCGCCGACCAGTTCAGCCAGCGCGATGGCCGCGTCGTTACCGGACTGGATGATCATCCCGTAGACGAGGTCATGCACGGACACCGGCTTGTCCGCTTCGATGAACATGCGCGACTCGTCGTTCTTCACGCGGCGTACTGCCTCGCTCGGGTTGACGATCTGATCCATCGAGATCTTCTTGGTCTGCAGTGCCTCGAAGACCAGGTAAGCCGTCATCAGCTTGGTGAGCGAAGCCGGTTCGACGCGCTCATCGGCATTGCCCGAGGCGAGAACCTGATTGCTGGTTGCATCGACGAGCACCCACGAGCGCGCATTGACCCCCGGAGGTGGCACTTGCGCGAATGCCGTGCTCGCGACGAGCGAGGCGGGCAACACCAGACCGAGCGTCACGGCGCGGCTGATCGAGGTGGGAACGAAGGACGAGAGTGACGAAAAGCCGGAGGTGGAAAAACGCATAGGATCGATTCGGGCAGAAATATGCATTGCGCGCCTCAAGGCACGCAGTTTGGAAGAGCCGGTCGGCGAGCGCTGGCCGCATATAAAGCAGCGCGGCGCCCGTTGGACTTCCGGCCACGCGATCGGTTCGCGCAGCGCGACCACCCGGCGCTGCCGCGAAACAACGACGCAACCAGCCGGATGGGCATCGCTACGCCCAAAAAAGTGCGCCCATTATACGCGCGCCGAGGAGCCAACTTTACGCATGGCGTGCTGATAAATTTTCATTTCACGCATACCTGTACCCCGGAAAACGTGCGGACGTACGCCAGGTGGACACCTGTCAGCGCCACGCGTCGACAATGACGCGCTTCAGAATATGTAATTTGCGGTGCAGGAAATGCTCGGCGCCGGGAATCACGACGACCGGTAATTCCTGCGGACGCGCCCAGTCGTACACCGATTGAATCGGCACGGTGTCGTCGGTTTCGCCGTGAATGACCAGGGTGTTTTCCGGCACCGGTGCAACTTCCCAGCGGCTTGCGGCGGTGCCCACAAAAACCATTCGCTCAATGGCCTGCCCTTCTTCGACAAGCTGCGCAGCCACATGCGACAGCACAAAGGTGCCGAACGAAAAACCCGCCAGCACAAGGGGCAGATCAGCCTGACCCGGCTGTGCGCGCATGTAATCGACCACCGCCCGCAGGTCGTCGCGCTCGCCGATTCCGGCATCGTGTTCGCCTTGCGTCTGCCCCACGCCGCGGAAATTCGAGCGGTACGTCACGTAATTCAATTGCACGAGCGTGCGGGCGAGCGTTTGCGCCACCTTGTTGTCCATCGTGCCGCCGAACAGCGGATGCGGATGCGCGACGAGCGCGATGCCGCGCGGCGGCGTGCCGTTCTCGCGCGTCTCGTCGGGCAGATCGAGCGCGACCTCGATCTTGCCTACCGGCCCATCGATCAGGAACTGTTTTGTATGAACATTCATGCCGCGGCTCACCGATCCATCTTGAGGCGTTCGACCACCTTGCCGTTCGCAAGATGCGACTCGACGATTTCGTCGATGTCGCTCTCGTCGATGTACGTGTACCAGGTACCTTCCGGATAGATGACAACGGCCGGTCCTTCTTCGCAGCGTTCGAGACACCCCGCCTTGTTGATGCGTACCTTGCCCGGGCCCGCGAGGCCGAGTTGCTTCACCCGCTTTTTCGCATGCTCCTGCATGGCCTGCGCGTTGCAGTTGGCGCAACTCGGGCGGTCCGCACCGGGGTCGCGCTGGTTGAGACAGAAGAAGACGTGGTACTTGTAGAAAGAGTCCATGGTGTCCGGAGGGCGAGGCTGAAAAGAAAGTGAAGCCGAATGAAAGCGGCTGTAAGCAGGAATGCGGCGCGCTGACAAGGCGGCAATGGTAGATCGATTATAACGACGAGGGCAGACGGCCGCTTCGTGCTGGTCTGAGCCCGGCTCAGGCCGATCGATCGCCAAAGAATCATGGGGAATCGCGCCGGCGCCGTAGCCACGCACGTTCCGCAGAAAACGCCAGCCAGATCAGCGCCGCATACGGCCACGTCCACGCGAGCCAGCGCGCGAGCCCGTTGAGATGCAGATAACGTCCTTGGCGCCAGTTACCCAGAACGACGTCGAAGTACGGATTGACTGGCAGAAGATTGACGAGCACCAGCGCCACCACGAGCGCGGCGGCCGCCAGTGCCGCCCGCCAGCCGTG
>NZ_JBAURZ010000193.1:0-5257 GCF_049581445.1 Paraburkholderia sp. | reverse complement strand
GCGCGCGGTCGACCAGCGACTTGTCGTAATAGCGGCCCAGCGAGAGCCCGACCGAGTTCATCGCCTTGGTCAGGTTGTCCTTGTCGAATTCGTGGAGGCCGGAGAAGTCGATCGAGCCGATTGCCGGACGCTCCTGAACCTGCACGATGACGACATCGCCTTCGGTCGAAATCTTGACGTCGTTGAAGAAGCCCGTCGCGTACAGCGCGCGGATCGCTTCAGACGCCTTGTCGTCGGTGAAGGTATCGCCCTGTTTGATGGGCAGATAGGAGAAGACCGTGTTCGGTTCGATCCGCTGCAGGCCTTCGAGCCGGATGTCGCGGACCACGAACGGGTCGGTAGCAAAGGCCGAGACCGAGGTCATGCTTACGCCGATAAATGTCAGCGCACGGGCGCTACGAGCAAACAGGGTTTCAAAGTTCATACAGGCAGACGGGAAACTCTCACAATAGGGGGATCGCAGGCATATCCTCGGCGTACGCCTGCGCGAGGAGTTCGTGCATGACCGAGCAACGCAATGCTCTCGGGCTGATTGCCTTTGAGCATCAGATACACTGACCATCTCCGGTGAGCTCAAACGAGTTCAGAGAATGGATCTCCAAGGCAACTGTCGATGACATGTACGGCGCTCCCAGACTACGTCGACTGCGCAGTGTAGGAGAGTGGGGTAGTCATTTGGTTACTCGACTATTACGGATTCTTTATTCAGGTCGCCGAAGTTTATGTAAGGTGAACAAACTGTTTTCGAAACGCGATTGGTCGAAAGCAAAACTAAAGTTTCACGTCATGCAAATAGCGGCTTTGTAAGGCTTTCGACGCACGTGCTCGACCGACTTGTCAGCCTGTCATTCCGAGTGCGCTAGACTGACGCTTATGGCCCTATTGAAAGCTTGAACCAGCACCGTTACCGGAGGCGTAGGCAATCTAATGAATCCATCGGAAAACATCGATCAGCTGATTGCGGGAATCACCGACTGGCGCGGCAAAACATTTGCCAGTGTCCGAAAGGTCATCCTTGAGGCGGACCCGGAGATCATCGAAGAATGGAAGTGGATGGGAAGCCCGGTATGGTCCCGCGACGGCATGATTGCGGTCGCCAATGCCCATAAAGGCAAGGTGAAGCTGACGTTTGCCCACGGGGCGCACCTGGCCGATCCCGACAAACTCTTCAACGCCGGACTGGAAGGTAACGCAAGACGCGCGATCGATTTCTTCGAAGGCGATAAGGTCAACGCGAAGGGTCTAAGAAGCCTCGTCCGTGCCGCGATCGAGTACAACCAGACCAAGCTGAAGAAGAACGCGCCTGCTGGCAGTCGGGCGAAAGCAAGCCAGACTAAAACGGCCTGAAGCGATGGCGCTGACTTGACCGAGCCATTCTTTCGTCACTCATCCATCTGATTGCCGTATGCCTCGCCAGTCGAATCCGTCACCGCTCAAACCACGCAGGGCGCCGAGCCAACCCCGCTCCGAACGCATGGTCGCCATCTTGCTCGAAGCGGCCGCACAGGTGCTTGAAACGAAAGGACTCGAAGGTTTCAACACGAACGCGGTCGCGCAGCGCGCCGGCGTCAGCATTGGTTCGCTGTATCAGTACTTCGCCGGCAAGGACGCGTTGACGATTGCGCTGATGCAGCGCGAGAACGACCGCTTCTATCAGGAGGCACTTGCCGCGCTCGATCACCTGGACGGGCCGCTTGCGCTCGATTATCTGATTGGTGTCGCGGTGCGGCAGCAGTTCGCGAGACCGAGGCTTGCGAAGCTGCTCGATGTCGAGGAGAGCCGGCCGGAGTTGCGCACCGCGCTGTCCGGCAAAGGATCGATGCGCACCTTGCTGATGGAGATCCTCGCGCGGGAAGGCTTGCCCCAGCAACAGGACGCGGACGTCGCCACACGCGATCTGCTGGCGATCATCCGTGGCCTTGTGGATGCAGCCGGCGAACGCGAAGAAACGGACACGGCCGGACTTATTCGCCGCGTGACGGCCGCCGTGTTGGGTTATCTGACGATGATGTCAGGTGCGGACACCGAAAGGAATGACGCAGCGCCGCGCGCAGAAACGCCGCAACCCGCGGACAAACGTAGCGAGAGCGCAAGCACGGTGGCATCACGCCAGTCGAAACGCTCTTAGGGCGATGGCAAGAATTCGAGCCTACAGATCCAGAACAACGGTGGAGGCTTCTCCTGCTCCCGTGCGCGCCGGTATCGCGCAGCAGATCAGCGCGTGACCGGGCTGGATCACCGCTTCGTATGGCACCGGATAGCTCACCTCGCCGGAGATCAGACGCGTCGAGCAGGTGCCGCACATGCCGGATCGGCAGTTTGATGGTGCATCCACGCCGTTTGTCTCGGCAAAGTCGAGCAGGGTTCCGTCTTCGGCGGACCACCGTGCATCGCGTTGCGTGGTCGCAAATACTACTTTCGAACTGGTCGCCGGATCGCGCGGAGTGACGGGCGGGAGCTTTGGCGCCGCGCCAGAATCCGTAGCCGCAGCGCGCTGGGTACGCTTGACGCTGGCAGGTCCAAAGGCCTCGAAACGAATGCGCTCATCGGCGATATTCAGCGAGCGCAAGCCGTTATAGAGGTCCTGCATGAACGGGCCGGGACCGCAGAGGTAAAAGTCGTAATCGCCGAACGGCAGCACGCGCTTCAGAAAATCAATGTCCACGCGACCCGCCGTCCCGGCGGCAACGGCGAACTCGCCGTTCGAGGGCCGGCTTTCTCGCAGATGCACGCTCAAACGAGTAGAGGCACGCGCCGCGGCGATTAACTGCTCAGCGAAAGCATGCTCGTCGGCATCGCGCGCGCCGTGAATAAAGTAGATGTGTTCGGGCTGGTTCTGCGCGGACGAATCGGCGAGCATCGTGTTGAGCATCGCGATCATCGGCGTAATTCCAATGCCGGCCGAGAGCAGCACAACCGGACGCCGGCTCGTGCGATCCAGTGTAAATGTCCCACCGGGCAACTTGGTCTCGATCTCCATGCCCGGCTTCAACTGATCGTGCAACCACGCGGAAGCAACGCCCTCGCGCTTCACGGTAATGCGGAAATGATGGCCGTGATCGCTATCGGACAACGTATAGGTGCGAATCAACGGTGTGTCGGACCCAGGCACAGGCAAGCGGATCGGCAGAAACTGGCCGGGTTCGAAGTGCGGCAGCGCCGATCCGTCAACGCTCTGAAAATAGAAGGATCGCGCGGTTGGCGTTTCGTCATGCACGTCGGCCACCTTCAGCTTGCGCCATGCATCCGTCACTGCGGCCGCTGCAGGCTGCGTATCCCAGGTGCCGGTTCTCGCGAGTTGCGGCGCGTACTGCACTGCTGACCAGCGGAACGGCAACGCGTGCTGGCTGCGTCGAATTTCGCGCACATGAAAACGCATGAGCCGCTCAGCGCCTGTGAAGGATGCCAGCTCGGCGCCTTCCCAGATGATTTCGGCATCCACCGCCATGAACACGAGGTCGCCGGTTTCGAAATCGGGAAACAGGAGCCCCGCACGGGGATCGACCATCAGGTTGCCGATCGTATTGAAGAACAGATTGCCGGTGAAATCCGGCAGCGTCAGCGCCCCGTCATCGTCGACCCGCACGAAACCGGGCTTGCCGCCGCGGTGCGACACATCGGCGCCGCGTGCATGGCCCGCCTCGCTGGCGGCATTTGCGCTCGCGATGAACAGGGTGTCCGCACGGCCAATCAGCGCGCGATCCGCTTCGCTCAAAGACAGCGAGACTTCGGGCGCTGTGTTCGTAGCCGGCGTTTCGATGACGGTTGCGTCATAGGTGGGCGCGCGGCTCTGGATATATTTGTTGCAGTTGCCGAAGCTCTGGCTGACGGCCACCGTGATCGCATCTGCATCGTGCGCCGTTATCACGCCGTTGACGCGGTTGCGCCGCCGTGTGGCGGGCTGAATCCCAAGCGCGCCGATCAACGCGCCCACTTGCCAGGCGTCGCCCAGCGGATCGCCCGCCGGAGCACGTCCGGCGATGCGTAGTGTGTGTTGGTCGGGAGTCGAGATAAAACCGGCCTCGCCGAAGCGCAGCGTGGCCCACGGCTGTCCGCTCGCATCGAGCCCACCCAACACCATGAACGGCTGCTCTGAGAAAAACTTGCGATGCTGGTCGGGCATGAAGTCGCGAATGCCCCGGCGCGCTTCCACGTCCATACGCTCGCGCACGCCCCAACGCTCCTGCGCAGCCAGCTCGCCGACGTGGAACGGCGATTCGGCAGCGCGCCAGCCAGGCGCGGGACCAGCAGCAGGAGCGGGAACAGAAGCGGGGGTGGACATGATGGACTCCGGTGAGGTCCTCGGGCGGCGCGAAGCCGCCCGTTGTGGTGCTACTCGACGAGCAGTCCGGCCTTGCTGGCCGGCATCGCGATGAAGCCAGGGAGCGCTTCGACGCGTTTGAGCCATGCACGCACGTTCGGATAGGGTTCCAGCGAGATGCCGCCTTCTGGCGCATGGGCGATATACGAATAGCCCGCGACATCTGCAATCGTCGGCGTCTGGCCGGTTGCGAACGACTTGTCGCGCAATTCCGCGTCGAGCACCTTCAACAGATCCACCGCGATTTGCTGGGCGGTCGGCAGGTCGCGTGGCGCACCGAACAGCGTCACGAGGCGCGCGGCGCAAGGGCCGTAGGCGATCTTTCCGGCCGCCAGCGACAGCCACCGTTGCACGGCGGCGGCGCCTTCCGGATCTTGGGGCAGCCATGAAGGGTCGCCATATTTGCGTGCCAGGTACACCAGAATCGCGTTGGAATCGCTCAGGACGAAATTGCCATCTTCGATCACCGGCACTTCGCCAAACGGGTTGAGCGCAAGGTGCGCCGGCTTGCGATTGTCACCCGCCTTCATATTCAGTTCGACCACCGTGAACGGCAAATCGAGCAGCGACAGGAACAACCTGATGCGGTGCGCGTGGCCGGACAGCAAGACGGAATGCACCCGGATCGGTTGAGCGGGCTTGGAAGAAGGCATGAACGACTCCAGAAACAAGGGAATGGAAAGAGTGAACGTAGCTTAGGCTGTTCCGTTGGGCCTGAGAAGATGGATAATCATGGTTACTCTTTCCTCTTAAAGTGGATAATCCAATGGCGAGCGCCAGTGATGTCAACCTCAACCGGCTGGCGGTTTTTGTGGCAGTCATTGAGTGCGGGTCGCTGACGGCCGCGGCCGACCGCCTCGGCGTCGCCAAGACCATGGTCAGCACGCACATGCAGCGGCTCGAGGCGGAAGTGGGCGCGAGCCTGCTGGTACGCAC
>NZ_JBAURZ010000192.1:0-21935 GCF_049581445.1 Paraburkholderia sp. | reverse complement strand
GTCTGGGTCTGCCCGGACCGCGTCGCCGCCGCGCAGGCGCTATGCGCGGCGCATCGTGATGTGGACGTGATCATCAGCGACGACGGTTTGCAACACTACCGTCTCGCACGCGACGCCGAGCTGGTGGTCTTCGACCATCGCCTCGGCGGCAATGGCTTCCTGCTGCCGGCCGGTCCGCTGCGAGAACCGCTATCGCGCCGTCGCGACGCCACGCTGATCAACAATCCATACGAACGCACACTGCCGCCCTGGCCCAACACCTTCGCGCTGCAACTCACGCCCGGCGACGCATGGCATCTGGGCAATCCCGAGTTGCGCCGTCCGCTTGCGCAATTCGGCGGCGAGCGGGTGATGGCCGCGGCCGGCATTGGCGCGCCCGAGCGCTTTTTCGCTACCCTGCGCGCGGCCGGCGTCACGCCCACCACGCGCGCGTTGCCGGATCACTATGCGTTCACAGCCAATCCTTTCACGGATGTCGATGCCGATGCGATCCTGATCACCGAAAAGGATGCGGTAAAATTAGGGTCCTGGCATGATGCGCGCATCTGGGTTGTCCCGGTTGAAGCCGCGCTGGATCATCGCCTCATTGAACTAGTCGTGGAGAAAGTCCGTGGACGCTCGCCTGCTTGAAATTCTCGTCTGCCCGATCTGCAAGGGCCCGCTCAGCTACGATCGTCCCGCTCAGGAGCTCATCTGCAACGCAGACAAGCTGGCGTATCCGATCCGCGACGGCATCCCGGTCATGCTGGTCGACGAAGCGCGTCAGACCGTGGAAGGCACGCCGGTCGAGCCACTGAATCCGGCGCCGGGCGCCTGAAGCCCGTCCGCCAGCCAGACCGCTCAAAGGGCCGTTAACGACCGCTTAAGACGCCGTTTCGCGCCCGGCCGTTTTTCTTCGGCGCACCTTCGTACGGTGCGCCCTCTTCCGGTTTTGCCGCCGCCAAGTCGATGACCCAAGCCACCGTCACCTCCGCCCCGCCGTTCATTGCCGTCGTTCCGGCGCGGCTCGCGTCCACCCGTCTGCCTAACAAGCCGCTCGCCGATATCGGCGGCAAGCCCATGGTGGTGCGCGTCGCGCAACGCGCACTCGCCTCGGGTGCCCAGCAGGTGCTGATCGCCTCGGATGCGCAGTCGGTTCTAGACGTCGCGCGCGAGCACGGCATCGAGGCGATCATGACGCGCGCGGACCATCCGTCCGGCACCGACCGCCTTGCGGAAGTGGCCGCGCAGTTCGGCTGGAGCGACGACACCATCGTCGTCAACGTGCAAGGCGATGAACCGCTAATTGATCCCGCGCTGGTGTGCGGCGTTGCGTCGCACCTCGCCGCGAATCCTGATTGCGCAATCGCGACCGCCGCGCACCCGATCACCGACCCCGCTGAAGTCTTCAATCCGAACGTGGTCAAGGTCGTGCTGGACGCGCGCGGCGTGGCGCTGTACTTCTCGCGCGCGCCGATTCCCTGGGCACGCGATGCCTGGCAGCCGCACTGGCCTGATATTGCCTCGATGCCCGCCCCGCCCGCACCTGCAACGGTTTACCGACATATCGGGCTGTACGCGTACCGCGCCAGTTTTTTGCGCGGCTACCCGAGCCTGACGCAATCGCCAATCGAGCAGGCCGAGGCGCTCGAGCAACTGCGGGCCATGTGGCACGGCGAGCGGATTGCCGTGCTAGTCACTGCGCAAGCGCCGCTGCCTGGCGTCGATACGCCTGCAGACCTCGCTCGCGTACAGGCCTTATTCGGTCCGTCGGCGTAAAAACCCATGGCATAATCAAACGACTGTGCGCACCATCTGCAATGATCGTTCGCCAGGGTTTGCCCCCGGTTGTCCCGCCACCCCTTGCAGCGCTGTCGCCATCGACAAGCAGCGCGAGGCATGCCGCGGACAGTTCGAAGCGGGCCCCTTGAGCAGAACGCGTAGATGAGCTTCAGGCGTTGCGCCGCGAAAGAATTCACATAGATCTGGAGATATCACATGCGTTTGATCCTGTTGGGTGCGCCTGGGGCTGGCAAGGGCACTCAGGCAACCTTCATCAAAGAAAAATTCGGCATTCCGCAAATCTCCACTGGCGACATGCTGCGTGCAGCCGTCAAGGCCGGCTCGCCGCTCGGCGTCGAAGCAAAGCGTTTCATGGATGCCGGCGAACTCGTGCCGGACGAGCTGATCATCAACCTCGTGAAGGAACGTCTGCAGGCAGCGGATTGCGCAAACGGCTATCTGTTCGACGGTTTTCCGCGCACGCTGCCGCAAGCCGAAGCCATGAAGCAGGCGGGCGTCGCGATCGACTATGTGCTGGAAATCGACGTGCCGTTTGACGAGATCATCGTGCGTATGAGCGGTCGCCGGGTGCACGCCGCGTCAGGCCGCACGTACCATGTCAAGTTCAACCCGCCGAAGGTCGACAACGTCGATGACGTCACCGGCGAGCCGCTGATCCAGCGCGACGACGACAAGGAAGAAACCGTCAAGAAGCGTCTAGACGTATATGTGGCGCAAACCAAACCGCTGATCGAGTACTACAACACGTGGGCCAAACATGGCGATGCGTCGAGCAGCCTGAAGGCGCCGCAGTACCGCGCAATTTCCGGCCTCGGCACGGTCGATGAGATCCGTACCCGTGCATTCGATGCGCTAAAGTAAGCGCTTATCGGTGCGCTGCTGGAACCCGCCCGTCTGGGCGGGTTTTCATTTGTGGCGTCTGTTGTGCCCTCCGTTTCCTGCCCTCGAGGTCTAGTGCGCAACCGGCGTTCGAGCCTGTTCGATTCGCGTGCAATCTTCAGTTATCCGTATCAAATTCCCATCACAACACCGCTCCATGCTGGTGCAGATGCCGCGGCCTTTCGCTTTCCGCGCTGCAGCATAGCCGCTACAATCGATCATCGAAAAGATATTCGATCGTAACGATTAACAAACTGCAGTGAAGGAGAAGAGACATGGAGATTCGTGACAACGTATTCCTGATTACCGGCGGGGCCTCGGGCCTCGGCGCGGCAACCGCGCGCATGTTCGCGGCGGAAGGCGGCAAGATCATCGTCGCCGACCTCAATCAGGACGCCGGCGCGGCGCTCGCGCAGGAACTCGGCGGCGTCTTCGTGAAATGCGATGTGAGCCGCGAAGACGACGCCATCCAGGCTGTCGAGGCAGCCACCAGGCTCGGCGTGCTGCGCGGGCTAATCAACTGCGCGGGTGTTGCCCCTGCCATCAAGACCGTCGGCAAGGATGGCCCGCATCCGCTCGACGCGTTCACGCGAACCATCTCGATCAACCTGATCGGCACCTTCAACATGATCCGCCTCGCGGCCGCCGCAATGGCAAAGAATGAGCCGAACGCAGGCGGCGAGCGCGGCGTGGTGATCAATACCGCGTCTGTGGCGGCATTCGACGGGCAGATCGGGCAAGCGGCATACGCAGCCTCGAAGAGCGGCGTGGCGGGCATGACGCTGCCGATCGCCCGCGACCTGTCGCGCAACGCCATCCGCGTGATGACGATTGCACCGGGCATCTTCGAAACGCCGATGCTGCTCGGCATGCCGCAGGAAGTGCAGGACGCCCTCGGGGCGATGGTGCCGTTCCCCCCGCGTCTGGGCAAACCGGTGGAATACGCGATGCTCGCCAAACAAATCGTCGAAAATCCGATGCTCAACGGTGAAGTGATCCGCCTCGACGGCGCGATCCGCATGCAACCCAAGTAGGCATTCGCGCGCCCGACGAAGTCGGCGCATCAATGAAAAAACGCCTGCCGCGCGAAGCTAAATGCGCGTAGCAGGCGTTTTATTTTGTGGATTCGCGCAACCGCCTCAGTCGCTGTCATCGTGCTGCGTACGCTGACGCAACTCGTGCAACTGCGATTCGACGACCATTGCGTCGTCAGCATCCGGGCGGTCGCCCAGATAACGCTCCAGGTCCTCAAGCGCCGGCCGCAGATAGTCGAGCCGCGCATAAGCGAAACCGCGATCGCGCACTTCCTCGATGCTCTCGGGTAGCAGAATCACGAGGCGCTGCTGAACAGCCAGCAGCCGCTGCCAGCGTTCCGTCTGAAGATACGTCGACTTGAGATTACGCAGCATCCGCGCGATGATCTCGCGCCGCGTGGCCGGTTGCAGCAGCATGCGCAAGGCGCGGCTCACCGACTCGCCCGCCGTCGCCACATAAGGCTCGAGCATCTCGACCATTTCCGACTCGGACAGCGAATGCCCGCTGGTCGGATCGAGCATCACGTCGCCTTCGGGCGTGGTCACGCGCAGCAGGAAATGACCGGGAAACGACACGCCCCGCACGGGAATACCAATCTGCTCGGCCATCTCCAGATACAGAACCGCGAGCGAAATCGGAATGCCGCGGCGCCGTTTCAGCACCACGTTCAAATGACTGTTGTCGGGATCGTAGTAATCGTTGAGATTGCTTCCAAAGCCGAGTTCGCGGAAGAAAAACCGGTTCAGGATGCCGACCTTCTGCTTGATGTCCGCGTCGTCCGGCATGCGGCGCTGCAGGCGCAGCACCAGTTCGTCAATCTCGGCCAGCGTGCCTTGCAGATCGAGATCGGGGTACGCGTCCTGTGCAAGCGAAAGCGCCGCCTCGGTTAAGGGCAGACTGTCGTCTTCGGCGACCAGCGTGCTGAAATAGTCGAGAACCCGCGTCGTCGTGATCACTTCGCTCGCCTTCTGAAATACGCGTATTTGAAGCCCATCAGCCAAAGCATACCGAAATATAGCGCAGCAAACAGGACGAGGCACGCAGCCAGCAACACGATCCGCTCAAGCGGACGGTTGTGCAAACCAATCCAGTCAAAGCTGATGGCAAACCAGTGCATCACGCCCGCAAGGACCAGACAAGCGCCGATCATCTGCACGAAGAACACCAGCCAGCCGCTCGACGGCATATAGATGCCGCGCCGGCGCAAGCCGATGAACAGCAGCAACGCGTTCATGCAGGCGCCCAGTCCCACGCTCAACGTCAGGCCCGCGTGCGCAAAGATCGGCACGAATACGAGATTGCTCAACTGGGTCACCACCAGCACACCGACGCCAATTTTCACCGGCGTCTTGATGTCCTGCTTGGCGTAGAAGCCTGGCGCGAGAATCTTGATCAGGATCAGCCCGATTAACCCGACGCCATAAGCCGACAACGCACGCCCCACCATGACCACCGAATGAGCGTCGAACTTGCCATAGTGGAAAAGTGTTGCCGTGAGCGGCTCGGCAAAGAAAAACAGCGCGATGGCGCTCGGCGCGGCCAGCAGGAACGTGACCCGCAAGCCCCAGTCGAGCAACGACGAATATTCGTGCGGGTCCGCGTCGACGTGTGCCTTTGAGAGACTGGGCAGCAGGATCGTGCCGAGCGCGACGCCCAGCAATGCGGTCGGGAACTCCATCAGGCGGTCAGCGTAGTTGATCCACGAGACCGCGCCCGGCCCGATACGCGACGCGATATTGGTGTTGATGATCAAGCTGATCTGCGCGACCGAGACCGCGAACATGGCGGGGACCATTTTCGCCAGCACGCGCTTGACGCCGCGGTGCGCGAGTGCGCGCAGCGGGTTCAGCCCGATACGCGGAATCATGTCGATTTTCTTGAGCCCCGGCAACTGCACCAGGAACTGCAATACCCCACCGACGATCACCGCCCACGCCAGCGCATAGACCGGCGTCTTCACATGCGGCGCGACGAACACGGCCGCGCCGATGAACGCCACGTTCAGCAGCACAGGTGCGAAAGCCGGAAGTGAAAAGTTCTTGTAAGTATTCAGCACACCCGACGCCAGCGACGTGAGCGAGATGAACACGATGTACGGGAACATGATCCGCGTCATCGTGACGGCGAGCGGATACGCCTCGCCGTCGTGGGCAAGCCCCGAGGCAACGACAAAGACCACGCCGGACGCCCCTACCACGCCGATCAGGGACAGGATCGCCAACGCCCAGGCCAGCACGGTGGAGGTCGCGTCCACCAGGGCTTTGGTAGCGTCGTGTCCTTGCTGGTTCTTGAATTCAGCAAGAATCGGCACGAACGCCTGCGAGAAGGCCCCTTCTGCGGAAATCCGGCGCAGCAGGTTGGGAATGCGGAAGGCGACGTAGAACGCGTCGGTGTATTGACTGGCGCCGAACGCACGTGCGATCAGCGTTTCGCGGGCCAGACCGGTCACGCGCGACAGCAGCGTGAAGCCGCTGACCGTCAGCAGGGCTCGGAATAGATTCATGGGGCGCTTATTATACGGGTGCCGCAAGTGCGGTCGACGAGCCTGAACGCGAATCGGACCGATTTGCCGCGCAGACGTTCGCTTTGGGGGCCGGTTTGTGATCCCGTCAGGGATAGGTCAGCCAGCCTCGCGGTGCATTTCCGTTTGCCACGTGCCTGTTTTTGTTGCTATAATCGCCGGTTTCGACGCTCGCTCAATTTTCGGGAAGCATTTGGGTCGCCCTCTGCAGCCCATCTAAGCGCCCACTGAACGGGCCTGATTTCGCCTCGTTGAATCAGTAATTTCGTCACTTTTTGCGCTCTTGGGCAATCGCTTCCAAGGGTTCGATCTAAAGCAGCGCCCGGCCACTTGAAGGTCAGGTACTGGAAACAGGAACAGGATAAGGAACCGTCATGGCTAACTCCGCACAAGCACGCAAGCGCGCCCGCCAGGCCGCGAAGGCAAACTCGCACAACTCGGCGCTGCGCTCGAAGTTCCGCACGGCAATCAAGGCAGTTCGCAAGGCGATCGACGCCGGCGACAAGGCTAAGGCCGCTGAGATCTTCACGGCATCGTCGAAGACAATCGACATCATCGCCGACAAGAAAATCGTTCACAAGAACAAGGCAGCTCGCCATAAGAGCCGCCTCGCTGCAGCCATCAAGGGTCTGCAAGCGTCCGCAGCGCAGTAAATCCGGCAAGCCCGCTTCGGTGGGCTACCTCCTGTTTCCGCTGCGTCATGAAAGCCCGCCTCGGCGGGCTTTTTTGTCTTCCTGCGCGCCGCGGTAATGGTCCACAGGAGATCCGACGCGCGGCACTCCATTGCCTTGCTGGCCAATGAAGCGCTCGCCGCGAGGCCATCAGTCGAAACATCGCCGCAACTGGCACACGTCTCCCTTAGATACGAAAAAACCCGCTTACGCGGGTTTTGTCATTTCTATCTCTAGCGCGTCAGGCGCCCGACAAATTTGCTGGACTAACGAGAGATCAGCGTTTCTGCGCTTGCTGAGTCCCGTGGTGCGGCGGCAGTTCACACGCTTCTGTGACCACCAGCTCGTTATCCTTCGCGAAATTCATGACGAAATCGAACGCCATGGGCTCGATGTCCCGCAAACGCGAATCGAGGATGATGCACTTGAGATTGTTCAACATGGTGGGACGCACGTACAGCGAGTATTGCAGGTAAGCATTCGGGCCTTTGGCACCGGGACCGAACATGGACATCACACCGGCGAGTCGCTCCGACCAGTCGCTGGGCCGAAACGTCTTCCCGCTCTTGGTAATGCCCTGAATGAAAAATTCGGTTGGAGGTGTTTCGGCCATGTACGGGTACCTGTGTGACTGCCCAGCTAATTGCCAGCGAATGCGGCTGCTTGAACACGTCGTACACGACCCCGCGGACTATGCCACCGGGCGCCGCGGGCCACCAAGGGCCACCGCAGCTATCGTCATGACGGCGCACCGCGAGGAAAAACCTTCCGGGCGCGCGAGCCGTGTCCCACAAGCATGGAACCTGCCTGCTGGGCTTTAGGAAACCCCGAGATTATAGCGCAGCGGACCTGTTCCCGCACTGCACACAAGACATGTCTTAAGCTGGCCGCGCGCCTTTTAGGACCGATCCTCTTGCCACTTGGCTAGCTCGTCAAATGGGCCAAAATCCTTTATGCTGCATAGAGTTACCACAAACGACGGCGGCGCCGTCCGGCAATTCCGCCGGGTGAGACCGCCGTATTTGTTTCATGACCGCCAAGAAAATTCGCCATTATCTCCAGTTCAACGATTTCTCCCTGGACGACTACGAGTACGTGCTTGAGCGCGCTCGCATCCTGAAGAACAAGTTCAAGAACTACGAGACGTACCACCCGCTCCACGACCGCACGCTTGCGATGATCTTCGAGAAAAACTCGACGCGCACGCGCCTGTCGTTCGAAGCAGGCATTTTCCAGCTAGGCGGCCACGCGGTATTCATGAGCACGCGCGACACGCAACTCGGACGCGGCGAGCCGATCGAAGATGCAGCGCAAGTTATCTCGCGCATGGTCGACATCATCATGATCCGCACGTTTGGCCAGGACATTCTGCAGCGCTTTGCTGAGAATTCGCGCGTGCCGGTCATCAACGGGCTGACGAACGAATATCACCCCTGCCAGGTGCTGGCCGACATCTTCACGTTTTTCGAACATCGCGGACCGATTCGCGGCAAGACAGTCGCCTGGGTTGGCGACGCCAACAACATGCTCTACACGTGGATCGAAGCGGCGCAGATTCTGGGCTTCAAGCTGCGCGTGTCCACGCCGCCGGGTTACAAGGTCGACCACGCGCTGGTGGCAGCGGAAAGCGCGCCGTTCTACGAAGAATTCGACGACCCGAACGACGCCTGCGCCGGCGCCGATCTGGTCACCACGGACGTCTGGACCAGCATGGGCTTTGAGGCGGAAAACGAAGCCCGCAAGAAGGCCTTTGCCGACTGGTGCGTCGACGCCGACATGATGGCGTGCGCCAAGGCGGATGCGCTCTTCATGCACTGCCTGCCCGCCCATCGCGGCGAAGAAGTCAGCGCGGACGTGATTGACGGGCCGCAGAGCGTCGTGTGGGACGAAGCGGAAAACCGTCTGCATGTACAAAAGGCATTGATGGAATTTCTATTGCTCGGCAAGCTGAATCACTGAGCATTCTCTGCGTGAGCGCGACGGGGCCCGGCTACGAGGCGGGCATCCACGAACGCGCCGCGCCTCCTGCCAGGCACGCTTTTCGAGGCTGGACCGCCCGAGATGCAAGCTGGCGGATCCGCTGCCCCGTCCCAAAAACGAGGGGGCCTCGTGGTTTAGTGTCAAAATAACGTTTTTTTCCGCGCACCGGAGCGGCCGGCGCGCACTAGTCTCCCAGCTACGAGTTCACCATGAGCGATATCAAGAAAGTCGTGCTCGCCTATTCGGGCGGCCTCGACACCTCCGTCATCCTGAAATGGTTGCAGGACAACTACGACGCCGAAGTCGTCACGTTCACGGCCGACATCGGCCAGGGCGAAGAGCTGGAACCGGCGCGCAAGAAGGCCTTGCAACTCGGCATCAAGCAGGAAAACATCTACATCGAAGACTTGCGCGAAGAATTCGTGCGCGACTTCGTGTTCCCGATGTTCCGTGCCAACACGATTTACGAAGGCGAGTATCTGCTGGGCACGTCTATCGCGCGTCCGCTGATCGCCAAGCGCCAGATCGAGATCGCGCGCGCAACCGGCGCGCAATCGGTGTCGCACGGCGCAACCGGCAAGGGCAACGACCAGGTTCGCTTCGAGCTCGGCTACTACGCACTGGAACCGGGTATCAAGGTGATCGCGCCGTGGCGTGAATGGGACCTGCTGTCGCGCGAAAAGCTGCTCGCGTACGCCGAGAACGCCGGCATTCCGATCGAAATGAAGCACAAGCAAGGCGGCGCACCGTATTCGATGGACGCGAACCTGCTGCACATCTCGTTCGAAGGCCGTCACCTGGAAGACCCGAAGGCGGAAGCCGAAGCCGATATGTGGCGCTGGACGGTCTCGCCGGAACAGGCACCGGATCAGGCAGAATACCTCGACATCGAGTACGAGCACGGCGACCCGGTGGCGATCAATGGCAAGCGTCTGTCGGCAGCGGAGATGCTCACTGAGCTGAACCGTTTGGGCGGCAAGCACGGCATTGGCCGTCTGGATCTCGTCGAAAACCGTTATGTCGGCATGAAGTCGCGCGGCTGCTATGAAACGCCGGGCGGCACGATCATGCTGAAGGCGCACCGCGGCATCGAATCGATCACGCTCGACCGCGAAGTGGCGCACCTGAAAGACGATCTGATGGCACGCTATGCCGCGCTGATTTACAACGGCTACTGGTGGAGCCCGGAGCGTCGCGCGATCCAGGTGCTGATCGACCATACGCAAGAGAAGGTCAACGGCTGGGTGCGCGTGAAGCTGTACAAGGGCAGCGTGTCGGTGGTGGCGCGCGATTCGAAGGAAACGTTGTTCGACAAGACCATCGCAACGTTCGATGACGACGGCGGCGCGTATAACCAGGCCGACGCCGGCGGCTTTATCAAGCTGAACGCGCTGCGCATGCGGATTGCGGAGAATGCGCGTCGCCAGCGGAGCTAATAGTGCGCGTTTCGGCTCAGCTGAACTTCGCGTGAGCGAAGTTCAGCGCCGCAGGGCGCGGCTGTTGCCAAAACGCATGCTGGCAGCGGGGCCGAGCGCAGTCAGGCGCGGCCAAAAACTGAACCCGCGTCGTCAAAACGAGAAATTCCGGTAACGGCTCGCCCGGGCACAACTTAGGGTTCAAAAAAAGCGCCAGGATCACTCCTGGCGCTTTTTTATTCCTCACGTCCTAACGCGGCAACGTCCACCCTCACCCCGCGCTCACAGACAAACCGGCTCCGCCTCCAGCTCCACCCCAAACCGCTCGCGCACATCCCGTTGGATCGCCTGCGCCAGCGCGATTACTTCAGCGCCACTCGCCCCGCCCGGATTCACGAGCACCAGCGCCTGACGCTCATGCACCGCCGCTGCGCCCATGGCGCGCCCTTTCCAGCCGCACTGGTCGATCAACCACCCTGCAGCGAGCTTGACCTGTCCATCCGGCTGACGATACGACACCATCTCGGGCTCTTGCCGCTGCAGCAAATCGAATTGCGCCGCGTCGATCACCGGGTTCTTGAAGAAGCTCCCCGCGTTACCGATCTGCAGCGGATCAGGCAGCTTCGCGCGCCGCACGGCCACGACCGCATCGAAAATCGCCTGCGGGCCTGGCGATGTGTCACCATGGCCCTCGGCGGCGAGTTCGCGGGCAATATCCGCGTAGGTGGCTCGCGGCACCCAGGTTTTCGGCAGGCGGAAGGTGACCGAGGTGATCACAAAGCGGTCGCGTCCTTCGCGCTTGAAGAAACTGTCGCGATAGCCGAACCGGCACGCTTGCGCGTCGAGTTCGTGCGTCTCGCCCGTGGCCAGTTCCACCGCACGCAGGGAGGCGAAGCGCTCGCACATTTCCAGCCCATACGCGCCGATGTTCTGAATCGGCGCCGCGCCGACGGTCCCGGGAATCAGCGCGAGGTTTTCGAGCCCGGGCATGTCCTCTGCGAGCGTCCACTCAACGAAGGTGTGCCAGTTCTCCCCGGCGGCGGCTTCGACGTACCACGCGTGGTCGTCTTCGCGCACCAGACGTCGGCCGCGAAGCGCGACCAGCAACACCAGACCGTCGAAGTCACGGGTCAGCACGATATTGCTGCCTCCGCCCAGCACCAGGCGGGGAAGCCCGGCCACACGCGGGTCGCGAACCGCCGCGAGCAACTGGTCCTCGCGCTCGACGCGGCAGGCAAGGCGCGCGCGGACATCAAAGCCAAACGTGTTGTGCGTCTGAAGCGGATAGCTGTCAAGAAGGGAAGCGGGGGCGTGCTGATGCATCGGAATGTGCGGAATGTGAAGGCCGTCTGGCGCAGCCCAGGTGCCTTTGCGCGGCGGCCTTGGGCAAAAGAGAAAGGCGTCGGTAAAATGACGTCCGGTTCGTGATTATAGCGAGTGCAGGGTGTGCAGCCGTCCGGCCGCGCCACGCATCGCCGGCACTATTGGGAGAAAGCAATGCCATCGTTTGACGTCGTCTGCGAAGCAAACATGATCGAAGTCAAGAACGCGATCGAACAGTCCAACAAGGAAATTTCAACCCGCTTCGACTTCAAGGGGTCGGACGCGCGTGTCGAACACAAGGAAAACGAGTTGACCCTCTTTGCCGACGACGACTTCAAGCTCGGCCAGGTCAAGGACGTAATGGTGTCGAAACTGGCCAAGCGCAATGTGGACGTGCGGTTTCTCGAGTACGGCAAGATCGAGAAAATCGGCGGCGACAAGGTCAAGCAGGTCGCCACGGTGAAGAAAGGCGTCTCGGGTGATCTGGCGAAGAAAATCGTCCGTCTGGTGAAGGACAGCAAGATCAAGGTTCAGGCGAGCATTCAGGGCGACGCCGTGCGCATTTCGGGCACCAAGCGCGACGATCTGCAAAGCGTGATTGCCCTGCTGCGCAAGGATGTGACGGATACGCCGCTCGACTTCAACAACTTCCGCGACTAAACACGGGGGCGGTTTGCTGAGCGGGCGGTTTGCTGCGGGGGCGCCTCAGACGGGAACGCACGCCAACCGCGCGTGGCATGCAGCGCTACGCCGCGCTGTGCCAGCCCCTCAATGCCGCTTGGCTTCTGGCTGGGCCCCGGCCTTCTTCCTGTCGCCGATCCGGCTCTCCTTGCCGGCCATCAGCTTCGCGATATTGCCGCGATGGCGCCAGATCAGCAGGCAGCTCATCGCGACAACGGCCAGCGCGATGATGTTCGCGCCGAACAGAAAGCCGTCGAACAGCGGCGCAAACACGGCCGCGGCCAACGCCGCCAGCGATGAATAGCGGAAGAAGAACGCAATGATCAGCCACGTCGCCATGGTCGCGAGACCCAGCACCGGGTTGATGGCGAGCAGCACGCCCGCAGCGGTTGCGACGCCTTTGCCGCCTTTGAAGCGGAAGAACACCGGGTACAGATGACCGAGGAACGCCGCGATAGCAGCGAGGGCAATGGCGTCGTCGTCGAGCCCGTAGCGCGCGCCGAAGTGACTGACCAGCCACACCGCCAGCCAGCCTTTGAACGCATCGCCGAGCAAGGTCAGAATCGCGGCCGTCTTGTTGCCGCTTCTCAGCACATTGGTGGCGCCGGGATTTTTCGAGCCGTATGAGCGCGGGTCGGCCAGCCCCATCACGGAACTGACGATCACGGCGAACGACACCGAACCGATCAGATAGGCGACGACGGCAACGATCAGGTTTTCCATCTGGGACTCTTATAGGTATCGGAAAGCGCACACGGCGCCACGGTGCACGCGGCACCATGCAGTGCGAACGAAATGGCGAACATTCTACCGAACCGCGCCCTCAGAACCAGGCCCTTTTGCAGTGGGTCTCTACAAAACGGCGCGCCACGCCAGCTTTTCCGCCCCTCGGCCACAGCGACTGCATGGCGGTGTTCAATCCACGCTCGCACATTGCACCGGTTTCGCCTGCAGCAACCCGTCGAGCACGGACGGCGCAATGCAGACGAGAAAACCGCGCCGCCCGCCGTTCAGCCAGATTTTGTCGAGTTCAAGAATGCTCGCCTCCACATACACCGGCATCGCCTTGCGGGTGCCGAACGGCGAAGTACCACCGATCAGATACCCCGAATGCCGGTTCGCCACCTCAGGCTTGCACGGTTCGACGCGCTTTGCGCCGATCTGCCGCGCGAGATTCTTGGTGGAGACAGTGCGGTCGCCGTGCATCAGCACGATCAGCGGCTTTGCATGCTCATCCTCCATGACTAGCGTCTTGACGACCTGGTGCTCGTCGACGCCTAGCTGGCGTGCCGACTCCGCCGTGCCGCCATGCTCGACGTAGTCGTACGGATGCTCACTGAATTCAACGCCATGGCGGCGCAGGAACTGCGTCGCGGGCGTTTCGGAGACGTGTCTGGATTTGCTCATCGGCGCATTGTAATAGCGGGATCGCGCACCGGCTATCTGCCGAGCGGCCAATTGTGCGGCTTCGGCGAGCGTGGCACGATGGTTCGAAATGATCCGGTGCGCACCGGCCCGGCGCCTCGATTCAGCCGCGCGGATGGTGCGCCGCGTGCAGCGATTTCAGGCGTTCGCGGGCGACGTGCGTGTAGATCTGTGTGGTCGAGATATCCGTGTGGCCGAGCAGCAGTTGTACGACGCGCAAGTCGGCGCCGTGATTTAGCAGGTGTGTCGCGAATGCGTGACGCAAGGTGTGGGGTGACAGCGGCGCGTGTACTTCAGCCGCCGCCGCATGACGTTTGATGATGTTCCAGAACTGCTGGCGCGTCATGCCCTCGGCGCGCGTCGTCACGAACAGCGCGTCGGTTGCGCGCGCACCCAGCAACGCCGGACGCGCTTCGCGCAGGTAGCGCTCGATCCACGCGTGCGCCTCCTCACCGAACGGAATCAGGCGCTCCTTCGAACCCTTGCCGATCACGCGCACCACGCCTTCGTTGAGCCCGACTTCCACGGTCTTCAGCGTGACGAGTTCGGTGACGCGCAGGCCGCTCGCGTACATCAGTTCGAGCATCGTGCGGTCGCGCAGACCCAGCGGTGTGTCGATATCCGGCGCACCGAGTAGCGCCTCGACTTGCGCCTCGCTCAAGGTGGAGGGAAAGCGCGCAGGCTGTTTGGCCGAGCGGATGCGCAGCGTCGGATCCACCGTTGCGCGGTGCTCACGCACGGCCCACGCGTAGTAACGCCGGAACACGGAAAGACGGCGGTTCGCCGAAGTCGATTTGTCTTTCTGACGCACCACGCTGTAGGCCGTGAGATCAGCTTCGCTGGCAGTATCGAGTGAGCTGTTGCGGATTTGCGCCAGCCACTCGCAGAACAGACGCAAGTCGCGCCGGTAAGCGTCGAGCGTGTTGCGCGACAAACCGTGTTCGAGCCACAGCGCGTCGCAGAATGCGTCGATGGAGGCGTTACTGGTCAGAAATAGCGGCGAGTTGGAGGCGTCGTCCGCGGTAAGGGTTTCGCTCATGCGTAGGGCACACCTTCATGCGCGAGCAGCCAGCGCTTGACCTGCCGGAAAAAGCCGTCGTCACCGTGATGCGCAAAGCCGCCAATGCCGCTCGACGCCACCACCCGATGGCACGGAATCACGATTGGGAAATAGTTTGAGCCACATGCCTGGCCGACCGCGCGCGGTGCACTGCCGATCCGTTTGGCCAGCTGCCCGTAGGTCAGCACGACGCCTGGCGGGATCTCGCTGATCGCCGTCCATACGCGCTGCTGGAAAGCCGTGCCGACCGCAGCGAGCGGCAAGTCGAACGCCGCCGACGCCCTCGCCAGATAGCGTTCGATCTGCTGCACGGCCTCTTTCGCCAACGGCGTATCGGGCGCGACACTGCGCACCGAATCCGGCAAATAAACAATCTCGCGTACGGTGTCAGCTTCGAGACGGATCCCTACTTTGCCGAACGGTGCATCGATTACTGCGTTGAACATGATGGACTTGCCCGCCTCGCCTGATCCTTGACCCACCTTCCGCGCAGCCCGCTGCCGCGCCGAAACCCCGCTACTGTACGCTGCCTGCTTAGGCCGCTTCAAGCGCCCACTCGACATGCTCGCGCACCAGCGGCGACGGGTCATCGGCGCGCCGACGCAGCGCGTCCACAATCGCGGCGCGTGCACTGCCGGCAAAGCTCGCCGGATCGGCACGCAACGCATTGCCCATGCCGACCGCCAGATTGCGCAGCCAGCATTCGTAGCCGATGCGTCGAATCGCGCTGCCCTGCATACGCGTGTCGAACTCGTCGGCGCTCCAGTCGAACAGATCCGTGAGCGTGGCACGATCCAGCCCGTGGCGTACGTCGAAATCGGCGACCGGTGCCGCTTGCGCGAATTTGTTCCACGGACAGACGAGCTGGCAATCGTCGCAGCCATACACGCGATTACCGATCAGCGGCCGCAATTCCAGGGGAATACTGCCCTTTAGTTCGATCGTGAGATAAGAGATGCAGCGCCGCGCATCCACCTTATAAGGCGCGACGATCGCACCCGTCGGACAGGCGCCGATACAGCGCGTGCAACTACCGCAATGCGCGCCGGGCGTCTGCGGCGCGTCTTCGGGCGCGGTCTGCGCATCGGTCGGCAACGGCAGATCGACATAGATTTCGCCTAGAAAAAACAGCGACCCGGCGTCGCTTTGCAGCAACAATGTATGCTTGCCGCGCCAGCCGAGCCCGGCCTTTTGTGCGAGTTCCACCTCGAGCACCGGTGCGGAATCGGTGAACACGCGGTAGCCGTATGAACCGATTTCCGCTTCGATTTTTTCGGCCAATTGTTGCAGCCGGTTACGCATCACCTTGTGATAATCGCGACCCCGTGCGTAGATTGAGACGACCGCCGCCGCGGGGTCCGTGAGCCGCGCCAGTTCGTCTGCGCGCCACGTTTCGCTTTGAACACGGGCGTTCGCGGCGTCTTTCACCTGCCCTGGCAACGCGCTTTCGTCGAGCTTTCCAGGCTGGGCCGCAGCGGGTAAATAGGCCATCCGCGCCGTGATCACGCGTCGCGTATGGGCCACAAGCTCGGCCGGCCGCGCGCGTTTCATCCCATGTTTGGCCATATAATCCATCTCGCCATGGCAGCCCGCTTCGAGCCACGCTGCGAGCCCCGCCTCGGCAGCGGAAAGATCGGTATCGCTGATGCCGACCGCCCCAAAACCCAGTTCGCGGCCCCACGTCTTGATACGCAGGGCAAGCGCTGCCAGCGTCGCTTCATCGAGTTGACGCATGGCAGGCGCATCGTCATCGGACGCAGGCGTGCAGGAAACGGGGGGCTCCGGACTTCGGTTCATCACGCCATTTTACGAGAATGCCCGACCACTCCGATCTCTCGATCAAACCTTCCGCTGCCGTCCTGCTCGAGCGCCACTTCACGCTCGTGGACGAAGCCGCCACCAGTGCATTTGGCGTGCGCTTCGCAGACGCCATCGAGCACGTGCGGCACGCGCAGCAACTGGTCGGCGGCAACGCATTCAGTGGCCTGCAAGTTCAATTGACCGGCGACCTCGGCGCCGGCAAAACCACCCTCGTCCGCGCCACGCTGCGCGGCCTCGGACACACCGGGCGGGTACGCAGCCCAACCTATACGCTCGTCGAACCTTATGCCGTTGAACGACCGGATGGGGAACTTGAGCTCTATCACTTCGATCTGTACCGTTTCACCGATCCGGCTGAATGGGCCGACGCTGGCTTTCGCGAGTACTTCGACAGTGGCGCCGTTTGCCTCGTCGAATGGCCGCAGCGCGCGGGCGGCCTGCTAGGCGTGCCGGATCTTGTTTTCTCGCTCGATGTCGACGGCGACGGCCGGGTGCTGGTCGCCCGGGCGTACAGCGAATCAGGAAAAGCATGTCTAGAAAGATGTTAATCAAGCCATTTCGCTCAATCGAATCCGCCGCCACAGCGACACACAACTGGCGGCGCCGGCAGATTCTTCGCGCCGGCGCTTCGACGCTCGTGCTGGGCCTCGTCGCACCGCGTCTTGCATGGGCCAGCTCGGTGCTCGGCGTGCGCGTCTGGCCGGCGCGCGACTACACGCGCGTGACCATCGAATCGGACCAGCCGCTGCAGAACACGCAGCAATTGCTGCTGGCACCCGATCGCCTCGTGGTCGACCTGAGCGGTCTCGACCTCGACCAGGAACTCAAGGATCTGGTATCGAAGATCACGCCGAACGATCCGCAGATCGAGGCCGTGCGCGTCGGACAATATCAGCCCCACGTGGTGCGCATGGTGTTCGATCTGAAGGGCTCGGTGAAACCGCAGGTATTTACGTTGCCGCCCGTGGGGTCGTACAAGTACCGGCTGGTGTTCGACCTGTATCCGGCGGTCGCGCCCGATCCAATGATGGATCTGCTAGCGCAAAGCGAGCGCAAGCAACAGAAGCTGAACGAAGACGCCGCGCCTCCGGCCACGCTCAGCGGCCCCGGCACAACGCCGCCCGCAGCCGACAACAGCGAAGCCTTCTTCGATCGCTACGCACAGAATAACGCCACGCCGGACCTACCCCGTCCACCGGTTCATGTTGCACCGGTCCCGCATCCATCAACGCTCGCGGGCGCGCCGAACAAGCCCGCCGCACCGCCTGTCGCGATTGCGAAGAACGACAGCCCGGATGGCGACAACGACGCCTACCCCTTCACCAATCCGAAGACCGGCAAGAGCAATACGGTGCGTCTGTTGACCGTGGCGATCGATCCGGGCCACGGCGGCGAGGACCCTGGTGCGATCGGCAGCGCGGGCACCTACGAAAAGCACGTCGCGCTCGACATTGCGAAGAAGCTGCGCGCGAAGATCGATGCGCAGCCCAACATGCGCTCCATGATGACGCGCGACGACGACTTCTTCGTGCCGCTCAATGTGCGCGTACAGAAGGCACGCCGCGTGGGTGCCGATCTGTTCGTGTCGATTCACGCGGACGCCTTCACTACACCGCTCGCGCGTGGCTCGTCGGTATTCGCGCTGTCGGACCACGGTGCATCGAGCGCGGCCGCGCGCTGGATGGCGAACAAGGAAAACTCCTCGGATCAGATTGGCGGGATCAACATCAAGTCGGACGATGCGGCGGTGAACCGCGCCTTGTTCGATATGTCGACCACCGCGCAAATCCGCGATTCGATGCGCTACGGCAACTTCGTGCTCAACGAAATCGGCGACATCAACAAGCTGCATAAGGGGTCGGTCGAACAGGCGGGCTTTGCGGTGCTTAAGGCACCGGATATTCCGTCAATCCTCGTGGAAACCGCGTTCATCAGCAACCCGGATGAAGAGAAACGCCTGAACGACGACGCCTATCGCGATCAGATGGCCAGCGCGATTCTGAAGGGCATCAAGCGCTATTTCGCCGCCAATCCGCCGTTGGCAAAAAACCGCATGACCTGATCGAGTGTCGCGCGGCGGGCTGGGCCTGAGAAGCAGGTGCCAGCCTGCCCGTGTGTGGGCGGATCAGTGAGTCCGTGGGTCAAGTGAGTCAGCGCCGCGCCTATCATCGCGCGGGTGCGAAGCGCCGTACGATCCACGCGCCGAACACGTTCACCGCCAGACCCGCCATCACCAGCAACGCGCCCACGACTTGCGGCGCGGACAGCTGTTCACCCAGAAACACCGACGCAGACGCCAGGCCCACAATTGGCACCAGCAGCGAAAACGGCGCGACCTGGCTCGCTGGATAGCGCGACAGCAAGCGGCTCCACAGGCTGTAACCAATCAGTGTCGCGATAAACGCCAGATAGACCACCGCGAAAATCGACGTAGCGCCGATACCCGCGAGCGCCGCCGCGATCCGCTGCGGCCCTTCGAACCAGTAGGAGAGGACGAGAAACGGTAGCGGCGGTACCAGGCTCCCCCACACCACGAGTCCAACCAGATCGACCTTGCCGACCTTCTTCGTGACGATATTGCCAAGCGCCCACGAGGCCGCCGCGCACAAGGTCAAAACGAATCCCGCTAACGTCATCACGTGGCCACCCTGCATGCCGATCACCGCGAGCCCGCAGGCGGCGATAAAAAGCCCCAGCAGATTGGGCACGCTGAAGCGTTCACGCAGAAATATTGCGGCGAAAATCAGCGTGAAGAATGCCTGCGCCTGCAGCACCAGCGAGGCAAGCCCCGCCGGCATACCCACGTACATGGCGGAAAAGAGAAACGCGAACTGACCGAGCGAAATGGTCGCGCCGTATGCAATCAGCCAGCGCCAGGGCATCTTCGGACGCTTGATGAAGAACACGGCCGGTACGGCCGCAAGGGTAAAGCGTAGCGCTCCTAGCAACATAGGCGGCACGCCGTGCAAACCTACTTTGATCACGACAAAGTTGACGCCCCACACAACGACCACCACCAGCGCCAGCATCAAATCCTTCGGCGCCATCGCCGTCTCCTTTGTCGACCAGAGTTAGCGCTTTAGCGCTTAGTCTGGTCCCATGCAAAGCGGTCGACCAGAGTTAGCGCTTTAGCGCTTAGTCTGGTCCCATGTAAGTTGGGTACTGTTATCTGAAGAGGGAGTTTAACGGAGCTTGCGCCACCTGAAACCACGCCGGGAAGCGGCGCTTGTAAGGACAATGCACAACCCCTGCTGTGCTGCACACACTTCGCAGCAGCATCACCCTCACACCAGTAGAATGATCTTCATTCACCATCCACCGAGCCTGCCCCATGTCCTCATCGATCAAAGCGGTCCTTAAGCCCCATCTGCGGGACGTCGGCAGTCTGACGGTGCGCCGCGTGCTGCCGGCGCTGGCCGCACGGCTCATTGGGCCATTCATTTTCTTCGACCACATGGGCCCCGCCACGCTCGAACCGGGTGTCGGGCTTGACGTGCGCCCGCATCCGCACATTGGGCTCGCCACCGTCACGTACCTGTTCGAAGGCGCGATCATGCATCGCGACAGCCTTGGCTCGGAGCAGAAAATCGTCCCCGGCGATGTGAACTGGATGACCGCCGGCCGTGGAATCGTTCATTCCGAGCGCACGCCCGCCGAAGACCGCGCGAACGGCCAGACCATGCACGGCATCCAGACCTGGGTCGCGTTGCCGCTGGACGACGAAGACATCGAGCCTTCGTTCGAGCATCACGCCGCCGCGACGCTGCCCGAGATCGAGCGCAACGGCGTCACCCTGCGAGTGATCGCCGGCAGCGCGTTCGGCGAGACCGCGCCAGTGACCACATTCTCCGGCACGCTGTACGTCGCCGCCCATTTCACGCCGGGCAGCGCCTTTGCGCTCGAACCTGAACACGAGGAACGCGGCGTCTATCTGGTAGAGGGCGATCTGGAAATCGACGGCGAGCCGCTTGAGGCCGGTCAGATGGCCGTGCTGGCGCTGGACGAAACCGTCACGCTGGCAAGCGGCGGCGGCGCTACGGTGATGTTGCTGGGCGGCGAAAAGCTGGACGGCGAGCGCTTTATCGAATGGAATTTCGTATCCAGCTCACGTGAGAAAATCGAGCAGGCCAAGCTCGCCTGGACAAATCAGGAAATGGGCCAGGTGCCCGGCGAAACCGAATGGATTCCGCTGCCCGAGCACAAGCCGCATTGAGCGTCCAAGTGCGCGCGCATTGAACTCACCGCGTTCGCCCCCATCTCCAAGGGCGAACCGTTATATAACGAGGATGCAATGGAAACCACCTTGGCCACTTTCGAAAAAGACGTCATAGCCGCGTCGACGCTGGCCCCCGTGCTGGTCGACTTCTGGGCTCCGTGGTGCGGGCCATGCAAGACCCTTGGCCCCATGCTGGAAAAACTCGAAGCCGAGTATGGCGGCAAATGGCGCCTGGTGAAGGTCAACGTCGACGAGAATCAGGAACTCGCGGGGCACTTTCAGGTGCGCAGCATTCCGCACGTCATGGCCTTTGCCGACGGCCAGCCAGTTGACCAGTTTGTCGGTGTGCTGCCGGAAAGCCAGTTGCGCGCCTTCCTCGACCGGCTCGTCCCGCAAGGCGCCGACGCCGCACGCGCCGAAGCGCAAGTGGCGCTGGCAGAAGGTCGCCGTGAGGATGCGTACGACGCGCTCAAGGCCGCCCTCGCCTACGACCCCGGCTACGACGACGCACGCCTCGACCTGATCGAACTGCTGCTGGACGACAACCATATCGACGAGGCGCGCAACGAGGTGGATCTGCTATCGCCGAAGACCACTCAAGGCATCGACCCGCGCTTTAACGCCATCAAGACGCGTCTGGACGCCGTGGATGCCGCCGCTGACTTGCCCCCTACCGACGCGCTCGAAGCGCGCGTGGCGGCCGAACCGGCTGACCTTGAGGCCCGCTTCGACCTCGCAAGCGCGCTCATAGCCCGCCGCAACTATGCAGGCGCACTGGAACATCTGCTGGAGATTGTGCGTCGCGATCGGGCGTTCCGCGACGATATCGGCCGCAAGACCATGCTGTCGGTGTTCGATCTTGCCGCGCATCAGCCGGAACTGGTTTCGCAGTGGCGGCGCAAGCTCAGCGCTTCGCTGTTCTAAGCTGATCCGACGCGCGCTGGAAGCGCTGCGGGCTGCCTGGCATGGTTCGCGTTCAGCAGGCGGCAGGCAGGTGTGGCTGACCCAGGCCGTCGCCGCGCGGACATCTGCCGGGCGCCTTCCTTTTACCGCCGTCCTTACCCGTCTATAAGCGGCAATTGCTCAGGCGCACCCCGCACGCTGCGAACCCGGCCCACGCCTCAAG
>NZ_JBAURZ010000191.1:0-2553 GCF_049581445.1 Paraburkholderia sp. | reverse complement strand
ACTGAGAGCCGGGCGGTGCAAAGCGACGAGCCCAGGCATCTGCCGTGTCAGGCGCTCGATCATGCGACGGGGTATCTTGCCGCGTTCGGCGCATTGGTCGCGCTAACGCGCCGGGCCACCGAGGGCGGTAGCTGGCATGTGCGTGTGTCGCTCGCGCAGACGGGCCGCTGGCTGCAATCGATGGGGCAACTCGAGGACGGCTGGCGCGCGCCGGATGTTGCTATCGACGATGTTGAGGACTGTCTGGAGCGTGTAGATTCTCCGTTCGGCGTGGTGCGCGGGACGTCGCCCGCCGAACGGATGTCTGAGACGCCGCCGTTCTATGGTCGACCGCCGGTGCCAATCGGAACGGATGAGGCGTGCTGGGCGAGTTGAGGCGTCCCCTCGTGCCGCCCTGGTGCCCCTCGTGTTGCTTGGGCCGAATTGCACCGGGTTGCGCCTATTTGCGCAATTCGGCGACGAAGTCGTAGTAGTCGTTGCGGCAATACGTATCGGTGAGCTCGATCGCACGTTGATCGGTGGTGTAGCCGACGCGCGTGATCAGGAGCAGCGCGTCGTTGGGCGCGATGCTCATCTGCTGCGCGATCTCTTCGCTCGCGTTGACGGCGCGAAAATGCTGCAGGGCTCGCACGATCCCGAGGCCGCGCTGTTCAAGGTAGCTGTAGAGCGAATCACCGATTGCCTGCGGGTCTGGAATCAATGCAGCGGGAAACGTTGAATTCTCGACCGCCATCACGATGCCGTCTGCGAGGCGCAGACGCCGCAAACGCGTCACGGCCGCTGCCGGCGACAGGCCGAGCTGGATGACCTCGTCGCGATTGGCGGGCACGATTTCGCGCGAGATCCACTGCGAGCTTGGACTGAAGCCGCGCCGCCGCAGCATTTCACTGAAGCTCGACAGGCGTGACAGCGGATCTTCATAGCGCGGCGTGATGAAGCTGCCCGCGCCCTGCGTGCGCCGGATCAATCCCTGTTCAACCAGCAATGCGATGGCCTTGCGCGCGGTGATGCGCGAGACGCCAAGCGCTTCCGACAGCACGCGTTCCGAAGGCAACGCCTCGCCGGCGTTCCAGCGGTTTTCGTGAATCGCGTTGCCAAGCTTGCGAGCGAGTTGCAAATAAAGCGGCGTATCGTTTTGCGGGTCCGGACGCAGATCGCGCCAACGGTCTTCCGAGGCAGAGTTCATGTGGCAGACGCAAGAAGGGCAAGCGGCAATTCTATGACATTGGCGCGTTGCGTTATAGCGGGCTTTTGCCTGGGGGCCGATTTGAACTGCGTCTGGCGGATAAACTGGTGATCCAATGGGCCGTTCGCAGGCCCTGCGCAACCGAAGGAGAAAACATGACGAGCGATATCGCCACTGTGAGCTTGCCCGACGGCGAGCGCATTCCAAAGCTGGGGCAGGGTACCTGGGAGATGGGCGAACAGCCGGCGCGCCGCGAGACGGAGATCGCCGCGTTACGTGCGGGTGTCGACCTTGGCATGACGCTGATCGACACCGCCGAAATGTACGGCGACGGCGCCACCGAAACGTTGCTGGGCGACGCGCTCGCGGGCCTGCGCGAGCGTGTCTTCCTGGTGAGCAAGGTGTATCCGCACAATGCCAGCCGGCGCGGCGTGCAGGCGGCTTGCGAACACAGCCTGAAACGCCTGAAGACCGATCGGCTCGATCTGTATCTGCTGCACTGGCGCGGCTCGGTGCCGCTCGCTGAGACGGTCGAAGGCTTCGAAGCCTTGCGGCGGGCCGGCAAGATCCGCCATTGGGGCGTCAGCAACTTCGACGCAGAAGACATGGACGAACTCATGTCGGTGCCGGGCGGCGAGGCGTGCGCGACGAACCAGATTCTCTATAACGTGGCGCGACGGGGGGCGGAGTTCGATTTGCTGCCCCGGCTGCGGACACGCAACATACCCGCGATGGCCTATAGCCCGGTGGATCATGCGCGCTTGCCCAAGCGCTCGCCGCTCGACGACCTCGCCGATGCGCGCGGCGTCTCCGTGTTTCAGATAGCGCTTGCGTGGGTGTTGCAGCAGCCGGAAGTGTTTGCGATTCCAAAGGCAGGGCGGGTCGAACACGTGCGGGACAATCATCGTGCGCTCGAACTGCGGTTGAGCGCCGAAGAATGCGCGGCCATCGATGCCTACTTCAGACCACCGCGCAGCAAGCGACCGCTCGAGATGCTTTAGGCGTTGGTCTGAGCGGATTGTCGGCATGATTGCAGGTTGAATGCTGCGTGGCTCGTGCAATGTCTGCGCCACGTCAATTGATTTGCCGTCGATGCGGCGTTTGATGCCTGTGTGACCCGGCTGCGGCGGTGACGCTCGACCGGGGGATCGAGGCGCCACCGCCGACATTTGCCGGGTGGGGCTTGCCAAGCTGGATGACCTCAGACGGGGTGGGTACGGATCGGGGGTTCCATACCCAAGGATCTAGTGCCCGTTACCGCCGCTGTTGCCACCGCTACCGCTGCCACCCTTGCCTCCGTGACTGCTACTGCCGAAGCCGCCGCCAAACCCTCCGCCGAAGCCGCCACCGAAGCCGCCACCGAAGCC
>NZ_JBAURZ010000190.1:0-2085 GCF_049581445.1 Paraburkholderia sp. | reverse complement strand
CATTCGAACCGCGGCTCGGTCAGCCGCAGGCCCAGATCGAGCCGGAGCCGGACGCGCCATGGCGGCTGCGGCTGCGCATCATGGGAAATCTTTACGCCGGCGCCGCTCCTTGGCCGGTCGCCTTCGTCGCACAACTCGCCGACGGCCAGCCGGTCGGAGTGGTCGATGAACGAATCGCTTGACGACCTGCTGCTTGACTACTATCAGCGCGAACTGACCTATTTGCGGCGCGCGAGCGAGAGCTTCGCGCAACGCTATCCAAAGATTGCTCGCCGCCTGGAACTGGGGCCTGGCGAAAGTGGCGATCCGCATGTGGAACGCCTGATCGAAAGTTTCGCGATCCTGACTGCACGCATCCAGCGCACGCTCGACGATGAATACTCGGAGCTGACCGACGGCCTGCTTGAGCAGTTTTACCCTTATGCGGCGCGGCCGTTGCCATCAATGACGATCGTGCAACTCGAAGCGGACCCGACTCAAGGCAGCGTGGCCACAGGCTACGTCGTGCCGCGCAATACGCCGCTGGTGCATGTGACGCTCGACGGCACTGCGGTGCGCTGGCGTACCTCCGCTGACGTGACGCTCTGGCCGATTGCTCTTGAAACGGCCCAGATGCTCAATGCCGAAGAGGCGCAGACTGCAACGGGCGACCCGAGCCTGCAAGCCGCGCTGCGTCTGTCGCTGCGCTGCACCGGTTTGCACCGGTTCGGCGGCTTGCCAATCAAGCGCTTGCGGTTGCGGCTCGCAGGCTCGCCAGTCAGCGCCGCGACGCTTTACGACCTGCTGTGCGCGCATGGCGCGAGCGTCTACCTTCAGGCACCCGGTGCCCCCGCGCGAATCATCGCTGGCAAGCCGGAACCGGTTGGCTTCGGCGACGATGAGGCGCTGTTGCCGCTAGAGGATGGCGTGCATCCGGCGTGTCGCCTGCTGGTCGAATATTTTGCTTTCCCCGAAAAGTTTGCATTCTTCGATGTGCCGTTCATGCCGCCCGCGGACGCTGGCGATACCCTTGACCTGCTAATTGGACTCGGCGCAGCTCCGGGCGGCCGTCTCACGCTTCATCCGCATGACTTCGCGCTCGGTTGCACGCCCGCGCTGAACCTGTTTGCGCGCACCTCAGAGCCGTTGCGTCCCGACGGCACGCAGCGCGAATTGCGCGTCAGTCCCGACGCGCACCGCGAAGCCAGCACCGAGATCTACGCGGTGTGCAACGTGCGCTCGGTAAGCGGCCGCGAGGTCGTCGAAGTGCCGCCCTACTACGGGGTGCAGCACGGCAACGGTTCGTCGCTCTACTGGCATGCGCGACGGGTCACCGGCATGCACCGATCGCGGCCGGGGAGCGACATGATGCTGACTTTCGTCGATGCCTGCTTCGATCCGGCGAGCCCCTCCGCGCGAACGCTCACTGCCGACCTGCTCTGCACCAACCGACACCTGGCGCACACACTTGAACCCGGCACGTTGTTGTCGTTTGAACAGCCAGGCCCGGTTGCCAGTGTGCGGATCGCGCATCGTCCAACCCGTCAGACCTTCGCCGCGCTCGACGGCAGTTCGCGCTGGCGCCTTGCCTCACAGTTCGTGCTCAATCACACGCCGCTGGTCGCGGGACCGCAGGCGCTGAACTCGTTGCGCGAGATGCTGGAACTGCATAACCTGGCGGCCAGCCCCACCGCGCGCCGGCAGATCACCGGGCTCATGAGCGTGAGCAGCGAAGCGATCGTTGGACATGTCGGCGCGGATTTATGGCGCGGCTGGCAAAACGGCCTGCAGGTACGCATCGAACTCGATCACACTCATTTTGTGGGCGCCAGCATGGTTATGTTCTCAGGAGTGCTGGCCAACTTCTTCTCGCTGTACGCGAGTGTCAATCGTTTCGTGCATACGACACTGATGCGCGATGGCAGGGAGATTCACGCATGGCGGCCAACCCAGAGCAGCCCGCTCGTTCTGTAGCGCAGCGGTTGTTCGACGAACCGTACGCCTTCGAATTCGCGCAGGCGGTGCGGCTGCTCGAATTGCTGCGACCCGGTTCGGTGCCGCTCGGCACAGGCCTCGATCCGCGCACGGAAGCGCTCGCACTTGCTG
>NZ_JBAURZ010000189.1:0-11564 GCF_049581445.1 Paraburkholderia sp. | reverse complement strand
GTGGTCGCCCGCTTGCCGGCCGCCCGGGCGACGCTGACGCTTGAGGGTCGGCCGGAGCAGATCGATTTCAAATTGCAGCGGGGATAACGGTAGGCGCTCGCAACAAAAAACCGGTGCCTGCGTGAGCAGGGCACCGGTTTTTTTACAAGCAGCGCCGAACGCGCACCGCCTGACGGATAGTTAATGCGTGGCGGCAGGCGTCATGCCGTTATGACGCAGCAGCGCGTCGATATTCGGCTCACGGCCACGGAATGCCTTGAACGATTCCATCGCCGGACGACTTCCGCCCACTTCGAGAATCTCCTTGCGATAGCGCGTGCCGGTTTCCGCATCCAGCACACTGCCGCTTGCCGCTTGTGCCGCTTCTTCAAACGCGGCATACGCGTCGGCGGACAACACCTCGGCCCACTTGTAGCTGTAGTAACCCGCCGCATAGCCACCCGCGAAGATGTGGCTAAACGTGTTCGGCCAGCGCGAGAACGCGGCTTGCGGCACGACATGGAACTGCTCGTTAATTTCGCGGGCGAGATCGTTGGCGCTCTTCGTGCCGGCCGTATCGAAGTCCGTATGCAGCCTGATGTCGAACATCGAGAACACGATCTGGCGCAACGTGCCGAGACCGCTCTGGAAGTTCTTGGCGGCGAGCATCTTGTCGAACAGTTCACGCGGCAGCGGTTTGGCGGTTTCGACGTGCGAGGTCATGTCACTCAGCACATCCCACTCCCAGCAGAAGTTTTCCATGAACTGCGACGGCAATTCGACCGCGTCCCATTCGACGCCGTTGATCCCCGACACGCCCAGCTCATCGACGCGCGTAAGCATGTGATGCAGACCGTGACCGAACTCATGGAACAGCGTGATCACTTCATCGTGCGTGAAGCAGGCCGGCCTTCCGCCCACAGGCGCCGAGAAGTTGCAGGTCAGATACGCGACCGGCGTTTGCACGCCACCATGTGCATGCTTGTGACGCGCACGCGCATCGTCCATCCACGCCCCGCCGCGTTTGCCTTCACGCGCATACAGGTCCAGATAGAACTGCGCGACGAGGCCGCCGTCCTGATTCTCGACCCGGAAAAAGCGCACGTCCGGATGCCACACGGTGGCTTCGTCACGGCGGATCTTCACGCCGAACAACGTTTCCGTGACCTTGAACAGCCCCTTGAAGACCGTGTCTTCCGGGAAATACTGCTTAACTTCGTTTTCGGAGAACGAATAGCGGTTCTGGCGCAGACGCTCGGCCGCGAACGTCATGTCCCACGGCTGCATCTCCGCGAGGCCCAGTTCGCTGGCGGCGAATTCACGCAGTTCCTTCCAGTCCTGTTCGGCATGCGGTCGGGCGCGGGTGGCCAGGTCTTCGAGGAAGGCCATGACCTGTGCGGGCGATTCGGCCATCTTCGGCGCGAGCGAGACTTCCGCGAAATTCTGGTAGCCGAGCATATGCGCTTCTTCGGCGCGAAGCTTCAACTGTTCCGCAATATTCGTGGTGTTGTCCCATTCGGCTTTGCCACCGCCGTAGGTGCCGCCCAGCTCCGAAGCGCGCGTGACGTAGGCGCGGTACATGGTCTCGCGCATCGCGCCGTTTTCGGAATACTGCATGACGGGGAAATACGATGGGAAGTGCAGCGTGAATTTCCAGCCGCTCTTGCCATCGCGCTCGGCCGCTTCTTCGGCCGCGGCGATCACGTCTTCCGGCAGACCCGCCAGTTGTGCCTTGTCTTCGACGAAGTAAGCGTACGCGTTGGTTGCGTCCAGCACGTGATCGGAAAAACCTTTGGACAAGGTGGCTTGACGCTCTTGCAATTCGGCGAAGTGCGGCTTCTTGTCTTCCGGCAGTTCGGCGCCCGAGAGGCGGAAATCGCGCAGAGCGTTATGCAGGATCTTCTTGCGTTCGCCAGTCAGCGAGGAGAAGTCGCTGCTGGCCGACAGCGCCTTGTACTTTTCGTAGAGCGCGAGGTTTTGTCCGACGCTCGACCAGAACTCGGTGACGCGCGGCAGATTTTCGCCATAGGCTGCGCGCAGCTCCGGCGTATCGGCAACGGCGTTCAGGTGGCCAATCACCCCCCAGGCGCGCGAGAGCGGTTCGGTGACGCGCTCGACCGCTTCCACGACATCGACCCACGAGGCCGGCGTGACGGGTTCACTGGCGCGTTCGACGGCGGCGCTCGCGTTGGCGAGCAGCACATCGAGGGCGGGGGTGACATGTTCGGGGCGGATGTCGCCAAAGCGCGGCAGGTCGGAGAAATCGAGGAGCGGGTTGTCTTGTGTCGGTTGAGTGCTGGACATGAGGCTTCCTGTCTGACGCGGGTGAATAGGCGGGCGTGGCGGAGGGCCGCGCCCGATACCCACATTGGGGCTGGGCGCCGCGTTTCCAGTCCGGCTACAGCACAAATTAGCAGAAGTTCGGGTTTTGCGGGCTTACGCCTCGCTGACGAGGTTATTTGTGCCAGACCTGCGCGCGTGGCTCGTGCGCCTGGCCCAGGTATTGCCGGCCTGCGTAGCCGCAAAAACATGGTCTGCATTGGTTTGTGCGAGAGCGAACGGTCCCATTTGCTGCCCTGCGTCATCGTGATAGGACGTCGCTGGCCGCATCAATCCATACAGGCCAGTGGCGCCGTCTACGCAGGAGAAACATCGATGAATCCGCTTTCGCAGGCTCTATCGCGCAAGGGCAACAATTTCGACCTGGTGCGTCTTCTGGCCGCGATCGCGGTGGTGTACGGTCATTCGTACATAATACAGGCGCCGGACGGCACGATCGACTGGGTGCAGAACGCATTGGGTTTCGACGGCTTCGGCGCCTTTGGGGTCTATGCCTTTTTCATGATGAGCGGGATGCTGGTCACGGCCAGCTTCGACCGGCAGCGCTCGGCGCCGCGTTTCGTCGCGTTGCGCATCGCGCGGATCTGGCCAGCAGTGGCGGGCGGATCGCTGGTCACCATATTCATCCTTGGCCCGCTCTTCACGACCTTGCCGTTGCACGAGTATTTCGCCTCACGCGCGACCTGGGCCAATCTCGACAACTTCTCGACGATCGTACTCAAGAGCGGCTGGGGCTTGCCGGGCGTGTTCGAACACAACCGCTTCGTTGCTGACATTTGTGCTCCGCTGTGGACGCTGCCGATCGAAGTTCGCTGCTACGTGATCGTGCTGATCACCGGCATGGCCGGCCTGCTGTCGAGCCGTTGGGGCGTCACGGCGGCGGCGGCGCTTGGACTCCTCGCGTTCGCCGTGCGGGTGCACCTGCCGCATCTGGAAATCGGCTTGCGCGATTTCTCCGAAAAGCCGGGTGGCTATTCGTTCTGGCCGGAACCGTTCTTCATGATCGGGATGCTGCTGTATGGTTGGCGCGAGCGCATTGAGTTTTCCGGCCTCGGGGCGCTTGGGCTGATGATGGTGTTTATGGTCTTTCGTGACACAGCCGGCGCGCAGCCGCTTTTTTATCTGACTTTCGTGTACGGCGTAATGTGGATTGGCACGACACCGCTGTTGCACCGCTTCGTGCCACGCAATGATTACTCGTACGGCATCTATCTGTACGGGTTCATGATGCAGCAATGCGTAGCGAGTATCGCGCCGCATCTGAACCATCAGACCGCCGTATTGATTGCGGCGCCCTTTATCGTCGCATGTGCGATGCTGTCGTGGCACTTCGTGGAGCGCCCGGTGCTGGTGTGGTGCCGGCGGCGTTTGGCGCGCACGCCTCGCACACTAGCCGTACCGATGACCACCGACACAGCAGTGCGTTGAACGCCGTTCGTCGCGAGACGGCGCGCTAGCAGTTGGCTGTGGGATAGCACTGATACGCGCCTGCATGCACTGAAACGCGCTGATTTCCGCTGATACGTTTTACGCGTTGGCGGCAGCGCGCTCGGCTGCTTCGATGGTGTTGACCAGCAGCATGGTGATCGTCATCGGACCGACGCCGCCCGGCACCGGCGTGATGTAGCTGGCCACTTCCTTGACCCCCGCAAAGTCCACGTCGCCGCAGAGCTTGCCGGCCTCGTCGCGATTCATGCCCACGTCGATCACGGCCACGCCGGGCTTGACCATGTCCGCGGTCAGGATGTTGCGCAAGCCGGTGGCGGCAACCACGACGTCAGCCTGACGCGTATGCGCGGCGAGGTCGCGCGTCTTGCTATGGCAGATCGTCACGGTTGCGCCGGCTTCGAGTAGCAGCAGCGCCATCGGCTTGCCGACGATATTGGAGCGGCCAATCACCACCGCATTCGCACCCTTCAGATCGATGCCGTAGGCTTCGAACATTTTCATCACGCCGTACGGCGTGCAAGGGCGAAACAGCGGCTTGCCGGTCATCAGCGCGCCGGCGTTGGCGACGTGAAAACCGTCGACATCCTTCTCCGGCGCGATCGCCTCGATCACCTTGTGACTGTCGATATGCTTCGGCAACGGCAGTTGGACGAGGATGCCGTGGATCTTCGGGTCACGGTTCAACTCGTCGATGCGCGCGAGCAGATCGGCTTCCGAGAGCGTGGCCGGGTAGCGGTCGTACGATGAGAACAGGCCGTTGTCCTCGCAGGCCTTGATCTTGTTACGCACGTAGACTTCGCTGGCCGGATTGTCGCCCACCAGCACGACCGCGAGGCCCGGTTGATGGCCACGGGCGGTGAGGGCGGCGGCGCGGGTCGCGACGTCGGCGCGCAAGGTCTTGGAGAGGGCGTTGCCGTCGATCAGTTTGGCTGTCATGGTCGGTCGAGTGTAGGCAGTTCGGAATGCGGGGCGCGGCCGCGCGCGGCGCAGAAAACGCGCCACGGCGAAGTTCAGCATTATACCGACGCATGGGTTTCGGAGCGGGTGCGTGCAACCGCCATGTAGCGGGAGCGATGCGCGTTGAGGCAGAGGAAAGTCGACGGGCGCGTGCTGGCCGGATATGAACTCCGGTCAGCACGGCGATCAGATGAGTCGATTGCAGCCGCGGGGCATGCCGCGGGAGCAACTGGGCCCATGCCCGAGGCCCACTTAGGTACACACTCAGACGCTGCACCGAGGCTGCGGGACGACCTTGCCGCCGCGCAGCCTAAGCCGGTGGCGCTTGCTTACTGAGCCTCTTTCGGCTTGTTCGACAGCGCGAGACGCAGCAGATCGGCGACCGTATTCACGTTCAGCTTTTCCATGATGTTCGCGCGGTGCGCTTCGACGGTCTTGATGCTGATACCGAGGTCGTCGGCAATCTGCTTGTTCAGACGGCCGGCGATGATGCGCTCGAGCACCTGGTGTTCGCGCGCGGTCAGCTTGCCCAGACGCTCGGCGGCGGCGCGCTGTTGCTGCACACTGCTGCTTTCGCTGCGCGCCTTGTCGAGCATGCGCTCGACCAGCTTGCGCAGTTCGGCTTCGTCAAACGGCTTCTCGATGAAATCCATCGCGCCTTTTTTCATCGTCGACACTGCCATCGGCACGTCGCCGTGGCCGGTCACGAAGATGATCGGCAGCGAGGCGTTATCGGCAATCAGACGTTCCTGCAACTCGAGTCCGCTCATACCGGACATCCGCACGTCAAGGATCAGACAGGCAATCTGACCAGGGTGCGTGTGCGGCTGCCAGGCGTCGATAAACTGCTCGGCGCTGGAGAAGCACTGTACCCGATAGCCGTTCGCCTCCAGCAGCCAGCGCAGCGAATCTCTAACGGCCTCGTCGTCATCGACGACAAAGACTGTTTCCTGTGTGGTGACTGGGCTGTTCATAGCTCTCCCGTAACGGTTTGTGGTGTCGGCGCCTCTGACCCGCCGTTGCTCGGGCCATCAGGCTCTCCAATAGGCAGACTGCAATGGAACGTGGCGCCTGTGATATGGCCGTCAGATTCGACGTTGTTGACCACCCACAGGCGACCGCGATGCGATTCAATAATGGAACGGCAAATATTCAACCCCATGCCCATACCATCGGACTTGGTGCTGTAAAACGGTTCAAACAGACGCTCGGCCGTCGCTTCGTCGACGCCCGGTCCCTGGTCGACGACGCTGATGCAGACAAACCCGCTGTCGAGCCTGACGACCACGCGGATCACCGGATCGACCGCATTCGGCCGGGCATCGTGCATGGCTTCAGCAGCGTTCTTTAGCAAATTCACCAGCACCTGCTCGATCAGCACCGGGTCCACATAGATCACCGGCAGGCGCGAGCGCAGATCCGTGACGATGCGGATACGGCGTTTGCGCGCCTCGATTTCAGCGAGCCCAACCGCGTCCGCGACGATATCGGCGACGCGGGTGGCCTGGCGTTTCGGTTCGCTGCGCTTCACGAATTCGCGGATCCGCTTGATGATCATGCCCGCCCGCACCGCCTGCTGCGCGGTCTTTTCGAGCACGGGCAGCAGATTGTCAGGCGTGGTCCGCCCAGATTTAACCAGTGCGACGGTTCCGGAGCAATAGTTATTGATCGCCGCGAGCGGCTGGTTCAGTTCGTGAGCCAGCGACGAGGCCATTTCACCCATCGTCATCAGTCGGCTGGTGAACTGCAGTTTTTCGTCCTGCTGGCGCGCGAGTTCCTGTGCCTGCTTGCGGGTGGTGATGTCCGTCGCGATCTGCATCTGCGCCAGATGGCCGTCCACCCACTGAATGTATTGGCGGCGCACTTCGAACCACTTCTGGATGCCCTGGACGTAGACTTCCTGGGCGTCGGCGGTGCTTTCGGTGAGCGCGGCGGCGGGCAGTCCCGCGTATGCATCGACCATATCGATCGAATCGGACGACGCCTGTGCGCTATCGAACCCGCCGCCCGCTAATTCCAGATGCCCGTCCGGGCGAATGCCAAACAGATGGCGGTAGTAGCGGTTGGCGAACAGCAATTCGGCTTCGTCGGCGGCCAGCACGGACACGGCGGCGTCGAGGCTTTCCAGCACGGTGGTGAAGCGTTCGTGCGCGGCGGCGAGTTCTTCGCGCGCCCGTTTCGGTTCGGTGATGTCGGTCATCGACGACATCCAGCCGGTCTGCCGGCCCGAACTGTCGATCAGCGGCGAGACGTAGAGCCGTGCATGGAACAGCGAGCCGTCCTTGCGCCGCACGCGCAATTCGAAGCCGGAGGAGGGTGCCTTGCCGCGCAGCGTCATGTCGAGTTGGCGCTGCATTTCCGGGTAAGCGTCACGCGGCCAGTAGGGGAACGGCGCGTTCTTGCCGACCAGATCGCTTTCGTCCCAGCCGGTCATGCGGCAAAACGCCGGGTTCACGTGCGTGATGCGGCCGTGCATGTCGAGCACGCGCATGCCGATCAGCACGGAGTTTTCCATGGCGCGCCGGAAGAAGGCTTCGGCGTATAGCGCCTGCTGGGCTTCGAAGCGCTGGCGCGTGTGCTTCCAGAGACTCCACAAACTCCACAGCACGAAACACGACAGACCCGCCACCAGCCACACGAGCGTGTTGTTCGTGAAGTTGGTCATCTGCGGGAATGCGTAGACGCGCACCGAGACGCCCTGACCCGGCGGGTCGAGCGGCAGGTCATAGAACATGTCGCGCGGCAGGCGCGGACGGGTCGAAGTGGTCGCGAGTTCGCGGTTGTTCAGATCGATGATCGAGATCTTGTACTTCGCCGACAGCTCAGGCGGGATGTCGTGCTTGAGCACCCCTTCGATGGAAAACACGGCGGCGATCGTGCCGAGGAATTCGCGGTCGCGGTAGATCGGGGTCTGCAGCGTCAGATAGCCGTTGCCGAGATCGTCATAGATGAGCGGCGAGTAGACCTGGCGGCGCGAGGTGCGCGCGTCGGCGAAGCCCGCTTTGACGGCCTCTTCCATTTGTTCGTCGCTGGGTTTGGCGAGGCGTTGGCCGAACACGGGCTGGGCGGTATTGGGCCAGCGCGGCTGCTGCTCGCTCGTGTACCAGTTCATGTAGAGGATTTCGGGATGCCCCTGCATGATGTCCGTGGTAGACACCTGGAAAGAATGGGGATCCGCGTGGCCGGCAACGATGTCGCGTGCGAGGGCCTGAATCTGCTCCTGGGCGCCGGTCATCGACAGGCGTATTTGTTGCTGTGCCCAGGCGACATTGCGGTACAGCGTGTCTTCCTGTTGCTGCTGCTCGCGCCGGTTCAGGCTCCACAGAATCAGGCTCATGACGACCAGGAATACCAGGATCGACAGCAGCGGCGTGAGCAAATACGAGTTCGACCACCATGGTCCATGGTGCCAGCGGGACGGCGACGAGTCTGCCGGCTTTCCGGCGGGCCGCGCCGAGCGTGCGAAAAGCCGTTCGGTCAACATGGCTGGCATTGTAGCGCAGCGGGTGGCTAGCAAATGGCGCAAAAAAGCGCGGAAAGTCGCGCTAATCGGTGCAAACTAGCCGACGTATCCGTTGGTGGGCAGTCAAACCAGGGTGCGTCGCAACAATTTTCCGCATTATGAGAAACGATCTCGTAATTCGAAAATTATGTTGCGCAGACGATGAGCGCCTTATTACAATCGGCCGAAGCTGCCGCGGCCACACTCGTCCGCGTCGTCTGTTCAAAGAGCGTTCCTTATCCTCAGGAGACGAGCATGTCCGCTGTACCCGACGAAGTCATGAAATATGTCGCCGCTGAAAAAGACGACGATCCCCAGGAAACCGGCGAATGGCTGGAAGCGCTGGATGGCGTGATTTCTGCTGTAGGCCCCGACCGCGCCCACTATCTGATCGAAAAGCAAATCGAATTTGCGCGCGTACACGGCGAACATCTGCCGTTCTCGGCCAACACCCCGTACATCAACACGATCCCTGTCTCACGCCAGGCGCCGATTCCCGGTGACCAGGATATCGAACACCGCATTCGTTCGTACACGCGCTGGAACGCCATCGCGATGGTGCTGCGCGCGGGCAAGCAGACGAACGTCGGTGGCCACATCGCATCGTTTGCGTCGGCTGCCACGCTGTATGACGTCGGCTACAACCATTTCTGGCACGCGGCTTCCGACAAGCATGGCGGCGACCTCGTGTTCGTGCAGGGCCACTCGTCGCCGGGTGTGTACTCGCGCGCGTTCCTGCTCGGTCGTCTGAGCGAAAACCAGCTCGACAACTTCCGCCAGGAAGTGGGCGGCGAGGGCATCTCGTCGTATCCGCACCCGTGGCTGATGCCGGACTTCTGGCAGTTCCCGACCGTCTCGATGGGCCTCGGCCCGATCATGGCGATCTATCAAGCCCGCTTCATGAAGTACCTGCATGCGCGCGGCGTCGCGAAGACCGAAGGCCGCAAGGTATGGGCGTTCCTCGGCGACGGCGAGACCGATGAGCCGGAATCGCTCGGCGCGATCGGCATGGCCGGGCGCGAGCGGCTCGACAACCTGGTGTTCGTGATCAACTGTAACCTGCAGCGCCTCGATGGTCCGGTGCGCGGTAACGGCAAGATCATCCAGGAACTGGAAAGCGAATTCCGCGGCGCTGGCTGGAACGTCATCAAGGTCATCTGGGGCAGCCGCTGGGATGCACTGTTCCAACGCGACAAGACTGGCGCGCTGATGCGCCGGATGATGGAAGTCGTGGACGGCGAATATCAGACGTACAAGTCGGAGTCGGGCGCGTTCGTGCGCGAACACTTCTTCAACACGCCGGAACTGAAGGCGCTGGTCGCCGACTGGTCTGACGAAGACGTGTGGAACCTGAACCGCGGCGGCCATGATCCGCACAAGATCTACGCTGCGTTCACGGAAGCCACCCAGACCAAGGGCCAGCCGACCGTCATTCTCGCGAAGACGATCAAGGGCTACGGCATGGGCGAAGCTGGTCAGGCGATGAACATCACCCACCAGCAGAAGAAGCTGCACCTGGATCACCTGAAGAAATTCCGTGACCAGTTCCGTCTGCCGATCTCCGACGAAGATCTCGTCAACGTGCCGTACCTCAAGTTCGAAGAAGGTTCGAAGGAACTCGAGTACATGCGCGCTCGCCGTCAGGACCTCGGCGGCTATCTGCCGGCGCGTCGTCAGAAGGCTGAGTCGCTGCCGGTGCCGGAACTCACTGCTTTCGAGCCGCTGCTCAAGGGCACGGGCGAAGGCCGCGAGATCTCCACGACGATGGCGTTCGTGCGGATTCTCAATATCCTGCTGAAGGACAAGGCGCTCGGCAAACGCATCGTGCCGATCGTGCCGGACGAATCGCGTACCTTCGGTATGGAAGGGCTGTTCCGTCAGATCGGTATCTGGAATCAGGACGGCCAGAAGTACGTGCCGGAAGATTCCGACCAGCTGATGTTCTACCGTGAGTCGGAAACCGGTCAGATCCTGCAGGAAGGGATTAACGAAGCCGGCGGTATGTCGGACTGGATCGCTGCCGCGACGTCGTACTCGACGCACGGTGAGATCATGATCCCGTTCTACATCTTCTACTCGATGTTCGGCTTCCAGCGCATCGGCGATCTGGCCTGGGCTGCGGGCGACATGCGTTCGCGCGGCTTCCTGCTGGGTGGTACGGCAGGACGTACGACGCTGAACGGCGAAGGCCTGCAGCACGAAGACGGTCACTCGCTGATGTGGGCGGCTTCGGTGCCGAACTGCATCAGCTATGACCCGACGTTCGGTTACGAACTCGCCGTCATCATGCAGGACGGTCTGCGTCGCATGGTCGCGGAGCAGGAAGACGTGTACTACTACGTCACGGTGATGAACGAGAACTACGAGCACCCGGCGATTCCGCAGGGCGAGAGCGTAGCTGCGGACATCATCAAGGGCATGTACTCGTTCAAGAAGGCCGAAGCCGACAAAAAGACGCCGCACGTGCAACTGATGGGCGCGGGCACGATCTTCAATGAAGTGATTGCTGCCGCTGATCTGCTGAAGAACGACTGGGGCGTCGCCGCCGACCTCTGGAGCGTGCCGAGCTTCACAGAACTGGCCCGCGAAGGCCACGAAGTGCAGCGCTGGAACCTGCTGCACCCGACCGAAGAGAAGAAGCTCTCGCACGTCGAGAAGCTGCTGAAGGATGCGCCGGGTCCGGTCATCGCATCGACCGACTATATCCGTGCGCTGACCGAGCAGATTCGCGCGTTCGTGCCGCAAAAGTTTGTCGTGCTGGGCACCGACGGCTTTGGGCGTTCGGATACCCGTGAAAAGCTGCGCCACTTCTTCGAGGTGGATCGTTACTGGGTCACGGTCGCTGCATTGAACGCACTGGCAGACGAAGGCACGATCGAGCGTAAGGTCGTCGCCGAGGCGCTCAAGAAGTACAACCTTGATCCCGCCAAACCCAACCCGATGACCGTCTAAGGCATCATTCCCCGAGTGCCATGCGTGCGCACTTGCCCCTGATCGCCAGGGGCGGGTTGCGTGCGCGGCCCAGGAGACACCAACAATGAGTCAAGCGATCGAAGTCAAGGTGCCGGACATCGGCGATTACAAGGACATCCCTGTGATCGAGGTGCTGGTGAAGGCGGGTGACACCGTCGAGAAAGAGCAGTCGCTCGTCACACTGGAATCCGATAAGGCGACCATGGACGTGCCAAGCTCGGCTGCGGGCACCGTCAAGGAAGTGAAGGTCAAGGTTGGCGACAACGTATCGGAAGGGTCGCTGATCGTCGTCCTCGAAGGCGCTGAAGGCGGCGCGGCGGCTGCGAAGCCCGCTGCGCAGGCGAATGGCGCTGCGGCCCCGGCC